>CAIYZD010000763.1 GCA_903930585.1 uncultured Geobacteraceae bacterium | reverse complement strand
TCGCTGTTCTGGCGCAAGTTCAACACTGCCGGTGTCATCTCCGGCCTGGTTGTCGGCACGGTCGCTTCAATCGGTCTGGTTATGGTTTCCCCCAACATGACCTACCCGAAACTGGTCGCCAAAGGCGCTGAAAAGGTGATTACCGCGTTGGAGAAAAAGCAGGCGGGTCTCCCCCCCGGAGCTGTCCTTGATGTCAAGGATACCAAGGCTCTTGAGAAAGCCAGAAAAGATGTATTGGGTAAAGACGGTAAGTCCATCATGGGTCTTGAAGAGCCTATCCTGAAGCTGAAAAACCCAGGCATTATCTCGATCCCACTTGGTTTCATCGCCGCCATTCTGGGCGCACTTTTGTTCCCGAACAAGCGTGCTGAAGAAATGTTCGACGAAGTGTATGTTCGTCAAAATACCGGTCTCGGCATGGCCAAGGCGATCGATCACTGATAGTTATTGTTAATACGGTTTGTCTCAAATGGGGGGTGGCTTTGGTCACCCCCCATTTGATTACACAATATGAAAGTTGGTGTGAATGATTTTTTGCAGATCTTCAATTTTAATCATGGCACGACGGATTTGTTCACGTTCAGTAGTTGAGAGCTGATACGGGTTGAGGTAATGCGAATCACTCTGAATACCTTTGAGTGACCTGATTTGGATCAGAATTCGATGTTTGGTGAGGACATGGTAGGCATCGACAAGATCACGGGTAAATGAGGGAGAAAAACTCCCTTCCGACTCAAGTAATGAAATGCGCTCCAATGTACTGGTTGCCGGAATACACTGGTTGATGGCCAGTATCCTGACATTCATGACAAGCGGAGCCCAAGCCAGTAATTTTATATTGAATTCACCATTATGTTCGCCGCTGCTTTCCGTCCAGATGCGCTTCATGAATCCTAGCGCCAGCTTCATCTCTGTCGCAGCCTTGGCCATCCCCCACAGAACCTGAAAATATTCATGTTCCATTGTCCGTATCATATCGATCAATTCAGTGGCCAGCCCCTTATCTCCGCACACATAACGGGCATCGGACAGAACAATCAAATTCATCACATTTTTTCCGATGTCCTCCACTTCATACCGGACAATGGATAAAAGTCGTTTGTGCCATTGACTGAACGATCCGCGCCAAATCTGATTAGTCGGCATGATATCACCTGTGCAGCGCATAAAACCGGCTTCTTCCAGTTTGTCGACCAGGCGGGATGATAATTCATTAAAATAGTAATCGGCAGTTTCTCCCCCATCATCTCCGTAGACAATCAGGTTGTCCTGATCAGTAATCAAAGTCTGCTCTTTACGACCGTCACTACCCATGCTGATGAGTGCAAAGGGTACCATAGGACGCACATATCCGGCGGCATCCATTTCAATCAGCACGGTATTCATGACATGCGACGACAAAATGTCACGATACTCAGTACATGACCGGTGCAATTCATTCACAGAAGAAATCAACAGGAAACGTTCGAGTTCGATCTGGTTGAGGCTTTCATGAATTGCTTTAAGCAGCGGCCCTCGTGTTTGTTCTATCGATGCAACCAGCAACTCTTTCGTGCGTTTCCAGTCGATAATACGGTCGCGGTCAGATGTAATACTTTCAGAAATCATCTGCAAAAACGTTTCAATATCTTCAACCCGGCAATATTGTGTAATTGAGTTCATATCCGGTAATGTCATAGCAGGAGTGTATGCAGTCATGCTCATATCCTTTGATTCGGCTTAAATCGAAGCCGGGAAAAACTCTATCACACTGTTCGATTAATTTACGGTCTTTCGTTGTTTTTAACGGCGTAGCTATTCAGACCCCGTTATACTTTTTCTGAAGAGGATACGTGCTGTCGGCATGTCTCCACTCCGGCTTTCGTCAGAATAGAGGATATCCCCGTCGTACGCTGAAAAAATGCTGTTCAGTTCTCCCGGTTGCAGCAGATAATCCGGGTTGTGTAACTGAAGCAACTCTTCCGAGGCCATGATGGTATCAAAAAGCAGCACGCCTCCCGGATTAAGTGATGCAACTTCAGATGAAATCAGTTTCCGTTGCAGGAAATTGAAATTCAGTATCAGATCGTATTTCTCTTCAATACGGTATTCATCAAGATCAACTCTCCGGAATTCAACGTGTACCGATTGGGCCTGAGCTCGGTCTCGTCCTTTTGCAAGACCGATATCCGAAATATCCAATCCGACAACCCGGAACCCATGCTGCGCCAGAAACACGCTGTTTCTCCCTTCACCGCAGGCAATATCCACTGCATCACGACCCGGAACCAGTGCTTTAATCCTCTCTATCTCACGAGATAGAAAAGGGGAGGGGCGTTCTCCGAGAAATGAATCCTCCGACATGAAGCGCTCATTCCACTTGATCCTATCCATTTCCATATCTTTATTATCCTTTATTTGCATTTGTGCAAAAGTATATATCATATTTGCAGATATGCAAATATGTCCGACGGTTACGAATATATTATAATAACATACTGTAATAATTCATTTATTTTAGCGCTGACGACGAATCAGCGGTATAAACGCCTCTATGCTCTCCTGAACCAATTTGCATCCATGCAAATACATTCAAGATGACGAAGAGTTTACTTGCTATCAACATGCTGTATTTATTGTATATTTTGTTTATTCAACGTTTGGCACGCCATGTGCTGTATACAATATAACAGCAAGCTACTTGAGGGAACTATGATATCTGAAACTATCTGCCCATTCTATGGAAAAAGCGATGATCAATGTGATGTCGGTTGCGGATATATTTCACCGTATGACGTGAACATGATTATTCGATACTGTAGCAGGCGTCATCTTCAGTGTATCAAATACCTTGAACTCTCCGACCGTTACCCGGCTGAAAACCGAATCTGTGCAGAAATGCGTTAACATATTACCCCGGTTTAAAATGGAGCACAACATGTTGTACCACATCGTATTCAACATCAGTCAAGCAGAGGTTATACAGGCCGTATTTATAAGCACACTGTTTGTTGTGCTACTAATTGTTAAGGAGATAAGAGATGAGCGAAAGAGAGCTTGAGCTGCTGGCACGGATTGAGGATCTTGAACGTCACACATGGCGTAACAGCGCCATTCTGAGATCGGTAGCAATGGTGGCCTTTACGGCACTGATCGGGATTGTTGTTGCTTCCGGCGTAGTCGGGGGCGGGCGCGGCAGTCACTGGTCCGGTCCGGCCTGGAACACCATGTGGCTGTATGGTCTCTTTGCTGCAAATGCGGTTTCGATGTTTTGGACAACACATAAAGAATAGGGAACCGTTGCTCGCAATCCCGAAATTACTTTCAAGATACTATGTAGGGGAGGATATAACAATGCCGATGAAAATTTCCAATGCTGTTTTGCTGCTGCTTGTATGCGTCATCTGCGCTGCTTTCAGTATGCAGCTTTTTGCAGGTCTTGATGAAATGATGGGTGATCAGTATTGGGTTGTTGATACCACCCAGGGTGACCATGGCTGGTATGCCATGGGACTGCTGCCGCATGTAAAAAAGGTGCCCAAGGATGTTGTTAAAGCCGCAAATACTAATGTGGATCCGAAAGGCCATTATATCATTTATGCTCAGAGTGGTGATTTTGCCGGTAACTCGGTGTATGGAATAACATTCGGTATCCCCCTGATCATGTTTTTGATATGGTTTGCCTTTATTATCGGTTTTCCGGATAAAGTTGACCCGTATCTGCTCCCACGCCGGTTGTTTACCATATCGGTCATTATCGGCTGTTCAGTAGTCGCCAATCTTTTTCTGATGCGGATTGCCGGCGACTTCGCCCGTGACCCGATGTCACGCATTGCCAACGTAGCCGGAAATCACGCTTCGCTCCTGTTCCATAATGCCGGTATCTGGTTTGCAATACTGTTCTCCGCTCTTGGCACACACAGCCATTCGTTCAAAGAGGTTCAGGCTCCTGACAGCCGTAATTGGCAGACTCAGGCCAATGAAAAGTTCAACTGGATGTTTACCCTGCTTGGTATTGTAACGGTACTGGAAGTGGTGCTGGTTCAAAACAAACTGGCCCTGCCGGATGCGGCAGTCGATTATTCCGTCTGGATTATCTGGGTCGTCATCTTCATGCGTATGTATGGTTTTTCACCAAAATACTGGATCAAACGCCCTGCCGGCATCGCCATCATGATCGTTGGAACGCTGTTGACGCTTCCCCTGTTTTATATATTGGAACGCGTTACCGGCACTCATGGCGCAGGATTTGCTTCTCCAATCCTGGCCAAAGCCTTGGGAGCAGAAAATCAGAATATCGGACTTTCGCTGATGATTTCTATTTATCTCGTGTTCTGGATGGAGTTTGCCGCTGCAATCCGTATGAATGGTCCGCTCAAAGCGGTAACATCGCGCAATCGATAGTGGTGTCTTTTACAACTCCCTGATGTATCGAACAGAAAAGCCCGGAACTTCTCCGGGCTTTTCTGTTATCCGGAAGCTCTCAGTTCCCGTCCTTCTTGATTCCGTACCGCTTTATTTTCCTATACATCGTAACCATGTTCATGCCGGCCTCACGGGCAGCCAAATCAATATTGCCGCCGTGTCGTTTCAGAAGTCCTTTGAGCAGGTCGGCTTCAAACTGCTCCAGAGCAGTGCTGTAGGGGATGCCGGGATTAATCTGCTCTGCTTCTCTTGCCACGATACTTCTCCATTGATCAACTTCGGTAAACTGCGCCAGTGTTTCCGGAGAAATATACTCTCCCGTCTCCATAGCCATACAGGCTTCAACCACATTCTTCAACTGCCGGATATTACCCGGCCATTCACAGGCAGATAAGAGCCGCATAGCTTCCCCCTCAAAACCCCTGATCGCCGTTTTGAATTTCTGATTCTGCAGTGAGATAAAGTGGGCGGCGAGCAACGGAATATCGCAATTTCGCTCACGCAGGGGGGGAAGGTGGATGTTGACAACATTCAAGCGATAGTAGAGGTCTTCTCTGAATTCACCCCGTTTTATCGCTTCTTTCAGATCAGAGTTGGTAGCAGATAGAACCCGCACGTTTACTCTGGTCGGTGTGGTATCCCCCAGTCGATTAAATTCTTTCTCCTGGAGAAACCTGAGCAACGTCTTTTGCACATTCATCGGCAGGTTGCCAACTTCATCCAGAAAGAGCGTGCCTCCGTTGGCCGCTTCCAGAAGTCCGTGCCGGCTTTCGGTCGCGCCGGTAAACGCTCCCTTTTTATAGCCGAACAACTCGCTTTCCAGGAGATTTTCCGGTAATGCGCCGCAATTAATGGCAACGAATCGTTTCTCGCGGCGGGGAGAATTGTAATGGATTGCCTGTGCAATCAGCTCTTTACCGGTTCCCGACTCACCGGTAATAAGGACCGACGTGTCCCTGACGGCAACTTTATCAACACGTTCCAGAACACTCTTCAGCCCTTCGCAGGCGCCAATGATGTTATCAAACCGGAATTTATCTTCGAGTTCCGCGCGAAGTTCGCGGTTTTCTTCGAGTAACTGTCTTTGCTGCAGGGCATTCTTTACTCGATAGACAAGTTCGTCCGGCTCAAATGGCTTGGTCAGCATATCGTAGGCGCCTTTACGGAGCGCCTGGATCGACATATCGACGGTTGCATAGGCGGTGATCATAATAACCGGAATATCGTGCTGCTTGGCTTTTATCGCCTGTAACACCTCCAGGCCGCTCATGCCGGGCATTTTAATGTCGCTTATGACCAGATCCCAGGCAGAAGCCTTGAACTCTTCGACCGCCTGCTGCGGCGATGTGTAGGATCGTGGTAGATACCCGTGGTCCAGCAGAATCTGCTCCATCATCCGGCAGAGTCCGGCTTCATTATCAATCAGCAGAATACGTTCTTTAGCCGCCACTTACAATTCCTCCCGCTCTGTCGGCAGCGTTACGATGACACTTGTCCCCGTGCCGACGACACTGTCAATGTGAATCTCACCGCGGTGCTGATCTATGATCTGTCGCGTGATAGCCAGACCGAGACCCGTCCCGCGAGCTTTGGTAGTGTAGAATGGCTCAAAGATTTTTTCCAGACTTTCCTGGGGTATGCCGCAGCCGCTGTCGCTGAATTTCAAGCACACATGCGCGGGATCAATCAGTTCTGAACTGACCGTAAGAATGCCACCATCCGGCATGGCTCCACCGGCGTTCAGAATCAGATTTATGGCAACCTGGCGCAGCTGGTCACCGTCAAGCTCAACAAGAGGGAGTCTTTCTGCCAGGGCGGTATGAATCGTTATGCCGCGCATATCAGTGTGGTTAGCAGCAAAATCGACAATTTGCAACAATAGTTCGTTGAGATCTGTCAATTCAAGCGTTGGTCGAGGTGTGCGGGCATAAGACAATAAATCCTGGACTATTTTTTTACAGCGCTTACTTTCCCGCTTGATTTCATGAATATATTGGTAATTGGGATCATCTTCGCCCATTTTGCTTTCCAGATAACCGGCATACCCGAGGATGACTCCCAGCGGATTATTGATTTCGTGAGCGACGCCTGAAGACAATATGCCAAGGGAAGCCATTTTTCCCTGTTGGGCAAGATTTGATTCAATAGCCTTATTTCGCTGGATGATATCGGCCATTCGGTTGAAGGCGCTCCCCATTTCAGCCAGTTCATCTTCACCGGCAACAGCCATTCGTTCGTCCAGATTGCCCCGTTTTACCCGCTTGATAACCGACATCATATGCGTGATCGGTCGGGTAAAAATGGTTGAAGCCCGGAACACCAAAGCCGTTGCGGTGGCTCCTACCACCAGTATCAGAGCTGCCATGCTGATCAGAATATGTGACTTGATCTGATGTGCTTCCAGATAAAATTCATCTTCATACGATCCGACGGCAACGATCCAGTCCCATGGTTCAAAGTAATCATAACGGACAATCTTCATCCGGGGGGCGGTATCGGTACTGTTTTTCCAGGGGTACCGGATCCAGCCGCTTTTTTTAGCACACATCTCCTTAATGAATCTGCTGCCGTTAAGATCTCGCGCATCGATCAGATTTCTCCCCTCGGAGTCGGGGTGAACCGTAAACGTGCCTTTACTGTCCATGCAAAATATATAGCCGCTTGCCCCAACTTTTTTTGCACGGATACGATCTTTGAGATTTGCAAACGATTGACGTTCGAACGCAGTGTCTCCAACTGATTCGTCCAGATAACTGCCGGCTGCAATTATCCAGTCCCACTCCCGGAAATATTTGTAGGCGACCACTTTGGTGCGGGGTTTTGTATCACCCAGAACCGCATTGCGCCAGGGGTAGGTGATAAATAGCGTTTCTCCCGGTTTGCTGGCCCTGGCGGCTGTGCACATTTCACGGATGAAATAGCGACCATTCTCATCACGTTCGTTAAAAACGTTCTCGCCTTCGCGGGCAATATGAGCCTGAAGGTCACCGCGACTGGTCATGGCGTATATATAGCCGCTTTCTCCGACATTTATTTTTTTCAGCGCCTGACGTGCCTCATGTTTGGCCGTTTTGAGGTTGATTCCCGCATGGACGTGCTGATTCTGCTCGGCGGCTACAAGGTTATACGAAAGCGCCGTCAGCGTTGCCAACTCATTATTGAGGTTCCGTGTCTTATCGAGTTTGTAAACCTGAAACTGTTGGTAGTGGGCATTTAGCAGATCTATACAGAATGCGGAGAGGTGTTGCAGATCGTCTTTACTGGTTTTGGTGATGCCGCGGTAGGCCTGTTGATTGGCAATCAGGCCAATCACTCCGGCGACGACGAAAATTGGAATTATTACCAGTGGTAACACCAGCGTAAGCAATTTTCCGCGAAGTTTCAATGTATTGAGAAATGAATTCATTGCATCTCGATATGGACGTGTAAACTTCGTGCAGGCTATACAAGTAATGGAACTGTTTTTTTGAAATTTGCCTCTTCACTCGCTTTCGGTTTATAAGGTATGTTAGAGTTAAATGCAACTGTGACAGTTTGTGTACAACAGTGCTGCAACAAAATATATGCTGGTAAAGGTGTAAGATATGTCTAAGAAACGAGTTGTCATTGCCGGTATGGGATTTGGCGGGTTGCGGGCCTCAAAGGTTTTGGCGGAAAAAGATATTGAACTCATCATGATTGATCGAAACAATTACCATCTGTTTCAACCATTATTGTATCAGGTCGCAACTGCCGGACTAGAACAGGAAGCGATTGCCTATCCTCTGCGCGGCTTAACCCGTCGCTGGCAGGGAGATTCATTTCTGCTTGCAGAAATCAGCGGTATCGATCTGAATGACAAGTGCGTTCTTACCGACTCGGGCAAGGTTCCGTATGACTATCTGATTGTTGCTGCCGGCAGTCGCACCAATTTTTTTGGGATGGAAAGCGTTGCTACGTACGCCTTTGATCTTAAACGCCTTGATCAAGCCGAGGATTTACGTAATCATATCCTGTTGATGTATGAAAAGGCATCCCGTGAAACCGATCCGCAGAAAAAAGCGGCGTTATTGACGTTTGTGATAGTTGGGGGAGGGCCGACCGGGGTCGAGTTTTCAGGAGCATTACGAGAGTTGATAGTCTATGTGCTTTCGCTGGATCATCCCGCCATTTCCGCCACCGAGACCAGGATTGTTCTTGTTGAAGCAGCGGAATCGCTGTTGACAGCCATGCCGGATGAGTTGCGCCGGTACGCTCATGACAAGCTGCGTTCAATGGGAGTCGAAGTCATGCTGGAAACGCGGGTGGTCGGAGCAACCGCAGAATCGGTAGAGTTGTATGGTGGTGCCATGATAGCTTCTCATACGTTGTTCTGGTCTGCCGGTGTTGCAGCAGCGGAACTGGCCGGTAATCTGTCGGGAGTTGAGCGCGGCGCGGCCGGGAGAATCGTTGTTCAACCGGATCTCAGCCTCAGTAATCATCCTGAGGTGTTCGTTGTCGGTGACATGGCGTGCTGCGTTAATAACGGGGTACCTCTGCCGATGATGGCTCCGGTTGCAAGCCAGCAGGGTCAGTATGCCGCACGGATGGTTCTTGCGCGTGAACGGGGCAAAACTCTTCCTCCGTTTCACTATTTTGATAAAGGGTCAATGGCGACAATAGGAAAAAGTTCCGCCGTTGCAACGACGGCCGGCTTTAACTTTCGCGGGTATATTGCCTGGCTGGCCTGGTTGCTGCTGCATCTGTACTATCTGATCGGATTTCGGAACCGGCTCGTTGTTATGATGAACTGGACCTATGCATACTGGTTTCAGGAACGCCAGGTTCGACTTATTACAGCAAAGAAACGTCGGGCGGTTCCCGTATAGGTATCACGTAATGAACTTGACATAATATATCTTATGGGCTGTTTTACCATGTCTTTTACAATTAGCTTGCATTTTTACAGCACTGTCAGTAATGTAGCAAAATTCGCATCAATCGTATCACATGAGGAGCTGGACAAAGTATGAGTAAAGAAGAGGCAATTGAAGTCGAAGGTACCGTAATTGAGCCGTTACCAAACGCGATGTTTCGTGTTAAACTTGAAAACGAACATGTGGTTCTTGCTCATATTTCCGGTAAGATGCGTAAATATTTCATCAAGATTCTTCCCGGCGACAAGGTTACCGTCGAGCTCTCTCCCTACGATCTCACACGAGGCCGTATTACCTATCGCGCCAAATAAGCAGTCAACTCTCTGAATATATTTGTACAGGCCCGTCCTTTATGGAGGGCTTGTCTTGTTTCAAAATACACTGTGCGAGGAACGAATGTATACCGTAGCCGATTTGAAAAAAGGGTTAAAAATAATTCTTGACGGAGACCCGTATCTGGTCGTGGCGTTTGATTTTGTGAAGCCGGGTAAAGGTCAGGCTCTCTACCGTACCAAGATGCGCAACATGATCAACGGATCGCTTCTTGACAGGACATATCGTTCCGGTGAATCGTTTGAACCGGCCAGTCTTGAAGAACGTACGATGGAATACCTCTACAAGGAAGGCAACCATTACACCTTTATGGACCAGCAGACGTATGAGCAGGTCGTAATGGAAGAAGATGCGATGGGTGATGCCAAGAACTATCTCCTTGAGAACCTCAAGGTCGAGGTAATGCTCTTTGGAGAAAAAGCCATCGGCATTTCACTCCCTAACTTTGTAAATCTGCGTGTCACCGAAACCGAACAATGGGCTAAAGGCGACACGAGCGGTAATGACTCAAAGCCTGCCACCGTTGAGACCGGCTATGTGCTGCGTGTTCCGCCGTTTATTGAAGAAGGCGAACTGATCGTCATCGACACCCGCACCGGCGAGTATTCAACACGAGTTAAAGGGTAACCGATGAAAACAGACGCCTTGTGGTTGCGGGCGAAGGTGATCAAAGCAGTACGTGATTTTTTCTGGGAGCAGGGGTTTCTTGAAGTTGAAACTCCCGCTCTTATTCCCGCCAACGTCCCTGAAGAACATATCAATCCGATTGGTCCCCTCTCCTCTTGGCAACTCCAGACATCACCGGAAATCTGTATGAAGCGTCTTCTCTGCAGTGGCCACACAAAGCTGTTTCAGATATCCCGCTGCTGGCGTTCCGGCGAACGGGGGGCGCGGCATCTATCCGAGTTTACCATGCTGGAGTGGTACCGGGCCGGATGCGATTATCGGACCCTGATGGCAGATTGCACAGAGCTGCTCCAGTATGTAGCGACCACCTGTCTGCCGGTTGGTCGTGGCTTTAAGCGTAATTTGGCACAAATTGATCCATTCGCTCCCTGGAAGCATATAAGCGTTCAGGAGGCGTTTTTGCATTTCGCGCAGGTCGACGTATGGGACTGTCTGAAAAAAGGGCTTTACGAGGAAATCTTGACGTCGGTCATAGAGCCGGCTTTCGCTGCATTCGATTCACCGGTTGTTCTGTTGGACTATCCCGCAGAGTTGGCTGCACTGGCCAGGACAAAACCTGATAATGGAGAACTGGCGGAACGGTTTGAGCTCTACGTTGGCGGACTTGAGCTGGCTAACGGTTTCAGCGAGCTCAACGACCCGGTCGAGCAGCGTCGTCGCTTTGAAAAGGCAAATTGCACTCGGATGAACGGCGGTCAGGCAGCGTTGCCGCTGCCGGAACCATTTCTGGGTGCGCTTGCAGCGATGCCCGAGTCAGCCGGAATTGCTCTTGGGATTGATCGTCTGGTGATGCTTACTGCGGGAGTCGATACCATTGACGAAGTTGTCGCATTTATTCCTGAGGAGTTGTGACGTCCTGATACGTTAACCGTTCTCCGGTATAGGTACGCAGATGAAGGGTGGTACCATCAATTTCAACATCGTCCGGAAGGACAGCTACCTTCCCTTTCCCTCCCGGCAGATCAATGACGTAATGCGGTACAGCCAGACCTGAGATGTGTCCGCGGAGCCCCCGAATTATTTCCAGACCGGCATGCACCGAAGTTCTGAAGTGCGCAGTACCTTGCACCAGGTCCATCTGATGCAGATAATACGGTTTAACCCGAAGGGCCAACAGTCCGGTCATCAGACTTCGCATGGTGTCAACCGAATCATTAACCCCTTTGAGAAGGACGGTTTGATTGCCGAGCGGTATTCCGGCATCTGCCAGCATGGCACAGGCTGCGCTCGAATCAACGGTTATTTCGTCCGGATGGTTGAAATGGGTATTAATGTAGAGCGGGTGAAACGTTTTGAGTAGATTGCACAGATCCGCGGTTATTCGCTCGGGAAGCGTAACCGGGATTCGGGTTCCGATCCGGATGATTGCAACATGAGAAATGGCCCTGAGTCCGGTAAGTATTTTTGATAACGATGCGTCATCAAGCATCAGCGGATCTCCGCCGGATAAAATAACATCGTGGATAGAGGGATGCGATGCAATATACTGCAGAGCATTACGAAGAGTATCCTCACCCATGGGTAGATCCGCTTTTCCCACAAGCCGTTTACGCATGCAAAAGCGGCAATACACGGGACAACGATTGGATACCAGCAGAACGACCCGATCCGGGTAGCGATGAATAAGGCCCGGAACCGGACTCAAATTTTTTTCATCCAGCGGATCGGGGCATTGGAAGTGATCTTCCAGCTCACGTGTATCCGGCATGCACTGTTTCCAGATGGCATCGCCCGGGCTCCTGATAAGGGCGGCGTAATACCCGGACAACCGGACAGGGTATCGGGTGGTAACCTTATTTAAGTCGACAATGCATTGCATTATTGTATTATTCAGAAGTGTTGCGGTATTATATGTAATGTAGTGCATTAATAAAAAACCTTACCTGTCAGAAGACAGAAATAACGTCTGACTGAAAATGAAATAATTTGATTTCTCTTGAAAATAATCAGCTTTTATGAAATACACAACCACTTAAATTGACGACACTCTGTTCCCTTATACTCTTCACACATTACCACTGTTAACGGTTACCTGCCATGTACACTAAATACTATGGATTCAACGAGAAACCGTTTACACTGACGCCGAACCCCCGCTTCATATACCTGAGCAAAAATCATAAAGAAGCCTTTGCACACCTCTTGTACGGTATCAATAATCATTACGGTTTTATCGAGCTTATCGGTGAGGTTGGAACCGGGAAAACAACCGTTCTGCGCACGCTTCTCAGTCAACTTGGTGAGGAGACCTACCGGTCAGCTTTGATTTTCAATCCATGCCTGACCGGCGTAGAGTTACTTCGTAGTATCAACCATGAATTCGGACTCAATTCCGTAAGCGAATACGCCAATGAACTGCTTGATGATCTTAACCGGTTTCTTCTGAAAGAGAATTCACGAGGAATTACCGTTGTTCTTGTCATTGACGAAGCACAGAATTTATTACCGGAGATCCTTGAACAGTTACGGCTTATTTCCAATCTTGAAACGGAAAACGATAAACTTATACAGATTGTGCTTGCAGGTCAACCCGAGTTATCATTGCTTCTGAATCTTCCGAGATTGCGGCAGTTGAACCAACGCATTGCTGTACGCTATCGGTTGCGTCCCATGAGCATGGATGAGACCCGCAGCTATATTCACCATCGAATGGTAGTTGGCGGTGAAACAGGTGGAGTCTCTTTCAGTCACTCCGCGCTCAAATTAATTCATCTCTATTCTCGCGGTTTACCCCGTTTGATCAATAATCTCTGCGACCGTGCGCTGTTGATTGGCTATGGAAACGAACAACGGCGTATAACAGCAGCAGTTGTTATCAAGGCTATCAGGGAGCTCCTGAATGAACCCCGCAGTAAACGGCTTTCTCTGCTGTTTGCCGGATCACTCTGCCTTGCCGTCTCAGCTGTTGCCCTGACTGTCGGTTTAGACGGTTTCAAGTTCGGTACACGGACTGACACTCATCGCCCTGTCCCAACATCGTCGATAGTTGCAAACAACATTTCTTCTGCGAATAGTCGCATATCTACCGCACCCCCTTCATCCACTGCCCCGGTAACTGCGAATCAACCGTTTCTTCGGCTTCAGCAGGAAATTCAGTCGTATGACCAGAATGATACTCACCTGCATGCCTTTAATGCCATTGCAGCCAGCTGGAGTGTACCTCCGATTAAACAATTGAACGGTCAACTTACGGTACCCGATATGTTCTCACGATATGCCGCCAAAAGAAAATTACAGGTTACCACGTTCACAGGGACTCTTGATGAAGCTATTCACTTTAACATACCTTTTCTTGTTGTGACCAGGATTACCGGCAAATATGAGAGTTACTGCATCGCTGTTACGGAGATCAGGAATAATTCCGTTACAGTATCAACGCCACTTTTTGGAAGCACTCTTCTTGCTAAAAACGATCTGAATGCAATAGCAAGCGGTACCTTTTATCTGGTTTGGCGGAATTTCGGCCAGATCCCTCACAAGATAAAACAGGGAGCTATGCGTCATGAAATTGCCGAACTCCAACAGCTTCTCAAGCGCGCAGGCACCTATGATGCGGCCATAGACGGCATTTACAGTGTCGCAACAACCAGGGCGGTCACTGATTTTCAGCAATCAGCCGGTATCTCCCGCGATGATACGGTTGGAGAGTTAACGCTTGTCGCTCTCGAAAAATACTACACAACACAGAAGGTTCCCTCCATTTCAGCGTCCGGAAGCATAAAATGAGTTCTATTCTAAAAGCTCTTAAAAAATATGAAACCGACAAAGTAATCCGCCGGGATGAGTTGAAGATAGATGCTGAAATCCTGCGGACTGATCGCCCTCCCCGTTTTTCCCCTGCAGGCATACTCCTTTTTTCTTCCCTGCTGTTGGCAGCCGGTTCCGGAGCTACCTATGTTTATATGCGGTCGGACCATACCAATACGTCCGCAACGGTAAAATCAGCCCCGCTCTCCAGGCAGAATCTATCATCTGGCGCGACTGTGGTGTCATCACCTGTCAATTCGGAGCCGCAACGAGCTGCAGCACCGGTTGTACTGGATAAGTCGGTAAAACCGGATACTCGGCAACAAACAGCGGTACCTGTCAAAGCTGCTGCCGTTTCCGCATCACCCTCGAAAGCGGTGGAGGTGGCAAAACCGGCAGATCCGGAAAATAGTCCGGAAGCTCTTCATTCTTCACCACTGCCTGACGCTGTGAAACCGGTACCGGCACTGAGAGTAACCGGCATCGCTTTTCAGGATGGTAGTGCTGAAAATATGGCAATGATTAATGGTGTTACGGTCTCCGGCGGCTCATCAATCGACGGAGTTACGGTAGAAGAGGTCTACAAGAACAAGGTAAGATTCAGCTTTAACGGAAAAAACTTTGAAATCCCCCTGGGGCAATCAAACAGATAGCGGCGGATCAGCGGACAATAACCTTGATAAAACGAACCAGATAATCAACACCTGACCAGATAGTCAAAACGGTGGCGATCCAGAGGAAAAACATTCCTACGTTATGCATGTTTACCGTAAGGAGTGGGTGTGAAATGCCGAAAAACCAGTTGTAGTTGTAGTGTAGTACAAGCCCGAGAATGGCAACGATCTGGAATATAGTTTTGTATTTACCCAGGTCACTTGCCTGGATGACGATCCCTTCACTCGAAGCAATCCCGCGCAGACCGGTAATAATGATTTCTCGACCCAAAATAACCAATACCATCCAGGCGGGAATCCGGTTAAACGGGAGGATCATGATCAGGGCCGACATAACAATCAACTTATCGGCTATCGGATCCAGAAATTTGCCGAAGATTGTAACGATTCCCATCCGGCGGGCAAGATAGCCATCCAGCCAGTCCGTTATGGATGCCACCGCGAAGAGAGCAGCAGCCCAAAATCCTGCAGATCGACACGGCTGCATCAGCAATACGGCGAGAAGCGGAATAGCCGCAATCCGCAGCATGGTAAGGATGTTAGGCAGGTTTAGAATCTCATTCGACCGACTGGAAGTCATATTTAAATACCGCTTTCCTGATAAGACTTCATGTAGGACAGAACCCGGTTTACATAGGTTCGTGTTTCGTTGTACGGGGGAATTCCGCCGTACCTGGCGACCTTGTTGAGTCCGGCATTATAGGCAGCCACAGCGAGCGAAATATCGCCTTGAAACGTATCAAGCAGAAAACGCAGGTATTTCACCCCCCCCTCTACATTGTCTTTTGGGTTGAATCGATCCGTGACTTTCAATGATCTGGCGGTGCCGGGCATTAACTGCATCAAGCCGCTGGCCCCTTTGCTCGAAACGGCATTTGGGTTATAGCCGGATTCGGCATGAATCACCGCCTTTATTAAACTCGGATTAACGCCGTACTTCTCCGAACAATTCTTGATAAGCTGCTCAAACTCTGAAGGATTAACGGTTGACGCAATTGTTAGTCTTGTCCTCAACTCCCTGTCTTTTTTCAGGTCGCGCATGAAAATTTTAAAGCGCTTGTCCGTGGGGGCATCGGTGAAATGGACGATATCATCCTCATCAACATACCGGTAGATATCAGCCTTTGCGTAACGAGGCGTTATCAGGGCAAAGAGAACAGCAACAGCAAGGCAATGTGTAATATGAGTAACATTTATGTGGGAGGGGCTCACTGACATCTATCCATAATCCCAAAAGGTGAGGATTTGTCAAGAGATATTCTGCTGTTGTGATAGTGATGCCAGTTTGAAATTGACTTTTTCGAGGTCATGTTCTACAAGGATTCTTTACATAAGGGAGGAAATTGCAATGAGTGAAAAACCGGTGACCTATAAAGATTCAGGAGTAGACATTACTGCCGGAAACAATTTTATTAATCTTATCAAGCCGTTAGTGAAAGCCACATCACGACCGGAAGTTCTGGCGGACATCGGCGGTTTTGGTGGTTTATTTTCCCTTAATGCCTCTAAGTATAAAAATCCTGTATTGGTT
This sequence comes from uncultured Geobacteraceae bacterium, assembly GCA_903930585.1. Classification (GTDB taxonomy): domain Bacteria; phylum Desulfobacterota; class Desulfuromonadia; order Geobacterales; family Pseudopelobacteraceae; genus JACRCG01. Next base: position 1,587 of record CAIYZD010000763.1, on the reverse strand, counting down.
TCGGGCACAGACGGAGTTGGCACAAAGCTGAAAATTGCTTTTCTGACGGATCGTCACGACACGATTGGCATTGACCTGGTAGCTATGTGCGTCAATGATATTGTTGTTCAAGGGGCTGAACCGCTCTTTTTTCTCGATTACCTTGCTACCGGGAAGCTGCTGCCGGAAAAAGGTGCCGAGATTGTAAAAGGCATCGCCGAAGGGTGCAAACAGGCCGGTTGTGCACTCATTGGCGGAGAAACTGCCGAAATGCCCGGATTTTATGCCGATGGTGAATATGATGTTGCCGGTTTTACCGTAGGCGTCGTAGATCGTGACAATATTATTGATGGATCATGCATATCTGTCAGCAACCGTCTGATTGGTATTGCGTCCAGCGGATTGCACAGTAACGGCTACTCACTGGCACGAACATTGGTCTTTGATAAGCTTGGTCTCTCCATTAATGACACATTCCCCGGCTCGGACGCTTCAGTGGCTGATGTATTGCTTACTCCGACCAAAATTTATGTACGCTCGATTCTTAACCTGCTGAAAGACTTTTCCATTAACGGCATCGCCCATATAACCGGTGGCGGTCTGCTGGAAAATGTTCCCCGCGTGCTTCCCAAGGGATGTCAGGCCCACATATATACCAACAGGTGGGAGCGGTCGAACTTGTTTACGGTATTGCAGAAAGCGGGAAATGTTGAACGGGACGAGATGTACCGCACATTCAATATGGGAATCGGTATGGTGATTGCGGTCCCTGAAAAACAGGCGGAAGATATCATTTACCGGTTGAAGGGTCTTGGAGAAGATGCCTGGGTTATTGGCGACATTGCAACATGCGGCGCCGGTGATGAACGAGTCGTGCTGGTGGAGGGGTAACATGCCGGAACATGAACCGTACCGGTTGGGTGTCCTGGTTTCAGGAAGCGGCACCAACCTTCAGGTCATCATTGATCGGATAGAAGCAGGCGAGATCAGCGCCGAAATCGTCTGTGTCATCAGTAACAAAGCTGGGGCGTATGCTCTCACCCGAGCTCAGGCACATGGTATTCCGGTAATTGTACATGAAAATATCAATTTTTCCGACCGGCAGTCATACGATGCCGAGACAGTTTCCATTCTGCGCAGTTACAAGGTGGATCTGGTGATTCTGGCCGGTTTTATGAGGATTTTGACAGATGTTATGGTCAACGCCTTTCCCCATGCAATCATGAACATCCATCCTGCTCTGTTGCCATCCTTCCCCGGTCTTCATGCGCAGCAACAGGCACTTGACTATGGAGTCCGATACTCCGGTTGCACGGTACATTTTGTTGATAGCGGAACCGATACCGGCCCGATTATTCTGCAGTCGGTTGTTCCGGTTGAACAGAATGATACGGAAGAAACACTCTCCACCCGGATTCAGAGAGCCGAACATAAAACATTTATTGAGGCAATCAGGCTGTTTGTCGACGGTAAAATTCAGGTAAAAGGACGCAAGGTCCTGATCGCCTCTTAGTTGCTCAGGCCTCCGTCCAGCCCGTCCCGATTGTAACACCTTTCCGAAAACACCCCATGTCATGTCACCTTACACAACGCTCTATTTAATTGTGC
>CAIYZD010000762.1 GCA_903930585.1 uncultured Geobacteraceae bacterium | reverse complement strand
GCTTCGCGAAGAATCGTGCCGCCGGGTGTCTCATAGACGCCACGGGATTTCATACCGACCGAACGGTTTTCCAGCAGGTCAACACGGCCTATGCCGTGTACGCCGCCGATAGTATTCAGGTGAGCCAGCAACTGGGCCGGCGTCATCTGTTCGCCATCAACAGCCACGGCATTGCCGTTCCTGAACTCGATCTCCACGTACTGCGGCTTGTCGGGCGCCTCTTCAGGCGATTTTGTCAGCACATACATCTCTTCCGGAGCCTCTGCCCAGGTATCCTCCAGAATGCCACCCTCAAAGGAGATATGCAGCAGGTTACGGTCCGACGACCAGGGACGTTTCTGGATTGTCGGAATCGGGATGTCGTTTTTCTGGGCATACTCAATCAGCGCCTGACGACTGTTCAGGTCCCATTCGCGCCACGGCGCAACAACTTTGATGGCGGGGTTGAAGTGGTAGTAGGCCAGCTCGAAACGCACCTGATCGTTCCCTTTACCGGTGGCGCCGTGGGAAACGGCATCGCAATTTTCCAGAGCGGCAATTTCCATCTGGCGTTTGGCGATCAGCGGGCGGGCAATTGAGGTGCCGAGCAGGTAGTGACCTTCGTAAATGGCACTGGCGCGGAACATCGGGAAAACAAAATCGCGCACAAACTCCTCACGCAGATCATCGATATAGACCGTGTCGGCGCCCGTGGCCAGAGCTTTCTCGCGGACCGAATCAAGCTCGTCCCCCTGCCCCAGATCTGCCGAAAATGCCACTACCTGGCAGCCATACTCGTTTTTCAGCCATTTGAGAATGATTGAGGTATCCAGGCCGCCGGAATAGGCCAGAACAATTTTATTGATTTCCTGTTTTTTGAATGGTGCCATCTGAGTACTCTCCTTTGGTTGCTGTTATTGTATCAACGTAGCCATTATTGCTTTTTGAATATGCAGCCGGTTCTCCGCCTCATCCCAGACCACCGAGTTGTTCCCCTCGATGACCGAGTCGGATATCTCCTCCCCCCTGTGGGCCGGAAGGCAGTGAAGAACAATGCAATCCGGCTCGGCGCGTGCGAGCAGCGCATCATCCAGACAGTAGCCGGCAAACGCCTTCTCACGCTCTTTTTGTTCGGCTTCCTGCCCCATGCTGGCCCAGACATCGGTATTTATCACATCAGCACCGTCTAACGCTACCTTCGGGTCGGTTGTCAGTGAAATCAGGCCGGGCGCCTTGGCCTGAGCCCACGCCATGACCTTGGCATCCGGTTCATAGCCGACAGGACAGGCGAGCCGCAATTCAAAACCGAAGATAGCCGCCGCCTCAATCCAGGTATTGGCCATATTGTTGCCGTCGCCAACCCAGGCAAACTTCAGCCCGGCATAGCTCTTTTTATGTTCCATAACCGTTTGCAGATCGGCCATGATCTGGCAGGGATGAAACAGGTCGGTCAGACCATTGATAACCGGCACACCCGAGTATTGTGCAAACTCCTCCACAATCTCCTGTCCGAAGGTACGAATCATCACCCCGTCGCAATAACGGGACATGACCCGGGCACTATCCTTGATCGGCTCTCCACGCCCCATCTGAGAGTTAGCCGACGGCATGAACAGACCGTGACCGCCTAACTGGAAGACCCCCACTTCAAAAGAAACCCTGGTGCGCGTAGAGGCTTTTTCAAAAATCAGGGCCACGGTCCTGCCATCCAGCAGCTTATGGGGAATACCATTTTTCTGCTTCGCCTTCAGATCGGCTGCCAGAGCCAGCAGAGCGTCCAGCTCGTCTTTCGTGTAATCGTGCAGCGCTAAAAAGTGTCGCGTCATATATCTCTCCTAAACTTCCGCAAAAATGCCGTCGAGGATTACAATCATTGCGTCAATCTCCTGCTTGGTGACCACCAGCGGCGGCACAAAGCGCAGGACCGTGTCATGGGTGACATTAAGCAGCACACCTCGCTCGTGCCCTTTTTTGACGATATCTCCCGCCGGGATAGTCAACGCCATGCCGATCATGAGACCAATGCCGCGAACCTCAGTTACGAAATGATATTTGTGCTGAAGCGTCTCCAGTTCGCCGACGAGATATTCCCCGATTTCCTCGCAGCGGTTCAACAGGCCATCCTCAAGAATCGTCCGGACTGTGGCAATGGCAGCGGCACAAACCAGCGGATTGCCGCCGAATGTCGAACCATGGGTGCCGGGTACAAAAGCGGCGGCAAAGACATCTTTCGCCAGCATGGTGCCGATCGGTGCACCACCGGCAAGTGCCTTGGCCAGGGTCATGATATCAGGGATCACGCCGAAATGTTCATAGGCGAAAAGGGTACCGGTACGCCCCATGCCGACTTGAACCTCATCGAAGATCAGCAGCAGGCCGTGGCGGTCGCAAATTTCCCGTACCGCCTGAAAATAACCGGGGGACGGCATGTTAACCCCCCCCTCACCCTGAATCGGTTCCAGCATGACGGCACACGTGGCTGAGGTAACTGCCGCTTCCAGCGCAGCCACATCATCGAACGGGACATGCTTGAAGCCGTGCAGCAGCGGATCAAAAAAGCGCTGCACCTTCTCCTGGCCGGTGGCGGAAACGGTAGCCATGGTGCGGCCGTGGAAAGAGTCCGTTGCGGTGATGATTTCGTACCGTTCCGGACCAAACGTATCCCGGCTGTATTTACGCGCCAGCTTGATAGCCGCTTCGTTCGCCTCTGCGCCGCTGTTGCAGAAGAACGC
>CAIYZD010000761.1 GCA_903930585.1 uncultured Geobacteraceae bacterium | reverse complement strand
TATTGAAGACAATTTAGGCATGAAGGAAGAGGCTATGAAAAGCTATATGGATTACATAGCAACTTCTGATGACTTGACCTCTGATCAGATGAAGTTTGCAAATGGCAGATTGAAGTTTTTGATTCAAGAACGTTCGGGACATAGCTAAATATGATATCAGCATATTCATCTCATTCTGGCCTTGTTCGCGAAAACAACGAGGACTGTATTTATGCAAACGACTCCCTTGGTATATATATATTGGCTGATGGTATGGGGGGGCATAATGCAGGAGAGATTGCAAGTAACATTGCGGTTAACATTGTAGCTGAGACACTGAGCCAAGTCATTGCAAATACCCCTGATGAAGGGATTTTTGATGCAATGGCAAATGCAATGAACGCTGCGTACTGGGAAATAAATGCCAAAGCCAGATCTAACTTGTCATTTATGGGCATGGGAACAACTCTGGTTATCTTATTTATTCGTGATTTCAAGGCGTATGTGGCTCATGTCGGTGATAGTCGATCTTATCTCTTTTCAGAAAATAAATTGCAGCAAATCACAATTGATCACACCATGGGGGATCAGCTGCTAGCAAGCGGAGTAGCCAGAGAAAATATTCCTGAAAAGCAATTTCACACACTGACACAAGCCCTAGGCCATGGTTCAGTACCAATTCCTGATTTCAATACAATTGACGTAAATGTTGGAGATTTACTTCTGTTGTGTTCAGACGGTTTGACTGACATGCTTTCAGATGTTGAAATCAAGTCAGTACTTTCATGTGACACTAATAGCTTGGAATATTTGGCAATAAATCTGATTGATGCGGCGAACGCTAGCGGCGGTCACGATAATGTATCAGTGGTATTAGCAAAGCTCATATAACAACCGTATTTGGAAGTTATATGCATCCGAGATGAATTTGTTTAGGAGCTTATTTTATGAAACCACTTTCAGTTTCCGTTGATACCGCCTGGAAATTAGCCGTATGGGAAGCCTCAGCCGCCAACTCAGAGTTCATCGAAAAAGAGCATACAATCATTGGCCTATTAAGCCTCGAAAAAGTCTCTTCTGGTAAGCCTGACGATTTGAATTTAAACAGGGAACAATGGAACAGTATTCGAGCGGAATGGGCGGCAATACATGAAGTTTGTTCTGAACTTTCCATTTCAGCGACAACGCTACGTCGTAATCTGAGGAAAGAATTGGGTAAAGGTTCCTATGAACGATCAGAAAATATCATTCATAGGAGCCCAGAATGCAAAGCTTTTTTCCAAATAGCTTCAGCATTGGCAGGTGCAGGAGAGACCATTACGGCGTTACACCTAATGGCAGCTATTTTCGGCGAGCCTGGTGAATTACTCGGATCGTTACTTGAGAAGCAATCCATTGTACCGTCAGATCTAAAGCAACACTTATTGACTCGAGTCACACAAGGTTTCAAGGTGCCTGTAGAGGATGGTCCAATCAAAGAGCAACCAAAATCTTTTCTGGGCAAATTTGGCAAAGATCTTACTAGAGCCGCTCAAGATGGAAAGCTTGGCCCATTCGTAGGACGCAGAGAAGAACTTCTCCAGGTCATTCAAACATTAGCTCGGAATACTAAAAATAATCCCGTATTGGTCGGTGAACCTGGTGTTGGAAAGACTGCAGTTGTCGAGGCCTTGGCTTTAAGACTTATAGAAGGGAAAGTTCCAGACTTTTTGCAAGGTAGTCGAATTATTGAACTGAACATGGGCGTTCTAGTTGCCGGCACATCATACCGTGGTGAGTTCGAAGAACGCCTAACGGGCATAATAAAAGAGGCCTCAGAGCATAAAGATGTAGTCCTATTCATCGATGAAATTCATACCCTTATTGGAACTGGTAAAGCCGGCGGGAGTATGGATGCAGCTCAGATATTAAAACCGGCCCTTGCTAGAGGTGATTTGCGATGTATCGGTGCAACCACCATAAATGAATATCGTAAGCATATCGAATCAGATGGAGCCCTAGAGCGCCGCTTTGAAAAAGTGATTGTAGAAGAACCGTCGCTGGGTGAGTGCATCGAGATGCTGAAAGGGATCAGGGTAAAGCTGGAAAATCACCACGGCTGCACCATAGATGACGACGCTATCAGCAGCGCGGTTGAACTGTCTATCCGCTTTGATAGCGACCACCGGCTACCAGACAAGGCAATAGACCTGCTGGATCGGGCCGGAGCTAAACAGCAG
>CAIYZD010000760.1 GCA_903930585.1 uncultured Geobacteraceae bacterium | reverse complement strand
TAACAAAATTTTTATCAAAATCTATGAATAAAAATAAAAAACAATTACTTCCCTGCCCTCCTATCTTACCCCTTTTGTGTTGACAGCTCAATCGTGCAGTTCGCTTACGTCGTCGCGGTAGGAATGCCAGTTGCCTGACACCCCCCGCACAGATCCGTACATGCGGAACTACCGCATACGGCTCCTGCCTTGAGTAATAGCGAATCGTGCCTCCGGGAAATCATGGCATATTCGGAGGCGCGGAATATAAGCATCTACTATGGGCGAAAAACGCTTCCAAGTCATGGCGGTTCCTTTCTGGCTGCGACGTCTAAGGCTTTTGAACCACGCTCTGACTACAAGCAATCGATATCTTTGCAGAGCTTTATGATTACCTGGCACTCCAAAGTACAATCCGAAGCCCTGTACGACACTTTGCAACCACGTTCCGGTTTCGGAAACTGGTCTATGCATCCTCTTTTTCAGGGCTATGGCAACACTTCGTACCTTTTCACGCAGTCGCTTGCCTATAGTTTGCCGTTTCAGAAAGTACCCGCCTTTCTTGTTAACGCTGCATAGGTGGGTAAATCCAAGAAAGTTGAAACTTTCTGGTTTACCTTCTCCCCGTTTCTGCCGCCTTTCGGCAACATACCGGCCAAATTCAATCAGCCGTGTTTTCTCCGGGTTAAGAGTTAGACCGAATCCGGCGAGCCGTTCCCGCATGGCTGTAAGGAATCTTTCTGCCTCTGATTTGTACTGGAAACCAAGCACACAGTCGTCAGCAAACCTCACAATTATAACATCTCCATTCGGTCGGGTCCGCCTTTCGGACTCTACCCATTCGTCTAATGCGTAGTGAAGATAGATGTTGGCCAACAGTGGAGAAATCACTGATCCCTGCGGTGTACCTACTGTTTGCCGGTGAATCATTCCCTCTTCGCTGTATCCCGTCTTTAGCCATTTGCTGATAAGACGCAATACCCTTTTGTCCCCCACTCTCTTCTTGATGAGTGTCAGTAAAGGTTCATGAGGTATCGTATCAAAAAAGGCTTGTATATCTACATCAAGAATCCAGCCTATGCGACGGGTCAGTATTCCCGCTGCCAACGCATCCAGTGCTTTGTGTTGATTGCGGTTTGGACGGTATCCGTAGGAAAATCCATAGAATTCCGTTTCGTATATCGGCGTAAGCACGGTGACAACTGCTTGTTGAACAAGTTTGTCCTCTATGGCGGTTATGCCCAACGTGAGTATTCCGGGGAAAGTGTACCACTAATTCCGGGTGAAAGTGTACCACCCATTCCGTGGCAAAGTGTGCCACTTTTTCAAGCCAGATTTGTTGTCAGAATTTATATAATTTTTTCCAATTTCTTTCTTCTTAATGATTCACCTTTCAGCTCAAGCCGGTGAGCATTTCCGACCAGTCGATCCATGATTCCGTCGGCAATGGTAGGCTCTCCAATTACGTCATGCCACTGGGCAACTGGAAGCTGAGAAGTGATCATTACAGCTTGTTTTCCATACCGGTCTTCAAGGATCTGCAGCAGTGCGATACGTGTTGTTGCATCAAGGGGTTGCAGGCCGAAATCATCAAGGATAATCAGATGGGTTCGTTCAATCTGGTTAAGCACTCTGACAAAGGTTCCGTCGAGTTTTGTCTGGGCAATCCGTTCAAGAAATCGGTTCATGCCAAAGTACAGTGTACGGTAGCCGAGTGAGCATGCCTGCCGTCCCAATGCGCAGGCAAGGTAGCTCTTGCCGCACCCTGTGGCCCCGGTAATAAGAATGTTTTCCCCTCGCCTGATAAAACTGCAATCAGCAAGGCTTAGCAGTTGATCCCGGCTCAAGTTTCGGGCGGCGTTGCAGTGCACCTGCTCAAGTATGGCTGGATAACGGATCTTGCTTTGCAGCAAGTATCGTTTGGTGCTCTGTTCTTTTCGAAAAAGCTGCTCGGCATCAACGAGCTTGCCGAGCAGCGTGTCCGCTGCTGGCTGTTCGTGGACTGGGAGCATGATGGCGGCTTCATAGGCATTTGCCATACCATAAAGGTTCATGGAGCGAAGCTGGTCAAGGGTAAGCTGTGTGTTCATGATCATGGTATATGAGGTTAATTGTAGACTTCTTTGCCGCGAATATTGTCATGCATTGGAAGCATG
>CAIYZD010000759.1 GCA_903930585.1 uncultured Geobacteraceae bacterium | reverse complement strand
GGTTACCCTGGGACGATGGGTGTCGAGTACATGGATTACATCCTGGCTGACCGGTGGGTGATTCCCGAGGCCGACCAGGAGTTCTTTTCCGAAAAAGTCGTATACCTTCCCGATGCGTACCTTCCGACCGATGCGACGGTGAAAATTGCCGAGAGGATCCCCACCCGAGAAGAATACGGTCTGCCGGCCGAGGGGTTCGTCTTTTGTTCCTTCAATCACAGCTATAAAATCACGCCGAAAATATTTGACATCTGGATGCAGATTCTAAAAGCGACTCCGGGAAGCGTACTGTGGCTGATGAAGCTTAACAGCTTTGCGGAAGAGAACCTGCAAAAAGAGGCGGGGTTGCGGGGCGTTGATCCCGGTCGTTTGATATTTGCCACCCGAGTTCCAAATGTGGAGGATCATCTGGCACGCTATTGTCTGGCGGATCTCTTTCTCGATACCACCCCTTACAACGCCCATACGACAGCGAGTGACGCCCTGTTTGTCGGTCTGCCGGTCCTGACCTGTATGGGCAGTGCATTTCCGGGGCGGGTGGCAAGCAGCCTGCTCCACACTATCGGTATGCCGGAACTGGTTGTTGGATCGTTGCAGGAATACCAGGATCTGGCCGTACGGTTCGCCCGTGACCGCTCGCTGCTGGAGAGAGTAAAACGTAAGCTGATCAGGAATCGCGAGATTTCCCCGCTTTTCGATACCAAACGGCACTGCCGTAGCCTGGAATCCGCGTTTATCTCCATGTGGGAGCGACAGCAAAAGGGAGAATCCCCGGCGAGCTTTGCGGTTGAGGCACCACTACCAACTCCCGTTACGACGACTGCTTCGGAAGGAGAAGATGACGAGAGCTTTGCAATGGATCAGGATCAGTTGCTTAAGATGGCGTTGGCATTACAGGAACAGGGTGAGCTGCACGAAGCGGCGGCAGCATTCCGACAGATACTGGTGGAGAACCCGAGTGATGTGGTTTCGCTCTATTCCCTTGGGGTAATCTCTATGAACCTTGGTGATCCTGGTGCTTCGTTGCACTGTTTTGACCGTGCTGCAGAGCAGAACCCGCTGTTCCCGCAAACCTGGTTCAACCGGGGAGTTGTGCTGCAAGTGCTGCAACGATATGCAGAAGCATTGACAAGCTTCAATCGGGCATTGGAAATTGATCCGGCGTACAGCCAGGCGAAGGATAGACGAGATGCGCTTGCGGCGATGCTATAGTAAAAAAGAAAGGCTTTTTACCACGTGATCGATAAAAAACTTAATAAAGCCCTGAAACTGCAAGAGAGCGGGCAGTTGCGTGAGGCGAAAGAGGCATTTAAGCAGATCTTGAAGAGTAACCCTAAGGATTTTATTGCCCTGTTTTCTTTAGGTGTTATTGTTCAAAAAAATGGCAACCATATAAAAGCATTAGAGTATTTCGATAAGGCACTCGGAGTAAAATCTGATTTCGCATTGGTGTGGTACAACCGCGGCTTTGTTTTACAGGCCATGAAACGAAACAGTGAAGCGTTGGAGAGTTATGGCCGTGCTTTGAGCATTGACGCCAATAGTACCGACGCCTTGGTGAACAGTGGTACAATTTTACAAGGAATGGGACGATATCTCGAAGCTCTGGAAAACTATGACCGGATTCTCAGCTACGATCCGAATAATCTCAAGGTGCTTAATAACAAGGGCCTTCTCTATCGGGATACAAAACTGTATGACAGGGCCATTGTGGTCTTCCAACGTTTACTTCAGCTTGATCCTGACTTTGATTATGTGCTCGGAGCATATTGCAATGCTCTTCAAATGGCATGCAACTGGGGTCCTCTGGGAGGTTGCATTACCTCAATATCTGCGGGTATGGCAGCGGGAAAGTGTGTGTGCGGTGCTCTGGAGCTGCTGGGCATATCGGACTCACCGCGCGAGCATCTGCGTGGCGCCCAAATGTCAGGACGACAGGCCCCTTCCCAACCGAATGTGTGGCGGGGTGAACGGTACGAACACGATAGAATCCGTATCGCCTATGTATCGCCCGATCTGCAGGAACATCCGGTCAGCCATTTGATGGCGGGAATTTTTGAAAACCATGACAAGTCACGATTTGAAACAACGGCCATCTCATTGGGCTGTGATAATAACAGTCTGCTGCGCAGCCGCCTGGTTGACGCCTTTGACCGGTTTATCGAAGTACGGGACAAAAGCTCCAAAGAGATTGCGGAGCTTCTCCGCTCGCTGGAGATTGATATAGTGGTGGATCTGGCCGGCTATACTGCGGGATCTCGGTCCGATATCTTTGCACAACGTCCCGCACCCGTCCAAGTTAACTATCTCGGTTACCCTGGGACGATGGGTGTCGAGTACATGGATTACATCCTGGCTGACCGGTGGGTGATTCCCGAGGCCGACCAGGAGTTCTTTTCCGAAAAAGTCGTATACCT
>CAIYZD010000758.1 GCA_903930585.1 uncultured Geobacteraceae bacterium | reverse complement strand
TTAATCTGCTTGGGTATGACAAGATCAAACTGGTTATGGACAGAGGATTTTATAGCGAGGCCAATATTAATGACCTGTAAGCAAAGCCGGAGATATGTTTTCGTATGTAAAGGCAAGACCATATCTGTTCAGCAACCTTGATCCGACAGACGCCACATGCCTCAAAGATGCTTATTCCCTTTTACGAAGAATTTTGGGTGAGCTAAACAAGCTCAGCGGCTCGCGATTGAGTCTTGGACGGATCAGTTCCTATTTAATGTTCCGGATGGCGGAAGCCCACCAATGTGACTTGCCAAGTGCAATGCTTTTCTTTGGAAGAAATGATAAAATCGCACGTACCCGAATCCATTACACCCTGGCTTCGTCTCATCAACTTGAAGCAACTTACCGTAACTGCTGCAATCGTTTGCTGGACAGTCTAGACAGAACCGGAAAATATGACCTCAACGAAGTCACCAATTCAGAATATTATCTCGGTACACCTTTTTGCCCTACACAAAGTACGGTCAAAAAGATCACAAGGGAACTGCAAGCGGCGGTGCACTCAACGGCCAAATCGACCCTGAACCATCGCCACAACCTGTATGCGCTCTATACCGCAATGTTGATCTCATTTGGGACAGGATTTAGAGCCATCCATGATCCGTCCATGAAGGAAGTCGAGATCGACTTCGACTTCGGCATTGGAATTATTTCCGACAAAGGTGATGTTTCTTATCGTTCCCGATATGTTTACCTTGCACCTGTTGTCCTTGAACAAATCAGCTATTACCGCCAGCACCTCCAAGTTGTCTACGGGCTCTTAGGTGTCACCAACCCATCGCTGTTCGATATGCTGAAATGTCTCGACTACGAAGGACTGCCCTTGAATCTTTTCTGGATCAAAGGTGAATTGGAACCGCTCGAATTACTGACGCCTGGCGCGGCGAAAATAATTCTGAACAAGAACCACCAATACTCCATTCCCATCAACGCAGGTCGCCACTATCTCAAATACCGACTCCTTAATGATGGCTGTTCACCTGAATTGATTGAGGCCCAGTTGGGGCACTGGGAAAATGGCCAAGAACCTTGGGGCCAGTTCAGCAATCTTGACCCGAACGACTTTACCAAACAGATGGCCAACTATCTCCCTGACATCCTGAAAAATGACGGTTGGCAAGCAATACGAGGACTTGGCTAATGACTGAAATGGTTGAAGCTTCTCAGGTCTGGCTTCTGGCCGAACAAAAACTCCCTACTGCCAAGCTTGTCAATGTGGTTTCTGAAGTACAATATGTTCTCCGGCACTTGGCCTCTCATGCTCCGGATCTTTACTGTGGCAAACCTGCCCCCAGCAAGTCAGAGCAGGAGATAGTGCAGCTTGCTCGGGACCTGAGTTATAAAGTTTCAGAACCAATCGTACAGGTGAGATTCAACTTCCTGGCAATTGGTTTTGAAATCGGAAATATCAGCTACGGGTGGAACGTTCCACTTGTGCCGCAATTGGTCAGTATCAAAAAGCCAAAGAACTGGGCGACTACGGACAACTTCTCGCGTAGAGTAGCAGCCAGTAAACTAGAGCAAGCTTTTGGCAAAGATCTGGAACAGCCGATTTCTAAAGATCCATCCGTGCATCTCGGACAACTGCTGTTCACAGCGATTTTCTTTGGCTGCCTTCTGGAGAAAAAATGGCTGGAGCCCTTCCTCACTGCGGTCATGCAGCGGGATTTTTTCCAGTACAACGGAATATTGTGGGTAGAAATGGTCCGGAAAACGGACTCAAGCATGAAGACTGATGACGATTTACATCCGATATCCACCTATTATACTAAACGCTTCTTCCCGGACAACTTCACCCTCGTCCAGCTTTATCATCTGCTAGACAGCAATTTAGTTCCTGCAGCTATTTCAAATCAGAATCCCTGGGGTTTGCTTCAGTCCTTTATGAAAACCCTTCCGGGGGTATCTTTTGACGGTTTGCCGGGTTCCCTTGACGAATTCCTCAAACTAAGCATCAGCCGGAATCTAATGTTACCAGGGAGTTTGCTCGCTTATGCTACCGGCCAGCTCAAGTCGACCTCTCTCGCAATAGGTCCCTGGTTGCGCTGCGTTAGCCAAAAAGCAATAATGGTTCTCAAGCCTGAGAGCGCAGAGCAGCTAACGAAAACCCCAGTCCCTAAGATTGTGGTGCCTAGGCGATATAACGCCAAGCAGCAGGAAAAACTGGTCACCAAACTGCTGCAGCTTCTCCATCCCAAAGGGAAAGATCTTTCTAAAAGTGGGGCAACAAACATCCTTGAAAACTTCTTCAAAGATCACAAACATGAAATGAGCCCGGCATTCCAGCTCATGGTCCACTGGGGAAAGCAGCTACTAAGTAACCATCTCGGCGCACTCCAGGCTATGCTCCAGCAACCCTCCTGCAATATTGTGGTGGTGCTTGCGACTTGCCGGCGCGTTGACAAAGGGGATAACAAAGTAATCGTCTGAGAGCACCCAACAGATAAAATTCCTAAGGGCGTCATGCGCTATAAGAGTAATCATGTTTTGCAAGCGTTCAAGCAAATGTGATGATGGACACATGCTGCGTGGGATGAGTTGCAGCGGATTTTGGGCCTCTGCGCTAAGATGCTGGATAGACGATATATTGGCCACCCACTCTCTATTGAACTCCTTGATTTTCCCGGAAACAATCACCTTGTCAAGTTCGTGAATATTTACGGTACTATTATAATTTTCTGACCACACATTTGCCTTAAGAACCATGCTGCTGTCTTCCATCGTAAATGACAGATATTTAGCTCCGGTTATAGCGGTTCTCCTAATCGGCTTTCTGACTCGGCATTCACAACTGAATTGAGTTCCGTGTTTCAGGTGTATATCATTCAGTTTCATCGTGAGCCTCCTGATTGCCATGGGAAATCAGCAGGCGCTCGAATGCCGAACCATCCATCCTGGTAAGGTTGGGAACATATCGTGAATACACTGTGAATAGCATACGTGTATTGCTATGCCCCATCTGGCGTGCGATCCATTCCGGGTTTTCTCCCGCCGCCAGCCAGAGGGTGGCAGTCGTGTGGCGTGTCTGGTACGGTTTGCGCTTTTTAAGACCCAGAAGACGTAGTATTGGGTACCAGACTCGGTTCATCACGTTGCGCCTGTTAAGCGACAAGCCCTGATTGGAACAAAACACCAAACCTTCGTGCTTTCCAGTCAATTCAAGCTGGATCTTCAATGCATCAAACACGGGCTTGGACATAGCAATGTCGCGCACCGATTCGGCTGTTTTTGTGGTCTCAAAGTAACCGTTGACCAATGTTTCCCGAATGCTGATCAGCCCTTTTTCGAAGTCAACATACTTCCATTGCAGACCGTCTATTTCTGCGGTTCGCAGGCCGGTGAGAAACCGCACGACATAGTAATTGCGAAAGTCAGCTCTGATATTGGCAAGGATCAGATTGACCTCGTCAAGATTAAACGGGTCAATATCACTATGTGGTATTTTGAGCTGTTTAATTCCAATGTAGGGTGTGTTAAAGTTGTACCGGTCAGCCGCCTCATTAAGTATCATACGCAATGGCGTCATGATGTGGTTTATGCGGTCAGGAGATAATCCTTCTTTGGTTCCATTCTGGACTTTGGCGAGTGAGGAACGGAACTTGAGGATTTCTCCCTTGGTGATACGGCTGACTTCTTTCTCTCCAAAGACCGGCCTAAGGTACTTGTTGAAGGTAACATTCAGTGTACTCCGGTACGACCTCTTCCATCTGATCTCATTCTCAAGATACCACTCATCGCAAAAATCCTTGAATAACGGCGTAGCTGGTGCCAGAACTACCGTTGTTGCCATAAATCCGGTTTCTGTGATTACAGGAATGGCTTCCTGCTTTTTAGCAAACTTTACAATCATTAGTGAATTGGGGAAGAACCGGCCATAATTGAAAGTGCCCAGCTTTATTTCAGATTCAATTCTGGCGAGCATTTTCTCCATATTTTTTCGGTTGGCAGGAGTATCTTGTAACAGCGTATACTCCCTGCAACGAATACCTTCATAACGAAAATCGAAAAACAAAAATTCTGTATCATTACGAAACCTGATTCTACCCATGACAAACACCTCCCCGTGC
>CAIYZD010000757.1 GCA_903930585.1 uncultured Geobacteraceae bacterium | reverse complement strand
TGACTCATGTTGGCCAGAAATTCGCTCTTGGCGGCGTTAGCAGAATCAGCCTTAGTCTTTGCTGAATTAAGCTGTTCGAGCAATGCCTTCTTTTCAGTTATATCTTCCTTTACAGCGAGATAGTGGGTGATTGTTCCCGACTCATCCCGCAGCGCTGAAATTACGGCATGTTCCCAAAACTGCTGACCATTTTTACTCTGGTTATGGAATTCCCCTTCCCAGGTCACTCCCTCAGAGAGAGCGGCCCACATACTTTTGAACGTCTCTTGAGGAGTATGCCCCGAATTGAGAATACGTGGATTCTGGCCAATGATTTCTTCTGAGGAGTAACCGGTTAATTCACAGAAAGTGGGGTTCACATATTCAATTGTACCGTCCAGATCGGTGATAACCGTCGCGACGGGACTCTGGGTAACCGCACGGGAAAGCTTACGCAGTTCGGTTTCAGCGTTCCTGAGATTAGTAATATCCCGGTCAACACCATGATATCCGACAAGATTGCCGCACTCATCAATTATCGGAGCGGCATTGGTGACCAGCAGTCGCAACCGGCCATCTTTTGATACGTACCAGTTTTCAATATTCTGAATAGGCAGCTTAAGGCGGTAGGCTTCAGTAAACAGTGGAGCAATCTTTTCAACTTCTGCAGGTGGCATAAAGCTGAAAGGAGTCTTGCCGATAATTTCATCCTGAGAATAGCCAAGACATTCCACCATATGTAACGAGCAGAAGGTGTACCGCCCCTCGGCATCTACCTCCCAGGCCCAGTCGTTCATATTCTCCAGTATGGCATTCAGTAATTTGTTAGATCGCTCGGATTCACGGTGAGCATCCATAAGATCTGCCTTGGCCCGGCTCAATTCAATTGTTTGACGGCGGTTTTCCATATTGAGATGGTACTGAATGACACAGCCCCGAACCGTTTGCAGCAGTATGGTTTCTTCCCACGGTTTACCGATATAATGGGTAGCCCCACCTTCATTCATGGCAGCGACCGTTGTTTCAATATCAGAGTATCCGGTTAGTAGAATCCTGGTGGCATCAGGGGCGAACTCTCTGCTGCGGGTCAAAAACTCACTGCCATCCATCCCCGGCATTCGCTGGTCAGAAACTATCACAGCAATATTTGCAGTATTTTCAACAACTCTTAACCCTTCAGCACCGGAATTGGTGCATATAATCCGGTATTTTTCCCGGCTGAAGCACCGTTTTAATGTTTGAAGTATGTTTAGTTCATCATCGACCATGACAACCGTATACTGAGACAGGGCATCATCTTCAGGTTTTGAATAGTTTGGATTAATCATGGCAGTTGCTCCTTATCGCTATTGATCGGAAGTTTGACGGTAAAGGTTGTTCCCACTCCGACCTCGCTCTCTACCACAATTTCTCCAAGATGCTTCTGGATAATACCGTAGCTGATACTAAGCCCTAATCCGGTACTCTTCAGGTGTGATAGTATCTCTTCATCCGTGAAAATTACATCCATGGTATTTCTCCGAACGCAGCCCTGTGTTCAAGTAAGCCGCTATCGCGGCAGTAATAAACCTTTTTTTCCCCGCAGTGCTCCTCGTTTGACATAACTGCTTTCGTACCAGCTGGTCAGTCACGTATTTCTTCTTTCGTTGTTACCACACT
>CAIYZD010000756.1 GCA_903930585.1 uncultured Geobacteraceae bacterium | reverse complement strand
GGGGTTGTAAGCCCTAATCCACGAAATCTTTTAATTTGGGAACACTCCGTTGCGGTAGGAGTGTTGCACTCTGTTGCGGTGAGACTGTATACACAGAGGAAACGTGAATCTCTTTGCCAAAATGCCTGCTGTTGGATGTTCCAAAAAGGAGCTTACCACTCGATTTCAGCAACTCTGGTGAAAGCCTGGCATTGCGTACACAGTTTCGGTAAGACAGGGTAAAGAGGCTGCCTTTATAGAAAGGTAATGAAATCAGAAGATTATGAATCGGCTTCACTCAATCACAGATTGACTGCTTCCCTGGAACACCGCCACATTTCCGTTTCCCATAGCGACGTACACTGTTGCGGTGAGACAGGGTAAATCGTTCAGATATCCTGGACCATCTTCTCAATATTTGGCTTCTCTTTTTCGTAGAGCAACGCAACGGCATCGGCGAGAATATGTTCATTTGTCTTTTTACCGCCATAAAGCAATTTAAGAAAGTTAAGCTGGTTTTGAGTTTTTAGTATCCCTTCAAAATAAATTACTTCCTTCTTTGGTCTCGCCATATAATCCCTCCGGTTTTATTTACTGCATTAGATCAGTTAATCACTTTAATACAATTAATTACCGTAATAATCAATAATAATTCTATTGCAAGAAACCAATTTATCTGCTACTGTTTTGTTAGTTCCCATAAGTCTAAATATGGGAACCAATAATATTCGGATTTGGGAGCGGAATCAAAAAGCCGTCTTCCTCGAAAAAACTGCCAGAATTGCCGTTTTTATCATTTTCACGGGTTTTATTTGTTTTATCGTGAAGCAATGTTTCATAAGTCCATTGGTTTTGCCATTTCGCTTAAAATTGCCGACATGAAAGGAAAACGGGAAGATTTGCGGCAAAATCATTCAGTTTTGCTGATTTCATGGATTTTATGCAAAAGCTACCCATATTCTGCTATAGCCCAGACAAAGATCGCCCCTTGTAGGCGATTTTTGGAAGCCGCCCCGCAAAACCGCTATTTATAAGCGTTTGCGAGGTCAAACAGACAAAATCACGGTCAACGGAGGGACATATGTCAGAATTAGCACTTATTCCATCGTCTCAGACAAATATGACTCTAACAGTCAATCACGATGAAATTATGGCTCAGGCCGCTGAATGGTTTGGACTTGATGTTGCGAATGGCGATGCCCGGCCAGATACGATTGATTCTTATCGGTTTGGTCTCAAGCATTGGCTTATGTGGTGTCGAGTAACTGCAGTTGATCCTGGTCAAGCGACAAAAGAGCATATCAAGATGTTTCGGAAAGAGATGGTTGATAGCAACTATGCCGCCACAACGATCAGCAGTAAGTTGACTGCTGTCCGGAGATTCTACGAGTCGGCAGTGCAACGAAAATTTATAACCGTCAATCCTGCCGCCGGTGTCCGGGCCCCAAAGGACCGCAGTGCATCCGGCGATATCGTAGAGCATTTATCGGACGATGAAGCAAACCTGGTATTCAAGACCATACCCAATAATGGGCGATTGAAAACTTTACGGGACCGCGCAATTATCGCTTTAATGACAATCGAAGGATTGCGAAGAGTCGAGATACACCGGGCGAATGATGAAGATATTGCATACGACGGCGACAGGATGCGCATGCTGATTCACGGTAAAGGGAAGGATCGTTACAAGCATCCCCGTCAAAGCGATGTAGCCAAAATAATTGAAAAGTACATTGAACTGCGGGGACCAGTGGAGGTTGACGCTGACGGGAAGCACCCACTTTTTGTTCACGTCATAAAATCGGGACGAACCAAGGGCCGGATCACCCGACGCGGTTTAACCAAAATGGTCAGCCAGTATTTCCTCGACGCCGGCATTACTAAAGTTTTGCCCAAAGAGTCCGGAATCCGCAGACAGCGCAACTGCCATGCTCTCCGGCATACGTGCGGAACCGATATTTACAAGGGAACGGGCGATCTGAAACTTGTTCAGGAAACGCTGGGTCATGCGAGTATTGAGATGGCGGCTAAATACAGCCATGTTGATAAAAGGGCTAAATCGCGGGTTACAGAAATAATTGCAATCGAGATAACGTGATACAGGGGGTGAATGATCCGTTCACCCTTTCTCCTGGCAATCACGGCAATCCGAGATCAAAAGTGCCCGGATGATTTTATTGTCGATAAAGTCTCGCTGAACCATATCCCCAATTTTCTGCACCTCCAACAGAGCTGAAGTCACTAAGCACTTCAGCTATCGGCTTTTCATCGTTTTGCCCACTGTTATCAATGACCCAATAATCAACCATTCCAACGTCTTCTGAGTATGTAGCGATCATTTCAGGTAATGCTTCGTATTGTTCAAAATTATCTCTTTGACCGGAAAATCCTGCTTGTTTAATCAGCATAACTGCGCAAATGTGAAAGCAATATTTTCGAAAGATAGTTTTAAATAGCTGCTCAGATTCGCTGTTAGAGAAACACACCAGATATTCGTCCCCTGATTCTGGCCTCGAGTGTTTTCCTTGCTTCCGGTTTTTAACAGTGGCGGTAAAAAGAGTTATCCTTTGATTCTTGAACCGGTACTCTTCTTTGATCTTTCCAAGAGTTACACATGCTTGGTGTTCTCCCCAAAGTTGTCTGTAATCACTGGTGCGTATTTTTTTACCCAATGTCGTATTGTCAGGGAAATTTTGGAATTCATCGCTGTAATCATTCATCCAGAGCATGATCGGTTTTTCAGTGTGATTATTCCCAACCGTGAATAAACGCCTTTCAGTAAGATTTTTAGGCACATCAAGAAGTAATGGCGATAAATCACATCCGCTTCCAGGGTACCAACAAATATCCGGAGCGGTTTCTAATTTCAGAATTATGTTCAGCAACCTGCCCCCTTCATTATCAGGCTTGGGCTGCAAGTTATTGAAAAAATCTTTCCAAATCATATTTTTCACCCCACATATTCGACAAGATATTAATTTTACATCGTAAGTGATTTTTCCTTAGAGGATCAATGGATATTTTCATATTACTTTTGTAGCAATAGAGACATATATGTTCGATATTTTCTCCGCCATTTCCACAAACTCTTGTCGCAAACTCTTTGGTCCGATGACCTCAACCCTCTCCCCATAACCTCTCAGCCACCATCGCAACTGATACGAGTTTCCGACCGTTGATTGAAACAGCCAACACAATCTTTCTTTTCGATTATTTTCTGATCCTCGGAAATAGGAGTTTCCCGAATACGTTCAATATCAGAGTTATTATAGAACAGCACCTTTAGCTTGATGTCATCACCCATAGGAAATTTCATCTCATCATTAATATACTCATCCAGATCAAAGCCATCAGGAATCGTTACCGGCACATCAGTGGCCTTGACGTCCACTATGCGATGGAGAAGCAGCAAAACCGGGTCTTCATGCTTGTTCAGAGTTGCAATCAGATAGGTCAAGCCCTCCACAAATGCCATCCCCAGTGGATTGACGTCATATTCTTTAACTGTACCGCCAAGCGCGCGGTACGTCGCATCAAGCCTGCGCTCTTCCAAAACTGCCGTGTAGACAGTGTCCCGTATATTCTCGGCAATTTCCGGATACAGCATCGACAGATTACGTGACACCACACGAACTTTGTCCGGCCAGTGTGAAAGACTTGATTCTGCTGTT
>CAIYZD010000755.1 GCA_903930585.1 uncultured Geobacteraceae bacterium | reverse complement strand
GGGATGGTGCGAAGTACTCAGGGGGTGGCCGAGATCAATCGGAATAGGTGGCCGACTTCAATCATATTGGGTGGCCGAGTTCAATCGGAATCAGTGGCCGACTTGGTGCGGAATCCGCATACCGGATGAATACTATTTTTTGTCGCACCTTCACAGCGTGCATTGCTCTACTATTTGCTACCTTATTGTGTAACGGCGGTGTGTGTTATGCAACCTCGGACCCGTGCCAGGGTGTCACTTGCACAGCTTCGGATCAGTGCCATGATGTCGGCACCTGCAATTCTGGAACCGGGCTATGTACTAATCCCGTCAAATCAAATGGTACCACCTGTAACGATGGCAATGCCTGCACTCATAATGATGCCTGTCAGGGTGGAGTCTGTACCGGCAATCCCGTTACTTGCACAGCTTCAGATCAGTGTCATGTAGCCGGAACCTGCGATACTAACACTGGGTCATGTAGCAATCCCTCTCACACTGATGGTACCACCTGTAACGATGGCAATGCCTGTACCCAGACTGATACCTGTCAGAGTGGAGTCTGTACCGGGGGTAACCCCGTTACTTGCTCAGCTTTGGATCAGTGTCATTTAGCCGGAACTTGCGATACTAACACTGGGTCATGTAGCAATCCTGCTGCGTCGAATGGTACCGCCTGTGTCTATAATAACGTTAATGGTTTGTGTAGAAGCGGAGTATGCAATCGACCAGGATTTCATCAGTTATGGGGGCAACAACAGCTTTGGCTTGTAAATTGTAAAAATAGTACCGATACTAACTATTGACAAATAGTTGGCATTCAACAAAACAGCCGCAGAGCCTTTTCAGATTAGGGCCTGCGGCTGTTCTTGTTTATGCAATAAAAAAATTATCTCTCCTTGTCATTTATCTATACTTTTGATAGAGATAACCAAGAGGAAATCAGTATACACTGTAAGCCAAAGGCTCACTATGCCCACAAAAAAACTCAACTGCTGGGAACTCAAGAATTGTGGAAGAGAACTTGATGGAGATAAGGTGGATGAATTAGGCACATGCCCTGCTGCAGTATCCAAAGAATCTGATGGTGTTAACGGCGGTGTTAACGGTGGCAGGATCTGCTGGGCGGTTGCTGGGACTCTTTGCAATGGTGAGGTACAGGGTACATTTTCAAAAAAATTTATGAACTGTCTGCAATGCCCGGTATATACCAAAGTGCAGGAAGAGGAGGAAAGGGCTTTCGTATTGTTACCAAAATCAGAAGAGGAATAGTCCTTCGTATTTAATCCCCTCCATATTTTTTAGAAACCCGTTTGCAATATCTGGGTGAGTTTGGGGAATGCAATTTAAAATCATCCCACTGATTTTTATTTTTTTGTAGGCAATAAAACAAAGTGCCGGTGTTCTTCTTCCTGCATCTGCGTGAATACATGACAGCTAAGACAACTCAAAAACTTCTTAGCGTAGGTACCCTGTACGTCACCATCGCATAACGTGCCAGAGATTGCCCAACAAAATCTACCACCATTTTGCCCGTCGTTTACACCATCGTATTCTTTCGCTGTTGCAGCTGGACATGGCCCCCTGTCACTTACATTGCATCCATCAGGTTCACGTCCGCATTTGTAAATCTCCCAGCAATTTAATTTTTTCATAAGACACCCGATAATTGAGATCTTATATATCTTATATGTAGATTAATTCTATTATTCTGTGAAAAATAAATCAAGCAATATTATGAATAGGTATCAGGTGACAGTTCAAAAAACTAAAAAATAGATAAGTTGCTGTAATAATAGGTTCCATCACCAAAGTAATTGTGCCCCTTTGTTTTTTGGTCAAGCTCTTGTGGTAGCCTCTTTGTGTCCTTTTACCTGTTTTTAGTGCAGAGTGTCATCAGACATGAGAACTTTTTTATAGCTATGCTTTAACTTTAATATTCGACAATGCTCATATACGGGGATAGATTGTGAACGGGTTATCCATTGATAAGGGGGATGTATGTTATTTGTCCAAAAGGGCCGATATTTATTACGTACATTTATTTCCATTGCTATTCTGGTTTTAATTGGAAGTTCTGTGCATGCTGAGGAAGACTTTTCTCTGAGGTTCCCGGCTGCGCTCAACCGTTTTTCACCTTACGCAGATGTCGCGGCAGTCGGTGGAGCCAGCGCCGGGAGCAAGTGGCAGACCTCGGCTAACCCTGCGTCAACAGGATGGCAGCATATTGAGAGTAATTACCGGATTTCATTGAACCCTCAATATTCTTTGATTCACTTTCGTGAAGGTGCGACATTACATGTTATAACCGAGTCTATAACGAAGGAGTTTGATTCTCTAGGCACCTTCCAGCTGTCACTTGCACAAGTGAGAAGCAATGAGAGCACATCACTCCAGCGCCTTGATTTTTATTACGACATGGATTTTGTCCAGGCGCAATGGGGTAAGAAGGTAACCGAAGATCTCGCATTCGGTGCAAACTTCAACTATTCATCGTCTGATATGAAATATAAGGCCGGCTCGATAGATATTGCTCATTCCACAAGTGACAGCTATGGATTCAGAGTCGGGTCGCTTTATCGTGTTATTGACCATTTATTAGCCGGAATTGTGCTGGATTATTCGTGGACGCCGTCAAAAACTACATATTTTGATTTCTTTGGCCCAGGACTTGGTGATTTGCGTATCAATGACACAACAAGGCAATATTCAATACGGACGGGTCCTTCCTATGAATACTCGAAAGATTCGACCATCAATATGGATTACCAATTTGCCACATTCAGGAATGATACCGGAAAACTTGATGTTCACAGGTACTCTGCAGGAATTGACCATAGAATTGTAGATGCATTATTTGTACGGGGAGGCTTTACCATTGACAATTCCGGCAGAACCTCCTGGACAGGAGGCGTGGGAATATATCCGCTCAAACAGGTAAGTATTGATATCGGGTATCAATACAACATGTTTCCGGAGCTGCGCTCGGAGTTCGGACGCTCCCAGCTTGTGACTGTTTCACTAAGTTCAACGCTGTAAGCAAGCACATGGATAATATACTCTCAAAAATACATCGACTGTTTTTCATGGCTTTTGATGACAGCAACCTTGAAGAACGCTATCTGATTCATAATCGTGATGTCACTGCTGACTATATTCGCCTTGTATCTCTGATAGGTGCGGCTATCATAATTGGATTTTTGTGGCAGGATACTCAAATCTCCAAAGATGGTATCAAAGCAACTTATATACGGCTTTTTGCTGCATTGCCACTCAGTGGAGTGACCTGGTATGCCAGTCGAAATGTGAGGCTGCGCCAGTTTATCCCATACACCTGCATTTTATTCTGGATTGGCTATACGTGCGTTACAACTGCGATATTCCTCGTCTATGAACCGGGCCCCTATGGACTAACCAGCACAACCGGTCTGGGCAGCTTCCTGATGGTTATCTTCGGGATATTCGCCTTTTCAAACCTGAGTTTCTGGTTATCACTCATGATTTGTCTGGGCAATCTATTCATATATACATTTTCGGTTGCCTGGTGGACTGCAACTGAATTCAGTAAATTCCTCGAAGGTGATTTTTTAACTATCTTTGCCGTGTTGAGTGGCTGTGCAACACTGAATCTATTTAATGAACATGCGCGCCGAAAGCAATTTATGACATCTGAGCTCCTGAGAGATTTACATGAAAAATTGGAGCAACAGATATCAGACCGTACAGCGGAACTGCGGATCAGCAATGAAAAATTGACAGTAAAAATTACTGAACATATGAGAACAGAAGAAGCGTTGATCGAGAGTAATGAACGATTTTCGAATGCATTTGAGAACGCGCCGATAATGATGTCTATCAGTTCTCTTGATGACAGCATTTGCCTTGACGTCAACCAGCGCTTTGTTGATGTTGCGGGATATAGTAAGGAAGAAATCATTGGGAAATCATTTATAGAACTTGGAGTGATTGCTTCGGCGGATAAGGAAAAAATTCTGGTCGCGCTTAAGGAGGATAAACGGATTTACGATCTGGAATTAAATTTCCGGTCAAAACATGGCAAAGAGTTGATATGGAACTATTCAGGGCAGATAATTACTATAGGGGGCAACAAATACGTGTTGTCAGCGTCTATGGATATTACGGAACAGAGGTTATTTGAACAGCATCTCCGCCAATCCCAGAAGATGGAAGCAATAGGGCAAATGGCAGGGGGGATGGCACATGACTTTAACAATATTCTTACTGTTATTATGGGATATGGGCAAATGTTGAAAATGGATGAGTCGCTTACTGTTGGTGCTCAGGAAGCAATCGATCAAATTATCAGTTCATCGGAAAAGGCTGCCCGGCTTACCGGAGGGATGCTTGCATTCAGCCGAAAGCAGAACTTGACCCTTGAATATGAGAATCTTAACAATATTGTGCACCATGTTCAGAAGTTTCTGGTCAGGATCATTGGAGAAGATATAGATCTAAAAACGATCAGTAACAAAGCTAATGTAACAGTCAGGGTGGATATCGGACAAATTGAGCAGGTACTGATGAATCTTGCGACGAATGCTCGCGATGCTATGCCGAAAGGTGGTGTTCTTACGATCAAAACCGATATCCAGAATATTGATTCTTCATTTATTGAGGGTAACGGTTTTGGTGTTTCCGGTGTATATGCGGTTTTATCTTTTTCCGACACCGGTAGTGGTATCAGCAAGGAACACCAGAAACGGATCTTTGATCCGTTTTTCACCACCAAGGAAGTTGGGAAAGGTACCGGGCTCGGCATGGCAATTGTTTATGGCATTGTCAGACAGCACAATGGTTTTATAGATGTAAACAGTGAGCCTGGTGAAGGAACTACCTTTAGAATTTTTCTGCCAATTCTTGAAAGCGCAGATGAGTTGCAGAAAGAAGCACCTGAAATGATGCTTCCCGACGGTGGCTTTGAAACGATCCTGTTGGCTGAAGATGATCCGGATGTAAGAAAATTTGTCGGTGGCATACTGAATAAATACGGATATGATGTTATTTATGCTGTTGACGGGCAGGATGCCATCGATAAATTCATCGAGAACAAAGAGAATATCCGTTTGATTCTCATGGATATGATCATGCCGAAGAAAAACGGCAAAGAGGCCTATGAAATAATACGAATGGTTCAACCAGGAATGAAAATACTGTATTCAAGTGGCTATACATCAAATTATATCAAGGATCGCGGAGTATCTGAAGAGGCAATTGAAATTGTTATGAAGCCCGTTAATCCGATGGTCCTCCTGCAGAAAATTCGTACTGTTCTTGATTCATGATTGGTAATAGGCAATAGGCAATAGGCGCGCATTCAAAAAACATATTATTTTTCTGTGAATGTACTAAACAATGAGTCAACTACGATGCTGATCGCCTCATATTCCTCATCAAGATCTGTTAAAAAATGTTCCAGACTTGATGAAAGTTTGTCTGAAGCAAAATGTTTGAGAATGTTCCATGAATGTTCCTCAGATTCTGCAGGTACACTTGCTTGAGCAATGGAATCGGCAGTATAGTGCGACAGGCAATAAAAGTCAGCCAGGGCAACAATTGCAGTAAGTAAGACGTCCTCTGTTGCCTTCTCGACATGGTGGTGGTGGGAAATCACATCAGAATAACTCGGTGGAAAATTCCAACATTGAGCTAAACAGTGGCCTATCTCACAATGCGTGGTTCCAAAATAGCTGGCCTCGGCTTCGACGGTGGTAAAGCTCGTATTTTTTATACCATTCAGCATTTTCCCATACTCTTCTTTACGATAATGGACAAGAAAAACTTTTCCAATATCATGCAGAATGCCCACAAGATAGGCTTTTTCAATATCGGAGTATCGAATCTGTTGCGCAATATGCCGGGAAATTGCACCAACGCTAAATGAGTGAGTCCAGAATAAACGCATATCAAATGACTGTGCTTGTTTATTAAATCCTTCTACAAAATAGCTCGTAAGAATCATTTCACGTATTTTATTGAAACCAATAAACAGCAAGGCTCGTTTAACCGAAACAATCTCGCCTTTAGTTCTATAAAGCGGTGAGTTTACGATTCTTATTACTCTTGCGGCGAGTACTTGATCGGACAGTATCAGATCGGCTATTGTATTCGGATCCGAATCCTGTTTGTCAAGTAATGCTATTACTTTTGACACAATTACAGGGATTGCAGGCAGATCGGTAACACCGTTGAAAAGCTTTCTGGCATTTATCATCATTTCTGTTTTTTCCACTCAGAGTCCTTTGGCAAAACGTTATACTTAACTTATGCGCACGAAGGCATAATTTATTGCTCATGAATTGTGAAACTCAGGATATTACTGTGTACTTGCTTGAGAGAACGCATAATATCGTTACGCAAGTTTTTTTTCTCCGGAATAGCGTTAAGTTTGTTTTTAAAATCATTTGCTGCAATTCGGAGCAATAGTTCGGTACTTGCGCCAATCCTCCCCGATTCTATATCTTTTTTGACCGCTATCGTAATGAGTTTCAGATTTTCAAGTGTCACCAGGTCTCTTGCAATATCTTCTTTGTACAAAGGGTTCGTGGTTGACTCAAGGTGCTCGTGAAGCGCTTGCTGGATACCAACGCAAGAGAAGCTAATGCCGTCGAGTAATGCATGATTTTGAATTATAGTAACGTCCTGAATATCAGTAACACGTTTTTTAATTAGTTTTTCTTCCATATCGCATGTGCCTTTAATTAGCTGAAAGTTGCTTTTGTATTGAATTCTACGATAAAAATTCAAAAAATGCATCCATCTAATTGATGATGTTCTGTAAACCACTGATAGAAGAATAGGGACGAGGATATATATCCCGTTGACCTTGACATTTATCGGTTAAATCTCGTATTGTTCCGCAAGCGGCATTGAACTACGTGAAACTTGAGACTTGGAGTTTGTGCTTCAGGGAGCTTCATGCGGAGATATTGTGAAGGCATTTGTTGTTATACCAACTTATAACGAAAAAGATAACGTTATTTCATTGACGGATGCAGTCCTCTCACAACACCCCGATATCCATATTCTGTTTGTTGACGACAATTCACCGGACGGTACCGGCTCAATTATTGATAATCTCGTTGCAGGCAATGACCATGTTCATGTATTGCATCGTGCCGGAAAGCTTGGCCTCGGTTCTGCCTATCGTGAGGGATTCAGGTACGCTCTTTCGATGGGAGCGGATTATCTGCTGGAAATGGACGCGGATTTTTCCCATGATCCTGCGACATTGCCGCTTTTTCTCGCCGCCATAAAGGACAACGATCTTGTTATCGGGTCCCGCTACTTGAACGGTGTAAGTGTTGTTAATTGGCCCATCAGGCGCTTGATATTAAGTTATTTTGCGAGTGTCTATACGCGGTGGGTAACCGGATTGCAGGTGCATGATTGCACAAGCGGCTTTAAGTGTTTCCGACGTTCGACGATTGAGGCAATTGATCTTACGCGAGTTACCTCGGATGGATATTCGTTTCAGATCGAGATGAATTATCTCTGCATGGAAAAAGGATTTCGAATCGCCGAGATACCGATAATATTTATTGATCGCCATGCCGGCAGTTCAAAAATGTCGGGAACAATTGTCCGGGAAGCGGTGATTATGGTCTGGAAGCTTCGCCTGAACACTATTCTTTCACGTCTTTTCGGGAAATAGTGATCATTATGGTACACGAAATGTGGTCAGTCATTCTTATAACCGGTTTAACCGGATGGATATTTTCCAGCATTATGTTAATGGTAAAGGCGTTCCCGCAAAAGAATGTATTTGTTCTGTTGCCCGGAATCAGGTGGGGGACGGCTGTTGTGGTTTCGTTCCTGATCTGGATTGTCGCGATGCTAAATGCTTGAATTACTCCTGTGGTATTAGATTACGGTTATGGCGCTTTATTCCTGCAAACTTGGCGGATCGGACGGTAAAATTCTCAACCGGGAATTTGAT
>CAIYZD010000754.1 GCA_903930585.1 uncultured Geobacteraceae bacterium | reverse complement strand
GATGAATTTAAATCGGCGCCAGAAGAACATCAGCGGACCATAACAGACCGCTTAAACGGCGTTAGAGAGGTTAACAACGCTCACGGAGCGAAAAACGATGATCTCTTTAATTCAAAAGCCGGCGCTCCCACTCCTGATAGAGAGACAATAGCCCGTGGGGCCATCAACAATATCCATGAAGGTCAGGCAATGCAACAAGGTCAGCTTGATCAGGTCAAGGCAGAAGTCGGTCGCATCCCAGAACGCCAGCAACTTGAAAAGGACAGCTTTACGTCGAACCTGCGCGACCAGACTGCTCTTGGTCAAGAAAAGTCGCATTTTGATCAAAAAGGTCATGATCGGAGCGTTAACGCCGAGATCGTCAATCAGGCCAAGGATTCGCAGAAAGACGGGCGTAATATGTCGGCCGCCGATAAGGCATTCATTGCCTCGGCTCACCATGAAAGTCAGGAACACGGACATCATGGCAATTCGTATCAAATTAAAGGTCCAGCTGGTGGTCATTCAGAAACGGTCCCCAAGGCGGAGGCAGAAAAATATGCTCTTCGACAGGAATACGCAAAAACCGTTAATTCTATGTCCAAGTCAGAGAAGCAAGAACACATGGCCTGGCGGTCTGAGATCGAGTCTCGCGCAAAAGACATGACTAAGCTGGAAGGCCGTGAAGCTGGCGTTGCACTCAACAACGATACCAGAGAAGGTAATTACAAGTTGCCTTCTGAAGTCCGCGCTGAGGCTCAGAAAGAGTTGGACGGGTTCAAAGATAAAATGGCGACGGATAAAAGTTATCAACCATCGAAGCTCGAGCAGGCGCATGTTGACCTGTTGACTCACAAAGCTAACGAGAAAGACCCGTCTGTCGATACAAAAACTCACATGGCAGAACGCCAGCAGCTTACTGATAAATATAATCGTGAGTTTCTCAAGGCCGGCACCGAGGCTCAAAAAGATCCAAATGGCAAAGACGACCGGATAGCGCTTCTCAAAGACCGTGAAGCTATCACTGGTAAAGATGACCCCTTGCTCAAGACCAACGAAAAAGTCCAGCTCGCAAACCAAGCTGAAAAAATGTGTAATGAAGGCAACCCGAGTGGACTTGACAGGCTCTATCGCGACGCAAAAGTGGCAGAGGCAAAGTTTGGTGAAGGTTCGAAAGAGGCGATAGCAGCGAATAAAGAGTACGCAGAGAATAAGGCTGTCGCCGGCAACATTTTGGGTGGCCTGCTCGGGCAAGACAAGCAACTTGCAGCTCATGAAGCTCGCGTTGCGCAGGCAGAAGCAACTGTAAAGGCCGACACTGATCGCATTGCAGGAAAAGACGCCCCAAAGGGTATTAATAATGACGACCCCAAAGGCCCCGGCAATGGCGAGTCTAACGATAAGAGTCAGGAAAAAGGCCAAGAAAAGGGTAATGAGAAGCCAAACGACAGAGGCCCCAACAATGATGGCCCTGGCAGTTCTGACCATGGCAAGGAAGGTGGCTCTAACTATAACTACAGCGGTGGTGGATCAGGAGAAAAGGAGTCGAGCGCAACCCCTCCCCCGTATTTCTTCACTCCCGGCAGCATCCCAGATTATCCAAAAACAAGAATCTCCAAGCATCACCAGTTTTTGCATCACCTGTTTTGTCGAGCGCCAGACCAAAGCACCACCAGACCACCAAGCTCAAGGTTTTAAGCCAAAAATAAGCCAAGTAAAACCAGCTACATGCGTCACCGCAAAAATTATTTTCAAATTATTTCAGGAATTATCAAGAAAAACGATGGTCGCGCCTTTACTTAATAGAAGAGAAAAATACGAAGAAAATTAGTCAAGAGAAAACAAGAACCGCCAAACCACCACCCGTTAAAAAAGGAAAATACCATGACAACAGAAAACCTTACATTCGCAGCATGCACACCGGCAGATGAGTTGGAAGTAGCAGAAAAAGCTCTCGCAATGGCAATCGCAGGTGGATCCGAGAAAAAAGAAAGCCTAATCCGGTTTGC
The DNA here is from genome assembly GCA_903930585.1 of uncultured Geobacteraceae bacterium. Lineage (GTDB taxonomy): Bacteria > Desulfobacterota > Desulfuromonadia > Geobacterales > Pseudopelobacteraceae > JACRCG01. Next base: position 196 of record CAIYZD010000754.1, on the reverse strand, counting down.
GGCATTTATTGGCCTCCTGAGTGACACTCTCATAACCACTGAAGCTGCGCTCCAGTTTCACGCCGATTTTGATTTTTTCGGTCCTGCCGGAATGGTGATCAGCAATCTTGAAAATAAAATCTACAACCTTCGTCGGGAAAACGACGAACTACGGAACGAACTGGAAGTTTTTAAAAAAAGGGGAGAGCTCGACGAG
>CAIYZD010000753.1 GCA_903930585.1 uncultured Geobacteraceae bacterium | reverse complement strand
TGATGGGCAGATTGAGTCAGACAACCTGAGAGTGGACTGAGATTCTTCTGTGTCTTTCAGTGTCGGGAATTAGAGTTATGAAACTGTTTGACAAGGACAAGTATGGTTAACTCAAGACCAAATGGCAGATTTGTTTGGGCGGGAGCGCTCCGGAATAACGAAGCACATCGGCAATGTTTTCAAGGAGGATGAGCTTGACGAAAAAAGCAATGTGAGGAATTTGCACATTCCTTTTTCTGATAAACCCACCAAACTTTATAACCTCGATGTTATTATTTCTGTTGGCTATCGCATCAAGTCTCAACAGGGCACTCGATTCCGCCAGTGGGCGACCAGGGTTCTCCGCGATCACCTTGTCCAGGGGTACACCGTTAACCAGTCGCGACTTGCCGAAAAAGGCCTTTCTGAAATGCAGCAGGCAGTTGAACTGCTTTCTCGTACTCTCTCCAATCAAGCTCTTGTGACGGAAGCAGGGCAAGATGTTCTGTCCGTAATTGTCGGTTATGCAAAGACTTGGCGGCTCCTTTTACAATATGATGAAGACGCTTTGGCACTTCCTCCAGGATGTCAACCCGCCAAAGGCGTTCTCGGCTATGAATATGCTATACAAGCCATCGCAGACCTGAAGCAAGAGCTAAAGTGCTGTGGTGAAGCTACTGATTTATTCGGATCGGAAATCCGAAGAGACGCGCCATTTGGTACGCTATTGCGTTATTTTCACTTAGCTGTGACCTCACTATCTCCGCTTTCTCACTTATCGGCATTTTTGTCCTGTTTGCCAAGTCACGACTGCACCCGAGCTTACGGATGCTTGGAACAATATCGCGTTTTCCCATCATCCGACAGATGGTTCGCATTGCCGTCAAATGGCTGGTAATGCGTGAAGCTGAAAGGCGGGCTTCACGTAACTCTAACACGAATATATTAAAATGATGTTATTTTGTGTGCCTTATGGAATTGAGCCCATAACGTTGCATAGCTCTTGCTATTCTTTAAAAACAGTTTAATTGATTGTTTCGGCTCAAGCTCGATACGCGCTGCAGTTACCACTTTTGGCGTAGCGTTTCATGTCCCAGTTTAGTGAGATTTGTTGCCAGGCATATTTTTTCTTTTATTTCATGGTGCAACTCCTGGAACTTTGCATGAACCACAGGCGCTGCTTAGTTCGTGATTGCTGGGCACGATAGTAGCTTTACAGCATAATTCAAAAAATCAGGCATGCGAGAGATTTTTCTTTTCAGCCGCATGCTGGTCCGCAGCTGTTAAAACGGCAACAGGTTCCACTGCGCCCGATGACGTTTTTTCCTCTGAAGGCGTGTCCTTTAATCTATTCTCAGTTTTACTAGCCTCTTCCTGTACCGAGCGTTGAAACCCTTCTGTAACCTTCTTAAATTCTGCCAAACCCTTTCCTAATGACTTTGCCATCTCCGGCAGCTTATGTGGACCGATGACAACCAGGGCAATCACGAGAATAATAATCAGTTCCGGCATACCAATTCCAAACATTTTTTATCTCTCCTAATAAAAGCAGGGCTAAGTTGCAAGTATTAAAGACGGAAATAGCATGTTCTGGCAACAGCAATATGCCTCGTTTTCAATATTGATTCCAAACTGCAACAATCGGAACTTAGTATTAACCCTAAATCCTTAATTGTGACGTATTAAATGTGTTACTGAAGAGTTGAAAGAAATTTCTGCGATAATCCGCGGCGATGCTGGGAAATGATTACTTTGTGAACTCAAAAAGTTGCAGCACCATCAAACGTGGAGGGGAAAACATGTCTCAGAATGACGATAATAAGGATGCAATTGTAAAGGGTATTGATCGCCGTGAGTTTATGAAACGGACTGCGGTTGGAGTGGGTGCCGTTGCGGCAACCATGGTTGTCGGTGGCTGCAGTAGCAGCGATTCAAGCTCGCCTACCGGTCCCATTGCCGCACCGGTTGGAGCAAATTCCAAGACCGCCTGGAAATTCGGTATTATGGCCGACACCCAGTGGTTGACCACTGACGATGGTTATAACCCCAATACCAGCGCCATCTCCATTATCCAGGCGCTCAACCAGCAATTTATCAACCAGGGTGTCAAGTTCGTCGTGCAGGTCGGGGATCATATGGACGCAACGAGTGGCTCGACCGAGGCGGGGTACGGATTCAGCACTACCCCGACCCAGGGCGAGGACACCAGGGCGCTTTTTGCCCAGCCCCTGTACAATGCCGGGATCGGCTTCTTCCCGCTGCGCGGCAACCACGACGATAAAACCCCGGCCGAGTTTGCGAGGATTTATCCCCAGACCCAGAACGGCAAGGTGAATGCTTTACCTTCAAGCGACGCTGTTTACACCGCTCTTTCCGATGTTCCTGCGACAACTCTTAAGGTTACGGCCCCCACGAACAGCGGCGCCAGCGTCACCATCGGCTCCAATTTCAGCAGCCCCACAGCAACCGTTCTCAGCCAGGCTGGTTATACCAGCAATCTGACGGGCCTTACTTATTCATTTGACTTTCAGAACGCCCGTTTCATCCTGATCGACCAGTTCACGCCCGCCGACGGCAAGAACCCGGACGGCACCGCCTACAGCATCGATACGACCGTTGCGTTGCAGCAGCCCTGGATCACTGCGGCCCTGGCGGGCACACCCTCAGGCGGGCACGCTTTCGTCTTCGGCCACAAGGGGCTGATCACCCAGCAGCACCAGGACACTCTCTTCGGCGAATGCCCCGCCGATGCCAATTTCAACGCCCCTGCCAATGCCGCCACAGGCACTGCCGCGAAAACCATCACGGGTGCTCCCGGGACGAACGCCTTCATCCGGAGCATGGCCTCCAACAAGGCTCGTCTCTACTTCTGCGGGCACGACCACATCCACAATAGAAGCATCGTGAAAACTACCGACACCGGCGCTGCCGCGCAGATAACCCATATCCTCTGTCAGTCGGACAGCTCCAAGTTCTATACTCCCAATGAATGTAACGCCGCCGGGAATGGTAGCGTGCCTCCATGCACGTCCAACGACGCTTTCTACTGTGGCGGTAAACGCCAGACCCAGCTCAGCCAGGAGTTGTACACCGTCGGCTACTATATCGTCACGGTAGACGGCCCGACTGTTTCGGTGGATTACTATTCCTCACCGGTCTATGCTACTTTTGGCTCCGGTTCGGAGAATTTAATTTCAGCTTCCCCGACTCTCACCAACTTTACCAAGCGGGAAACCTTCGGTTACAGTCAGAATGGCAAACAATTTGTACTGGCTACCGGCGCTTCTTTTACCGCAGTGCAGGATACCGGTCCTTCGGGCTCGGTTGCTAAAATCCTGAGCGGCACCAACGGCAATCCGGTTACTGACCCGAGTGGTCGCCAATTTTCCAATGATGTTAACACCGGTTGGTATACTGCAACGAGTAGCACCGCCAGCGACATTCTGGCTCTGTGGGGCATGGGCTATATTCTGGGAAGTAACCAGACCGATGTCTACACCCTTTCCCTGAGCTATTCCAGCGGCTCACCCGTTCTGGCCACCCCGGACGGCAACGGCAACTGGATCAATGCCGTAGAGCAGAATCTGGGCGGCGCCGTAAAGTTTGTCTCTGGTCCGTGGAAAGCCGGGTATGCCCTGGGTACGTATGGTATCGACACGGCCAGCAAAACGGTTTGGGCGGTTATAAACTATAACGGTTATTTTGCCGCTGTTGCCGGCGTGTAACAGTTATAATAGTTGATGTAAAGAGACCTCCGGGGTTTTCATAACCCCGGAGGTCTGAAATTGTTTATCGAAATAACAATATAAATCCATAAGAGGTGGCTACCATGTTTGGAATCGGCATACCCGAGTTGAGCATCATTCTCGTTATTGTTACTTTAATCTTCGGCGTCGGCCGCCTGCCAGAACTGGGCGGTGCAATGGGCAAGACTCTCCGTAACTTCCGGAAAGCATCAGAAGGCAAGGACGAAATCGAGATTAAACCTAAAGAGGCATAAATCTTCATGCATATCCGGAACCTGCCATGCCTGGCAGCCAGCTTGATTACAGTTACCTTGATCGGCCTGTCAGGCTGCGGCGGCGGAAGCAGTAGCGGCACTGCCACCACAACTACCGCTGCGGATGCAGCGGTTTCGTCTGCCCAGACAACGGGCACAGTACCGACCTCTCCCACAGATGTTGTGGCCGTTGGTGGTACCAACAAGGCGACTATCTCATGGAGTGCTGTCAACGGCGCTGCCTCGTACACTATCTACTGGTCAACAGCAGCAGGTGGCACAACAACGACCGGGACCGGAGTTGTCAGCGCGACTACCAGCTACATTCAGAGAGGTTTACTTCCCGCTACCCGTTATTACTACCTTGTCACGGCGCGGAACAATTCAGGCGAAAGTGCTGCGTCAGGGGAGATTGCCACCACGACGGCCCTATTGGACGGTGCCACTCCGTATGCAACCTATTGCGCCACCTGCCACGGTCGTTTGGAGATTTCATTGGTAACAAACAGGGGCATTGCCGAGATTAAGGCGGCGCTGCAAAATATAAGCAGTATGAGCGGTCTGGTTGTCACCGATGCCCAGATTTCGGCGATTTCCGCTGCGCTGATGTTCAACAATTAAAACAAGAGACGTAGAGAGTTACATGGCAGAAATGACCGCACTCACCTTCATGGACCACCTGGTTGAACTGCGCAAACGCCTGATTGTTATCGTTGTGGCGGTGGTAATCGGCATGGGTCTCGCCTGGAACCTGTCCAGCGCTATGCTCTCATTCATCGAGAGGCCGCTGACCGGTCAAACCTACTTGACCGAAATAAAGAAGCTGGCCTATCTCCAAGTCAAGGATCGCGCCCCGGTACTGTACAACCACTTCAAGCTGGCGCAGGAGATAGATACCCCGGTAAAGAAACACCTTCTGAACTACAGTGCGCCACTGGAACCGTTCTTCATACAGTGCAAAATCTCCATGCTGGCCGGTTTTATCCTGGTGCTGCCTATAGTTTTTCACCAGGTGTGGCAATTCATTGCGCCCGGGCTTACCCGCAAAGAGCGGCGCATGGTAGTGCCTTTTGTAACGGCCGCCTCACTCACCTTCTGTATCGGCGCCCTGTTTTTTCTGGTAGTGATCTGGCCGGTGATCATTAACTTTTCCCTCTCGTATGAGGCCGAGGGGTTGCAGAGCTGGTTCAACATCAGCGCCTACATCAACTTCTGCCTGCGCCTGATCCTGATCTTCGGCCTGATCTTCGAACTTCCCATATTGACCCTTATCCTGTCCCGCTTCGGGCTGGTTAGTTATCAGATTCTGGCCCCCAAACGCAAATACGCTCTTCTGGCCAGTTCCATTGTCGCCGCCTTCCACGCCGACCTGATTACCATGTTCGTCATCATGATTCCGATGTACTTAATGTACGAAATCAGCATCTGGACTGCGCTGATTTTTGGCAAGAAGATGGATCTCTCGCCTGAGTCTATTGCCGCATGATTTCATTTTTGCATGGCGCTTCCAGCGTCATAAATTTAATACCTATAGGAGACAAACAATGAAAAAATTCATTCTTGGGGCTGCCGCAGCAACCCTTGCCGTTACACTTGCCGGCTGCTCAGGGTCATCGGACCCGGCCCCGGCAACTGCCGGTACCGGCAATGGGGCTAAGTACGCTGCCACCGCTACGCCGTATCAGCCGAAACAGAGCTTGGCAACCTATTCGCAGGCGCCAGCCGGTTTTAGCCCGGTATTTACCCAGGCAGTCGTGCGCCACGGGTCACGCGGCCAGTCCAGCTTTGATGCGAGCGTTTGGAACATGATAGAACAGGCACGTGTCGATGGGGCATTAACACCTCTTGGTTTCAATTTGCGAGCTGATATCTGGAAAATGATGAAGGCTAATGCCTTGCTGGATTACGGTGTGGCGGGAATTACGACGCCGGGTTACGGCAATCTGTCACAAACCGGTATCACAGAACAGCAACAGATGGCTGCCCGGTTATTGCAGAGGCTGCCCAGCTATTTTACCCAGGTAGCAGCCACCAGCGGCACCGCTTCGCCACGTCAGATAGTATATGCCAGTTCCGGGGTAAACCGGACAATTGATAGCGCCGGTTTTTTTACCCAGTCCCTGATAGCGAACAATTCCGCTCTGAAGCCTTTGATCATTCCGTCAGCGTCTCTGACCGCCTATCCGGCAAATAAACCCGTAGCACAGGCGGCTGGCATAAACCGATTCCTGCTGTATTTCCATAAGCTGGCCGCAAAAACGGATCTGGTGTCCGCAACAACCGATCCCTACTATACGACATATACGAACAGCCTTTTATATCAGGCTTATCTGACGAATACGAACATGGTTTCAAAAGTCAATGCGCTTCTGACGAGTCCGGCAGCCAAGGCCAACGCCAGCGCCGTGCTTTTGAGACTCTTTACCCAGGACTTCGTAAACAAGATAGATAACGGAACCTACACCTTCGCCAACCTTGCGACCTTTACTTTCACCAGTGACGACGGCAAATATATGGCAACCGTTTCGTCGACCAGCACCACCCCGACAATCCAAAGTCTTACCGACGCGGCTAACGAACTGTACGGGTTTTACAATATCGCTCCGGAAATGACAACCGAGCTCAACAATCTGGATTTCACTCAATACATTCCTGATGCCCAGGCCGGTTATCTGGCCTATCTGGACGATGTTCAGAGCTATTACCAGAAAGGCCCCGGCATCACTGAGGATAGTCCGATAACATACAAGATGGCGCAGATTCTCGAAGACGATTTCTTTAACGAAGTCGATGCCATTGCAAAAGGCAATATGTCCCATGGAGCCGTGCTTCGCTTTACGCATGCGGAAGAGATAATTCCCTTTGCCACCCTTCTCGGCTTGCAGATCGCCGCGACTTCAACGGCCAATGCAAATAACTATACCTACGACAACAACGCCTGGCGCGGTTCGTCTTTCGGGTCAGGAGCAAATGTACAGTGGGATGTGTACAGCGACGGTAACGGCAATTTGCTCGTCAGGATGCTCTACAACGAGCAAGAGACCGACTTCAAGCCTGCTTGCGATTCAGCCCGGTATGCTACTGGGAGCCACTATTATACTTACAGTGGGTTGAAAACATGCTATAATCATGTTGCTAACTGATATATTATGACTCATCAGGTTATAACTGGCCGATTCCGCAGGGAGTCGGCCAGTTATCATACATCTGAACTGCCAACCGCAGCTACTGGAATCCGACAATTTAAAGATCCACTTCTTGGAACGATCAAGGTTCGTGCAGATCGCCTTGGATGATTCTCCGGCAATGTGACGCTGGATCGCCAGTTTTCTAAGCTCTTCTTCCATACGGATGTTCTCCTCTGAAATTTAAACAACAGAGAACATCATAGATATATTTCTAATAATAGGTAACAGATGTTCCGGCCTTTTAAACGGTGACATTTGTCATGTAGTTCCATCAATTATTGAGTTTTAAACTCCCTCATAAATCAAGTTCACTCTCAATAGGACGTTTGGGCGTCTTATGGAGTCTTCCTGAAGGATGGGGATGGGTCACACAACATGACAATGTACTTGATCAGCCGGGGACCTTCTGCGCATGCCCCAAACACAAGGAGTTCGAGTAATCACCTATGCCTACCAATATCCTCAACCTCCCTGCCTACGTCGTAACCAACATCGTCGAAACCGAACACGACTACCATATTAACGTCGAAACGAAGACTCCACCGAAAATTTGCCAGAACTGCGAAAGTGACAATCTTGTCGGTTTTGGCCGCAACGAGCAACTGATCCGCGATCTTCAAATACATGGTAAGCGGGTTGGCATCTATGTGGACACCAGACGCTATCAATGCCGTTCCTGCAACAAAACCTTCTATGAACGACTGCCGAATGTAGATGGCAAGCGGATGATGACTTCCCGACTTGTTGAGTGGGTTGGTAAACAGTCCGTTAAACGCCCTTTCTCTCATATAGCTGAAGAAATCGGCATCAATGAAATGACGGTCAAGAACGTCTTTAACGACTACATCAACGAGCTTGAACGAACCGTCAGATTCGAGACACCTCAATGGATGGGGATTGACGAAATACACATCATCAAAAAACCGCGCTGCGTCGTTTCCAACATCGAACACAATACCGTAGTTAACGTCCTGCGTGACCGCAACAAGAAGACTGTCATAGATTATTTGTCAAAGCTCAAGGGTCGTGAGCTGGTGAAATGCGTAACTATGGATATGTGGGAGCCATACAAAGACGCCGTAAGGGTTGTCATGCCCCAATCCACCATCGTGATCGACAAGTTTCATGTGGTCAGAATGGCAAACATTTGTTTGGAGACAGTGAGAAAAGAGATCCGCAGTGGACTTACGGTTAAGCAGCGGCGTGGCCTGATGCACGACCGGTTTATACTCTTGAAACGAGAGTCGAAACTGGAAGGACTCGACCGGATCAGCTTAGAGTCCTGGACAAAGAACTATCCGGCTCTTGGTGCAGCATATCGGGCTAAAGAGGACTTTTTTGCTATTTATGATGCCTTGGAAACGCAAGAGGCAGTAGACTTGTTCCGCCAATGGGAAGCTGGTTTAGACGAAGAGATTAAAGATGCTTTCTACCCGCTTACTCGTGCTGTGAACAATTGGATGCCGGAGATCATGGCTTACTTTGAACATCCCGTAACGAATGCCTATACGGAGTCGCTGAACAATCTGATCCGGGTTATGAATAGACTAGGGAGGGGTTACAGCTTTGAAGCTCTCAGGGCGAAGATTCTCTTTACTGAAGGCGTCGCTAAAACCAAAAAGCCAAAGTTTCAGCGTCCAGTTCGTGAAGAAAACTCTTCGGCCTATAACTGCTTTACATCGTTCTCTAAGATGGGGCCATCAACAATTTCAACTGAACGCGAGATTAACTACGGAGCTGACATATCAACACTGGTGAGGCTTATTGAAGAAGGCCGGATTTAACCCTCGTACATCACAAGTTCTGGATACCCGTAATATCAACGCGCAGGCGCGGGAGACGAGACCAACGACATATTATTTTCATCGCAATCTTTTTTTTTTGCTAAAATCGGTTCGCTCTTCTAGTGCTCAGCGCAAAAGCTATGGACCCCACTAAATTCCTATTCTCGCTAAAGCGTAGAATATTCCTTTAGTGGTTTCTTTGATGGCGGCTTTGATGCTTCTGGTTGTGGGAGTTGTGGGAGGAAAGACAGCTGGAGCAGGAAGTGGTGCAGCCGCAGCAAGCGTGGGCGTACACATGGATGTATGGGTTCCGGCTCGGGTAACATCTCTCTCCGATTTAAACTTT
>CAIYZD010000752.1 GCA_903930585.1 uncultured Geobacteraceae bacterium | reverse complement strand
GATCTGCTGAACAATGTCAGGCAGCACTGTTCAGATTTAAGCCCGGAGCGGGTTTTGGAGCTTACCACTCCAGACGCGCCGCAGATGTATCACGGTGATGAGCGCCTGCTCTTCCATCTGGCAGTCAACCTGGCGGATAACGCCCTTAAGTTTTCCGCTCTGCCGGTCAGCATCCGGCTGGTACGCACGGCAGATGCCTTTTGCATAACCGTGACTGATAAGGGCGTCGGCATACCCGCTGCTGAAATCCCGAATCTGGGCGAACGGACCTATCGTGCTACAACTGCACAAAACATATCCGGCTCCGGTATCGGGCTACATACCGCCCGGTTGATAGCCGGACTGCACCAGGGAACAATCACCTTTGTCAGCCAGCCTGGTGAAGGAACTATCGTAACCGTACTGCTTCCCGTTTGATAATTCTACTTTGTCACATTGTAAATAGGCATAATATGTTGACATTATTGAAATAATATGTCATAAACCCGTTCGCATCTGCAATTAATTTTGGGCTCTGATGAAACTTAGCCCGTAGTAGTGCAAATACCGCATTTGAAAGGAGTATTAACGATGACAAACGTTCTTTAATGACGTTGGCATCATCTTTTGTTTCCTTTCACGAACGCTATTCACATTTCTTCGTTACAAAAACAAGATCATCTGCCTCACAAGCTTTTCACTATTTGAAAGGGCTCGTGCAATCCGCGCGCAAGAACATAGAGCGGATGATAGAAGTTGTTCCTGATTCGGATTATCAATCCTTGCAACATTTTGTTACCAACTCTCCCTGGGAAGCGCGACCTGTCGTGGATCAAGTGGCAATGGATGCTGATCGCCTGTTCGGAGGCACTCTTGACACGGGTCTCATAATAGATGAATCCAGCTTTCCCAAAGCTGGTAAAAAATCTGTGGCCGTGAATCGGCAATGGTGCGGCAATCGCGGTAAAGTTGATAATTGTCAGGTTGCCGTCTTTTCTTCTCTTGTCCGTGGTTCATCTGCTGCTCTGGTTGACGGACGGTTATATCTTCCCAAAGGCTGGACTGATGATAGCGACCGTTGTCATGATGCAGGGATTCCCAAGGGGATAATATTCAAGAGTAAATCCCAACTTGCGCTTGATAGTGTTCGCCATCTCCGTGATCTTGGTATTCGTTTCTCATGGGTTGGTATTGATGGTGGTTATGGCAAGGAACCTCACTTCCTGAGTACACTCGATGATTACGGTGAATTGTTTGTCGCCGACGTTCACAAAGACCAGTCAATCTATCTGGAAGACCCCGCTCCGTACATCCCGGAGCGGAAAACAGCCAAGGGACGAACACCCACACTTCATAAGGCAAATGGCAAACCTGTTGAGGTACAAGCCTGGGCTGCAGCACAGCCGGAAGAAGCCTGGCGACGCATCACCACTCGCAATTCAACCAAGGGAATACTTCAGGTTGATGTCCTTGTCCAGCGAGTCTGGGTTTGGAATAAAGAAGAAACAAGCGCACGCCACTGGTCTTTGATTGTCCGGCGAGAAGTCGATTCTATACAGACTATCAAGTACAGTTTCTCCAATGCGCCAGAAGATACTTCGGCAGAACGGCTGGCCTTTATGCAAGGTCAACGCTATTTTGTCGAACGTGCCTTCCAGGATGCCAAAGGTACTGCTGGTATGGATCAGTACCAGATCCGTGGCTGGCAATCATGGCATCACCACATGTCATTGGTGATGATGTCGATGCTCTTCATTCTGGAAACACGGCTTGAAGAAAAAGAGAATTATCCTTTATTGAGCTGTCCTGATGTAGCTACACTGCTAGACAAATTCCTTCCACGCAGGGATACAAATATTGAAGAGGTGTTCAGGCAAATGGAGGT
>CAIYZD010000751.1 GCA_903930585.1 uncultured Geobacteraceae bacterium | reverse complement strand
GGAAATGAGCATGAGCGATTTAAGAGTATATATTGATGGCAGGAAAAAACGTGATCCTGAGTTTGCCGAAAACTACTACGAAGGTTTTCAGGATTTCAAGCTTGGTGTAATGCTTCGTCAGGCTCGTGAAGATGCTGGCCTTACTCAGGAGGAGCTTGCCGTTAGAATCAGCACCAAAAAAACTGCCATTTCAAGAATTGAGAATCATGCTGAGGATATGAAGCTTTCTACCCTTGAAAAGTTTGCCAATGCTCTTGGGAAACAGCTGACGATTTCTGTCGCCTGATTTGACATAACAATTTCGGAATCGAACCGGCTGCATAATTCACCATCACACATAAAAAAGTACTGTACCGAATCTCTTGATTCGTTTACATTACGAACCAGTACACCGAAGTACACCCAAGTACACCGACCGGTACACCGGCTTCATGGGTTCGATGGTAACTCGTTAGCGATTACGCCCACAGTTTCAATAGGTTACGGAATACATAAGGATCGATTCCATTCCGTCCCTGGGCACCACTTAAAAAACAAGCACTTACGAGATTTTCGTAGGTGCTTTTTTTATGCTCAATGAGCAGTAAATGGGCAGTAGTGGAAAAACGCCCAGAAATCTTGAAAGCCCCGCTTTTACCTAAGATTCCTTATTTATCAGGTAATTTGCGATTATTACCACCCCGCCACTGCCATACTAATTATCTGACCCGCAAGTCCATAACTCAACCTTTGTCTATACTGTCCGTCCTTTCGTAGTCCCATGAAAGGGGTATCCCTTCCACAAAGGATTTGTTCAATACAAGGGGTGGTTGGTGTCAGGTACGAATCATCATCATCGCTGTCGCTATCTGATATTAAATTCACCGGAATGATTATTTTGGAAGTGACGAGGAAAACTCCGCAGACGGGGCACAGTGCTTTGTTCTGGCGCAATCCATTTTTCACTGACCAGCGTGCTTCTTCCCAGTCAAAGTTTGCATTGCACTCGTTGCAATGTGTCATTCCTACTAACTGTGCTGGTTCGAGTGGTCCCCTATTTTTAGGGATAAAGCGCAATCGTTCGGCTGCATCACTTAAAAGATCATAAATATAGCCATCTTTTAAATCGTCGGCATTGCGCCCGCTGGTTTTCCAACGCTTGAGCATAATTGTCATTGCTTCGCTAATTATTTCGTCTACATTTGTGGGGTCGCAAACAACGTATTTGTTATCCCAGAACAACAAATATGCCATTTTCTTTGCCGTTGCTCTGAATATTTCGTTTTCATTATTTGAGAACATTTTATGTTCCTTGTTCTGCTTCCTTCAGGTCGTATGAGTGTCCAATTAAGATCATTGTAGCTCTCAAATAATGTAACAGCAACTCTTATTTTTACTTATGTGCCTGTTTTCGTTGAGTTAATTGACAAAAATACAAAACAGGGATAACTAAGCACCGTACGTTCAGCAAAAAGTGCAATATCATCATTGGTACAAGCAGAACTCAGAAACAAAACGGTAGAATTTGCATATTTTCCGCAGCAG
>CAIYZD010000750.1 GCA_903930585.1 uncultured Geobacteraceae bacterium | reverse complement strand
TATCTCTTCTCGGAAGCGCTTAGTCTGGGCACTTCATCTAAAAAAACACTTTCGTGAGCGATTTGATCTCACACTTCTACTTCCTGATATAGATATTTATCCTGGACTAGTTCATGACAGGCATCGACCAGATATAAGAGAGCAATTTATAATCCCTTTCGAGAATAACTATATTCACCCAAAACGGTATGGTAAACGTTTCCTAAACCATTTATCTGTAATTTGCTTACCAGGACTCGGACCTGTCACAGAAAGACACCTGCAAGCATTGTCGTCCGGAAGAATTGCGATAATGGATGATTCTATCTCAAAATTAACAATTCCAATGCTTGATTTACAATCTGGAATGAACTGTCTCATAGCAAAAACAAAAAATGAAATGGTGCAATTTTTAAAGTTCGTAAACGATGATCCATCGTCTGCTATGAAAATCGCAAAAACCGGAACAGAAATGTTTAATGACTGCTACAGCCCAGCGGGGTGGTTCCAGAAGCATCGGAATCGACTTTCCGATGCGTAGCTGGTAGAACGCATACTATAGAGGTGATTCTCCCCAGCATTTAGACCCTCTCCCAGGCACGCTTAAAATGTTAATTTAATGCTTTCCATATTGCCACACCAACTTTGGCAACTATAAATAAGAGCGTTGCTAGCCCACCTAATATTTTCCAAGAGCTATAAGCATTATCATTCGCTGATATATTCTGATCAAATTCGTATGTTTCTTGATATTGCCTCTCGGCGTTGTCATTTTGCTTTTGTTCGGATCTAGTTTGCCCTTCGTTACGACTCTGCTCTTCCCTTTGTCGTTGATCTTTTCTACGCTGTTCTCGTTCAGATTGTTCTTCTTGACGTTTTTGCTCTGCTCGACGCTCTTTTTGTTTATTGAATTCAGCTCTCCTCGCTTGTTCCTTATCCTCTTCTGTTTTACTAAGATGTTTACCGCATGAATCGCACATCGCCAATTCAAAAAGTGCCGTACGCAATACTTGATTGGCTGCTCCACAGTGCGGACAAGTCAAAGTTTTATATTTCCCACTCCTGGGAGCTTTTTGTTCTGATTCCTGACGCCCAGTAGAAGCATAATTTCGTTGATAACGCTCCCGTTCCTCATGCTCGCGGTTCGGTGAGGCTAAATAAGCTTTGACCTCGTCCCACGCACCATTGATTTCCTTTAGTTTCTCAGTGGCTTTGAGTTGCAAACGTTCATTACTCTGATGTTTATCAGGATGCCATACATGTGCAAGGTCTCGCCAAGACTGTTTTGCTTCTTCTAAAGTTGCAGTGATCGGAATTTCGAGAGCATCAAACGCTTTAGTTAATTTTTCATTCATAATCGATATCTTACCTGAATTAATGTTATCAAAATAAAGTTATTGTTAATACTCGTCTTAATAATATGAAGTCAATTCGTCACTACAACAAGCCGATGCACACATTTTAATGTTTTAACAGAGTTATTGAAGCAAGGAGAAGCTAACATTCGCAACCAGACGCATAATCGGTTTTATCACCTATTTAGTAAATAATGGCTCACCCCCAAGATTACAAAAACCAGATTTCGGTGCCTTGCTTGTCTCATCATCGCTTATTTCACAAGCTCATTGCCCATCGTCGATGGTCATAACAATTCAAAATATTTTGATCAGCCCAAGTTGTAACACATTTAATATTGATTTGTCATGACGACTGTTTCTAATTTATTTCGGATCTTGGCGTTCCAATTCACTATTCTAAATGCTCAGCATCTTTGCCGTTACACTCCGACAGGTAACTTCTTTGCAGCTAATGACAGTTTTTGACACAATTATTTTAATATAGATCAAAAAATGTAATTAACCCTTAGTCATATCTTTATTGAACACAATATATTACCCGATATTATCGTCCATATTTCCAGATAGTTCCGTTTGGCACACATGTTGTAGTTATCTAAAAATTAACGAAGATGCCTGGATTTGATCTCAAAATGGAGACTAAACATAATGACACTGAACGAAGCTCAAAATGATTTTGAAAAATGGGAAATATGCAACATCTGCGGAGGGTATGCAGATGCAGTTCGAAATTTTGGAAAACGATACGGAAAGGAGGATTGGGAACCGTGTTGCATGTATTGTTTCACATCAATAGAACCATGGCTTAGTAAACACTATTCAAAATATAAAAACTCAAAGGAAAATCAATTGAGGAACGGGCAACTCCAGTGGATATTTAATCTTAAATCGACTGAAATAGTTCTGAAACCATATGTTATTTTGGTGGATGAAGAATGGGGAGCAATCGGTAAAACTGCAAGAGGAATTTATGTCGGCACTGTTACAAAGAAAGGCGAAACATTGGCAATCGCAGAAATGACATTCAAACAGTATTGTGATGCCTGGGAAGATACTGATCTATATATTGATTCTGCCAGAGCATTCATAATTGCTCGCCATGTGAGATGTGCAGCTGGCTTAGATTATTAGATAATTGCACTGACGAAGGGCGCAGGGCATGGCATTGAGCCGTCAATATCTTTTCTGTTCTCAATAATGCACCACATTTCTGGCAAACAAACTTTTTCATAAGTTTTGACGTTCCTTTGAAACGAATCCAGTCGCACTGCTGCAAAAGTATTTTCCGCAGAAATACATTTACTAAAATGGAATTGGATCGTCGTCATCGTCGTCTTGGTGCGGAATTACCACGTCATCGCCGTTTTCATTAGCTTCCTGATAATTAGGAATAAAAAGGGGAGGTGGAGCAGGAGATTTAAAATACTGATAAATGCGCTCGTGCAATTCAAATATAGCAGATCTATCAGGATTCTCGAGAGCCTCAAAAACAATGTTTAATGAATCTATTATAGGGACACTTCCAAATAACGATATCCTGCCTCTAAAATTGCCGTATATTCCAATCCTTTCAAAAAGACAATATTTAATACATGAAAGCGCAATTGATTCACGCTCTGTAATTTCTGCATGATCCTCTAATTTTTTGATATATGATCTCAGTTCTTCAAGATCTTCCGTCCCTGAACGTTCCACTTACACTCCCCACAGCTTAAAGTTTTTCGAAGACAATATCTCATATTTTAATTTAAGAGTAAAAGCAAAGTATTCAGAAAGGTTTATGGGCTTTATTAGTTACTCTCAGCTTGCTGCAACTTCGACAATAAATGCAATTGCGACCTAATCAGCCGTTTGAATAGTCAATGCCGTAGTATACCAGCCAGCCTGAAAAGTCCTTAGAAGTTGATTTTGGAAGCCAGTTGCCTAAACGTAGGCTGGGCGTTGCTTTACAGCCGTGCTTTCGTAAATCAAGCCAACTTACCGCCATTGTTGTCTTGACCCATTCGGGCGTCAATCACTAACGCACAACCAAAATCAGGCAGCACTCGCCAGGACAAGCATCCGTCTTGGGCTTTTCGTGCTTAAAGCCGAAAACCGGCTGTCAGCAAAATGTTCACCGTGAGGCGTTCACATATAGCTGTCAGCCAAAAGGCGCGCTTAACAATTGCAATCGGAACGATATAGCTGTCCTCGCTTTCAATCGTAAAGCTAAACCCATTAACGGCAACCACCCTCAGACAAAATCAAAAGCACCGCTGCTTTCAATCGCCCATGTTTCATTTCACTTTTCACCAAAGCACGCCCATTTTATGCAACCAAATTGTTCATACTTTGTGAGCCGTTACATTTCACGGCGACCGACGCTGCGAGCAAAGCCACGCTGTAGTTATCATTGTTCGGTTCTTTTTTGATTAAACCGAGTTTCTCGTAACTTATCGTTGTGAAAGTTAGCGACGAAACTCAGTAGACATAATCAAACAAAGGGAGATACCGAACAATGACAACAAAATCAAAATCACATTCGAAAGTTACAACAAAATCTAGCAGTCATAATTTGACTAAATCAGACACTAAAAAGACCGTATCCGACATTATCACAGACTTGATCATTGAGAAGCTGGAAGCTGGCTGCATCCCATGGCGGAAACCTTGGAACGGCACTGCAAATGCACCAAAGAACCTTTTTACATTGAAAAACTACAGAGGTATTAACGCCTTCATACTCGGCTGTTGTTCGCATACAAGTCCATTCTACGCAACTTTTAAACAGGTAGTTGACCATAAGGGAACAATCAAAAAGGGAGCAAAAAGCATCCCGATTTGTTTCTACAGTATGAAGGAAACAGCAGATCGCATCACTGGTGATGACGTGGTCATCCCAATATTAAAATTCTACCGAGTATTCTCCCTTGAAGACGTGGAAGGCATCGAGATACCAGTACAAGAAGTTGTTACCCGTGAATTTAACGCAATCGAAGAAGCACAGCGAATAGTTGACGGCATGCCATTCTGTCCAGAAATAAAATATGGCGAACCACGGGCATATTACAGCCCATCGCTCGACTATATCAATATGCCAGAAGCAAAACTCTTTCACAGCGACGAAGAATATTACAGCACGTTATTTCACGAAATGACCCACTCAACAGGACGCAACTCCCGTTTAAATCGTGCCACGGTAACTAAATCTGCTTATCTCGGTTCAGGCGAACGGAGTAAAGAAGAGCTGATCGCCGAGATGGGAGCAAGCTTTCTAAATGCCAACGCCGGAATTATCGACACTACTCTGGACAACAGTGCTGCATATATTAAATCGTGGTTGTCAGTATTGAAAAGCAAGGACAATAAAGGCTTGATTATTCAGGCTGCAAGCCAAGCCCAGAAAGCAGTTGATTTTATCCTCAACATACCCGCTCACGCAGAAGCATAAACCCAAACCACAAGGGCAGGGCAACCTGCCCAGAAAGGAAACAAGCCATGTTTACGGATTTTGAAGTAATCAGTTGTTACACCAGAGCCGATGCAATCCGAGACGGTGTCCTCGTTGACATAACGAGCCTCTACCCAATAACCAATAAGCTTTATAAATTTCCGGTAGCCTTTACAGAGAGCATCTGGAATGTGATCGAGACGACCGGACACGAAAACCTGACTGGTATTGTTCTTAAAATACTTGTAGCCAGCCAGAGGGACATCGTCGAGCACTTGGACGAAGCAAGCCACTTCTTCTCCGTGGTTTTGGAAGGTGCAGCACCGCATGAAAACTGGACTTTTAAAATTCAAATCCATGGCGGCGACCATCACGAACCCGTGATCACAGTAATGCAGAAAAATGAAGATTGAGCAGTAAAATCACTCGCAAATAAAAGGATATTATGAGATGACAACATCGCTACTTTTTACAATTCACCACATAAAAAACGACCTAACAAATCTGACTCGCACATTTGACGGAGCGACGGCAGCAGGACGGGAAACATTAATCTCACTGGCTACCATTCACGATCAGTTAAACAACGTCACAGACAGAATAAAGGCAATATAGGGAGCCACCATGAAAGCAGTTAACTTAATAAATGCATATCGTGATGCGCACGCCGGAAAATCCACATGCATCGACCAAAGCCTGGACACAGCAGAACAGGCAATCAAAGACGCACAGAGAGCCACCGACCGCCAAGACACGGATTTTGCAAAGGTCAACCTGTATCTTGCAAGAAC
>CAIYZD010000749.1 GCA_903930585.1 uncultured Geobacteraceae bacterium | reverse complement strand
TTTGTTGGTCCAAACAACTCTGGAAAAAGTAAAGTTCTAACTGAGATAGAGCAATACTGTCGAAATGGCAATCAGGATGCCAATGCGTTGATTCTTGACGAACTTACATTCGAAGGACTCACGGGTGAAAATGTAATGCAAGCAATTAACCATTTAACGCTGCCGCCGAATCAAGGTGAAGCGTTGACAGTTAATCATTTATTTATAGGCAGTCGATACGGACGAAGACAATTACTAATAGATCAATTAATCAATTGCCTTGAATACCCGAATCCCAATCGAGCTGCTTTTTGCTCATGGTTCTTGACTCACAACACACTCATTCTTGATGGCCGAAATCGCATAAATTTAATAAATTCTCAAGGCGCAGGCGATCTACAACAATCTCCACAAACAAGTTTTCAAGTTTTATTTCGTAACGATTTAAAGCGTCATGAAGTGCGTCGAATCGTACATGAGGCTTTCGGTTCACACTTTGTCATTGATCCTACACTCCTTGGTCAGTTTCGAATTCGCCTTTCTGACCGAGCCCCAATTAATGATGTTGAAGAACGAGGCATCCACGCCGAAGCTGTGAAATTTCATTCCGAAGCTCAATTAATTGATTACGCCAGTGATGGAGTTAAAGCATTCACCGGAATAATCACTGAAGTAATAGCTGGCGACCCTCGTGTAATTCTCATTGATGAGCCAGAAGCCTTTCTTCATCCATCCCTCGCATCGAAATTAGGATATGAGGTTTCTCGTGCAGCACTTTCAGCAGACAAACGTGTGTTTGTTTCTACACATAGTTCTGCTTTTGTAATGGGGTGCATCCATTCGGGTGCTCCAGTAAATATTATTCGCTTAACCTATCGTGGCGGAGTTTCCACATCCAGAGTTTTACCTAGCACAGAAATTTTAGAGTTAATGAGAAATCCTTTATTAAGGTCAACAGGAGTTCTCAGTGGATTGTTTTATGAGTTCGTCGTTGTAACAGAGTCAGATGCTGACCGAGCTTTTTATCAAGAAATTAACGAGCGACTATTACGATTTAAGCCAGAATGGGGAATACCGAACTGCCTGTTTATTAATGCACAGAATAAGCAAACAATCCAAACAATCATTCGACCACTTCGTCAACTTGGTATTCCAACGATAGGTATCGTCGATGTCGACGTCATCAAGGAAGGAGGTAGTGTCTGGGCTAACCTGATTACTAGTGCCAATATACCAACCATTACACATACATCACTCGCTTCATTGAGAGCAGCTCTTAAACAGGCAATGGATGCGACAGGGCGAGATATGAAAAAAGATGGTGGTATCAATATTTTAGGAATGGCAGAAAAAGAAGCTGCAATTAATTTGTTCACGCAATTAAGTGAATACGGGATATTTGTTGTACCTGAAGGCGAACTTGAAACATGGCTCCCTTCAACTAAAGCGACAGGGCATGGCCCAACATGGCTTATCGAAGTCTTTGAGAAAATGGGGGAAGACCCAGAGGAAACATCGTTTATAAAACCATCCGATGGGGATGTCTGGAAGTTTTTATCACAAATTAAAAAATGGCTCATTGATCCGAACCGAAAAGGTATACCTTCATAAATAATTCAAGGAGTAAAATTTCTTCAATCCACTCAAGCCACCTTAAGCATAAAGTTCAGATGGCCGAGGTTGCTGTGGGATTACCATGTGTGTGTGCAAAACGTAATCTGTCACTTCACCATCAAATATTTTGCCACGGTCTGTAGCGTGTTGAAATTTCCTCAAAATTCTGTAGGCAGCCGTTTATTGCAGTATTAATTTCGGCTGTCGTAGTAACTGCGTGTTCATATGCAGAACACACTAGAAGAATACCGTGACAAGCAGCAATCAAGGCTGCCGGGATTTTAGAAAATCCCCTTTGAAACTCTACATGACTTTCACCATCCGGAGTATCAACAATAAACTGTTCCATTGAAGAAATTGATGGATGAGCCGCATGATGAGATAAATGCCGATAAAGACCATCATAAACAGCGAGCATCCCACTTTTATCAGCCAGATCGTAGAGCGTTAATTCAGATGAATCCATGTTTTTTTTGATGAATCGGGTAAGATCTTCTCTGTAATGGGCTCCGACAACTGGTATATGAATTTTCTTTAGCAATGCATTAGCGTGCTTTTTTCGAGAATTCAAATCTTGAGATAAAAGATCAGCCGCTGTCACAGCACCAGTGGAAATGGCACCTAAGGTAAAAACCGTTTCTAATATTCCTCGACTGAGCACTAATGACTCAACGCTAAACCCATTTTTTGCAAGAATAATGGCAGCCTGAAAATGTGAAACAGCGCGTGAAAATAATAGATTAGCTGATATTTGTTGCTTATTATTGGCATTCGAAAATAAACCAGTTATTTTTATGGAGATATCAGAACACTTGATTGTAAATTCAAAAAGCTCTGCGTATTTCTCAAGTAACTCTTGCTCAATTACTAAGCCTTGATCAGCTAAAAATCCTTGCGTAGAAAAACTCATTTATACGGTCTGCTCGACCAGCACATCTGCCAGCTTCTGCTGTAATCGGTTGGAATCCGTTATGCGAGATTTGATTTGATCGCAAAGCGCCATCAGTTCATCGACTTTCGCAACGATGCGATGTTGTTCAGCAAGCGGCGGCAAAGCCATCAGCAGGCTTCTCAATGCGCCCAATGCTACAAATGGCTGCGCTCCACCGATAGCAGTCGTCTGCAAGTTAACCGCCAAATTCTCCATATATATTTTTATAAAAAAAGGAATGGTAAGACTTCTATCGTAGTATTTAAATAGAGCAACATTTTTAATACTAAATGGGCGGTCATCGTTAACGATTAC
>CAIYZD010000748.1 GCA_903930585.1 uncultured Geobacteraceae bacterium | reverse complement strand
GGTTACCGGGATGATCGCCTCGTAGTGTAAACTCCAGCCATGCTCACTTTTGAAATTACCCACCAGGATCACTGTCGCCGTCTGGAAAGCTACCTGCGAACCTTGATGCCGACATCGCCGTTCGGTTATGCCCGCAAACTGGTCAAAAGCGGAGCTGTAAAGCACAATGGCGCTTTAGCAACACCCGATACGCTGCTGGCACTCCATGACCGTGTAACCCTCAAGGAGAGCGCCGGCACCACCGGCTATATCACATCAAACAGGCCGGACCTGGACATCCTCTATGAAGATGGTTCCATCGTCATTGTCAACAAGCCTGCCGGTCTTCCGATGCACCGCACCGCGGAATGCGAGGATAATCTGGTGGGCGTCGGGCAGGCGTACATGATGGGGCGCGACACCTCCTGCAAGCTCTACCCGGTCAACCGCCTTGACCGCGGCACGTCCGGTACGGTTATTCTGGCCAAAAGTTCAAGTGCGGCAGGCATTTACGGTCGACAGGTAAAAGAGACCGGCCTGGACAAACTCTATCTGGCACTGGTGTGGGGAACCGCCGATAACAGCGGCGTCATTAACGAACCGCTGGACGAAAAGGAGTCCGAAACCCGATACGAGATACTGCAACCGGGCGACAACTGTTCGTTGTTGGCCGTTACGCCGATCAGCGGAAGAATGCATCAGATTCGCCGCCATCTGGCGGCAATCGGCCACCCGGTGGTGGGCGACAAACGCTATGGCGGCGGCGATATGCCCGAATTGTCAGGGTTTGCCCTGCATTCATTCCGGACGGCGCTGGTTCGTGAAGAAGCCGGCCCATTGACCGTCTGCGCCCCGCTGCCGGAAGAGCTGCTGGCTCTGTGCACACGCAGAGGGATTGAACTGAATCAATTACAGGAAGCGGTCTACAGTCTTGTTGAGGAGGCGTTATGAATTGTAAAACAATTTTTATCACCGGTGCATCTTCCGGATTCGGCGCGGCCTGCGCCCGCATCTTTGCCGCAGAGGGCAACCGGCTTATTCTGACCGCCCGGCGGATCGATCCGCTCCTTAAATTACAGGAAGCACTGGGTACGGAAGCAGAAGTACACATCATTCCGCTGGATGTTCGGGACCGGGAAGCGGTACAGGGGGCGGTCGAAGGCCTGCCGGAACGCTTCCGGACCGTCGACATTCTGATCAATAACGCCGGACTGGCATTGGGACTGGAACCCGCTCACCGGGTAGATCTGGATGATTGGGAAACGATGGTGGATACCAACATCAAAGGGGTCATGTACTGTACCCGCTTTGTGTTACCCGGTATGGTAGCCCGCAATCATGGGCACATCGTCAACATCAGCTCAACCGCCGGTGACTGGCCCTACCCCGGAGGCAACGTCTATGGCGGCACCAAAGCCTTTGTAACCCAGTTTTCCCGCAACCTGCGCTGCGATCTGCTCGGCACACGGGTGAGGGTATCCTGCATCCAGCCCGGCATGGCTGAGACCGAGTTTTCAGCGGTACGCTTCAAAGGTGACAGTGACAAGGCCGCCGGCGTATATCAGGGGACAGAACCGCTATCTGCGGACGACATTGCCGAAACGGTACGTTGGGTCACCTGTCAACCACCGCATGTCAATGTCAATACGCTGGAACTGATGTCAATTGACCAGACATGGGGACCGTTCGCCATCCACAGGAAACAGAAATAAATCATATCAAGGAACATACACATGGCAAAAGAACTCTACGTTGGACATATATCGGAACAGGCAACCGAAGAAGATCTGCGCAAACTGTTTGAAGTGATGGGGGTTGTCACTTCGGTACACCTGATCGTTGACGAACAGACCGGCGAATTCAAGCGTTGCGGCTACGTACGGATGCTGTCCGAGGTCAACTTGAATGAGGTGGTCGAAACATTGGACGGCACGTGGCTGATCGACCGTTGTATCGTCGTCAGCATTGCCAAACCGCAGAAAGACCGCCCGGCCAAGACTCCGTACGTCAGGAGGAAGCCGGCAACCGGGGCCCGGCCTGCGACTACGGCACGCCCGGCAACAGGTGCTCGTTCAGTGGCGGGAGCTCGACCGGCAGGCGCTGAAAACAGCTCCGGAACCTCGCGCCCTGCGGCAAAACCTGTGAAGAGCAGCCGCCCGGCCGCTCAGGAAGCAACAAAAACCGGCCGTTCCTCCGCAGCAAAAGAGGCGGTCAGAAAATTTCGTCCCAGAGCAACAAAAGAGGGTGCCGCAACGGAACGTCCCGCGCCGGCAGGCAAACGGACCGGACGACCGGCAGCCGGTAAACGACAGGGAGACACGCCGCGACAGCCTGCCAAAGGACGCAGATAATCTGTTTCAGCTCACACATCAAGGAGCATATAATGAAAATTCTGAACTCTCTTCTGTTCCTGGCTCTCATTCTGACTCCCGCCCTTGCCTTTTCAACAGAACCGCAGCGCCTTTCCGCACCGTCACGCATAACCGCCGTCACCGTTTATGCCGACCGGGCAG
>CAIYZD010000747.1 GCA_903930585.1 uncultured Geobacteraceae bacterium | reverse complement strand
TTTACCGGATTCACGTATGGATTCGTCAGATCAACCCTATGATCTGGCGCCGACTCTTGGTGCGCAGTGACAGTACTATGGAACATGCTGGGAGCGCTCATTCTTATACCAGCATTGTCGCATTTTCTGCTTAATATGGTGAAAACTGCGTAAAACTCCCGTGAGGTATCACAGAGCATGGCGAGGATCGCAAACATCATCTGAACACTCAAGGTTTCCTCGGAGGAAATAAAGGTGATTATACGTCAAAAGGAGATGGTCATGAATGTACATCCGATAAAACTTGATAAAGTGGAATTGATAAAAGGTGCATCGCCGTTGAAATGCTGTCTACAATGCTTTAAGTGGTGGGATAAGCGCATTCATGAACGCATTGACAGTAACGGTACTCTATGTAAAAATCGCTGACAGTAAAATATTATGCCGTTAACACGGAGGCTTCAATAACCGCCTGTCTCGTAAGTCTGTGGCGAATTTTGAATGGTAAAGGTGAAGAATGAATAGTAATGACAAAGAAGTGACAGTTACGCAGATATCAATGTTTAGCGTCCCGAAGGAAGATCGCTATTTTGAGGATTATGTGGTCGGTTCCGTTTACGAATTCGGAACCATCGCAGTGACTGAGGATGAGGTGATTGACTTTGCCAAAAGATATGACCCCCAGTCGTTCCATATTGATCCTGAAACGGCGAAGAAAAGCCGCTTTGGCGGCATTATCTCCAGTGGTTGGCTGACTGCCGGTCTGGCGATGCGTCTTCTGGTTGACAATTATATTTCCAGCGTGGCCAGTCTCGGATCCCCCGGGGTAAACGATCTTAAATGGCTCAAACCGGTGCGACCCGGTGATGAACTCTCTATCAAGGTAACCAACCTGGATACCCGGCGTTCCCGGTCGAAACCCAACCAGGGCACGGTACACATATTTTTAGAAACTCTGAATCAAAAACGAGAGGTCGTGATGACCATGCAGTCGGTGGGGATGATTCTCTGTAGGGATAGCGTTGCACGAATTGGGTAAAAAGGTGAAATATTCAGTTAACCAACAATTGTGGCTTCTGAACCGGTAGTATTACAATTCACTTTTTTTGCCATAACGTATTCCCAATTTATCCATTTTGGCTCGCAGGGTGCTGGATTTTATTCCCTGGAGCACTGCCGTACCATGCGGCCCATGGACCTTCCCCTTGGTTATTTGCAGAACCATACTGATATGGTTGAATATTGTCTCGTCGAGGTTCGTTATCAGCACGATGTTACTTGATTTCCCTGTTTTGAATCACCCGCAGCAGACGTACCTGGGCTTGTAGTGGCAATTCTCCGATTTCATCCAGAAATATTGTGCCACCGTTGGCGCGTTCAAATCGTCCTCGCTTTTCGCTTGTCGCGCCTGTAAAGGCACCTTCCTCATGGCCGAATAATTCCGAATCGATCAAACTTTCAGGAAGCGCTCCGCAATTGACTTTAATGAACGGCCCATCCTTGCGTGGTGAGGCAAAATGGATCGAGTTGGCAATAACCTCCTTGCCGGTACCGGTCTCACCCAACAGGAGTACCGAATTATTAAGCGGAGCGACCTGATTAACCAGTTCAAGTAAGTGTTTTATGCCGTTGTGAAAATTGTGATAGTTGACGTGACAGCGTATCACTTTCATCCCCGATGTATGGTGAATGTCGGTCAAAGGTAAGAATTTTTTTCCAGATGGTCACGTACGCTACCCAATGCCGTGTAAATCTGTGGACTACTGAAGATTTTAGACGAGAATTCCCGGTAAAACACATTTTTATCTATCATGTATGGCTCCTTGGAAATATAATGGAGTCGCTGTACAGCACATTTTGCAGCGTTGCACCTGCTTTTCGACCGATGATTTCCATGATAGGAAAAAGACAAGCTGAGCCGCTGTTAGCAGAGCTTGAACGTGGTGCCTGGAGAAAAAAACAGCCGCTGGAGCTCAACTTATCCAGACCCAGTTCTGTTTTGACCTGAAGATGTTCGAATCATTTATGAAAACAGGCTTGTTGCCTGAAAACGTTGAAAGGAGGTTGGCGATGGAAGAAAACGAAAAGCGGCTGGTAGATCTGGTCGCAGATATGGAAGAGGATGACGCGCTTGTGTGCGCCAGGGAGATGCTGGATTCCGGTGTTGATCCTTTGCGGGTGCTTGATCTGTGCCGCAATGCGATGGACATTGTCGGGAAGCGATTTGAACAGGGTGAGTATTTTTTGCCGGAGCTGATTCTGGCCGGTGAGGTGCTTGACCAGATCGGCGCAATGGCCAAGCCGTTGATCATCCAGGCGTCTGACGCGCCCGTAGCAAAGCTGCCCAAAGTTCTAATCGGCACGGTTCATGGCGATCTGCACGATATCGGCAAGAATATTGTCACCTTCATGCTCGACATCAATGGTTTTGAAGTAAAGGACATAGGGATTGACGTGCCGGTAGCCCGATTCATCGAAGAAATAAAGGAATTCAAGCCTCAGATTGTTGCCTTGAGCGGTTTCCTGACACTCGCCTTCGATTCCATGAAGGAAACGATCGAAGCCATCACGGCGGCAGGTTTGCGTGATCAACTGAAAATCCAGATCGGTGGCGGCCAGATTGACGAAACCATCCGTGCCTATACCGGCGCCGATGGATTTGGGTTAAACGCGGTTGATGCCGTAACGTTCAGCCGAAAATGGACAGAAAGTTTCAGCTATGCCTGATACAAACGGAGCAGCCCTATACGACGAAAAAATGAAACGGATCATGGATGCCGTCGAACTTAGACAGCCGGACCGGGTGCCTGTCGCTTTCCAGGCCAGCTTCTGGTTGGCCAGGTATGGCGGTATCAGTTATCGTGAGCTGATGTACAACTACGACAAAGCGGCTGAAATAATGCGCCGTGCTCTGATCGAATTCAATCCTGATCAGTTTTATCCGGTTCATGCGACCACTATCGGCAGGGTGAGCGAAGCGATGGGCTTCAAACAGATCCAGTGGGCGGGGCATGGTGTCGGTGACAACCAGCCGTTTCAGTATATCGACCGCGAATACATGACGGCTGATGAATATGACGATTACATTTTTGACCCGACCGGATTTTACCTGAATAAATATTTGCCGCGTGTCGGGGAGGCGTTTGAAGGGTTGGAGGAACTGCCGAAGTTTGCCGGATTGTACTATAACCATCTGCTCGCCCAGATGCGTCATTTCGGAAACCCTGGCGCAGTCCGTGCTCTGAATGCCCTGCAGAAGATGGCGGATGAATCGCAGCGGTTCATCATGCACAAGATCGGCTTTGAGAAAGATATGGCGAGCCTCGGTTTTCCGGTTACACATGGAGCGGCGACGAATGCGCCGTTTGATTACTTCGGGGATTACTTCCGTGGCGCCAAAGGTATTCTGACCGACATGCGCCGCCACCCGGACAAGCTGCTCGAAGCGATGGAAAAGGCCGGGGTGCTGCTTCTGCGCCATGTGCTGGCAAACGCCAAGGCAAGCGGTAATGCGTTCGTATTCATACCGATTCACTGGGCTTCGGACTCGTTCATGTCTCAGGAGCAGTTTCTGAAATTCTGGTGGCCGCAATGCCGAAAGATTATCCTCGGGTTGATAGATAACGATCTGATTCCGATCTGCCTCTGGGAATCGGTCTGCACCAAGCGGATGGAAGCGATCGGCACTATTCCTCCCGGCAAGGCGATCTACTGGTTTGAACGATCAGATCTGGTTACGGCAAAAGAGGTTCTGGGAGATGTTGTCTGTCTGCGCGGTAATGTGTCGCCTTCACTGATGACAACAGGGACTCCCGAAGATGTAGACGCCTCCTGCCGCCACCTGATCGAAACGGTGGGGAAAGGTGGAGGCTTCATACTTGATTGCGCCTTCGGTATTCCGGACGAAACCCCGATCGAAAATGTGCGTGCCATGTACCAGTCAGTTAGAAAATATTCAGCCTGAGAGAACCCAAGCCAATGATCAGCAAAATAGATGTCCCGTCACTGCTCGCGGCTATAGAAAAACGGCCTCCCCGAACCGGCTTGGTTCCTAAGTTCAGGCAGGCCGCAGTGGCAATGCTCAGGGATGAGGCGCTGGCAAAACCTCAATTTGTCTTTCGGACCGTGCCGGTGCAGAATTCGTTAGATGCCGATTTGGATTTCGGAGAGAGCAGACTGCATGTGCCGGCTCTGGCGGATGTTGCATCGAAAGTGACCTCCGTCGCCTCCACCGTTTGTACTCTCGGCACATCACTTGAGGCACGAGTTTCAGCACTCTGCACGGAACGCAGGTTATCCCTCGCCCTCGCCCTCGACGAAGTCGGCAACGAACTGCTGTTGAATTCTGTCCGCCTGGCTCTCCTGCAGATACGCCGTGAGGCACGGCGGCAGGGTGTCTCCTCGGGCAACTCGTTTTCTCCCGGATGCAGCGGATTTGCCCTCGACCAGCAGGCAGGAGTTGTTGCGTTGGCCGGTGGCGACCGTATTGGCATCTCCGTGACATCACACGGCATGCTGAACCCGGTCAAGTCCCGCTCGCTGATTGTTGCCATAGGCGCCGGTCTCTCTGCCCAGCCGCTTTACAGAATGTGTGATGAATGTTCATCACGGAAACAATGCAGGTATAGAGGTTTATGAAAAAACGTCCAGCGCATTATATGGTACGGTTTGCCAACCTCGATCGTGTCATTGAGGCACTTGAAGGGGAAAACCTCCTTCAAAGCGCCCGCAGAGCCGGAGTTCCTATTGCCGGCGCCTGTGGAGGCGGTGGGGTGTGTAGCAGCTGCCTGGTAAGGATACTTTCCGGTCATGCCAGGATCCTCCTTGCGCAGCAGGAACAATCTGGAAATGGCGCCACATGGATTCGCGCCTGTCGTGTTGAGCCGCAAAGTAACCTGGTTGTGGAGGTGTCACCCCGTGCGCGTGCAGCGGTAGTCAGAGCGGACGTTCAATACCCCGGTGATGACCAGAAAACAGTGGACTTCCAACCTGGCAGCAGACGGTCTCTCGGGCTTGCTGTTGATCTCGGCACAACCAACATTGCAGGCTCGCTTACCGATCTTGATAACGGGGAGCGTCTGGTCAGCCTTGGCATTGAAAACCCGCAGTCAGCCTATGGTGCAGACCTCATCAACCGCATCAACCACGCTATCCGTACCCCGTCAGCCGCCCGTGAGCTGCAGTCAATCGTCGTTCAGGGGATTACATCCCTCGCATCGTTACTCTGCGCAGAAGCTTCAGTTGAACCGACCAGAATCGTCAAAATCACCGTCTGCGGCAACACTGCCATGCACCATCTGCTTCTGGGACTGCCTGTATCCCGGTTAGGGCGTGCTCCCTTCATTCCCAGCATCTGCAGCGCCATCGATAGTACTGCTAATGATCTTGGTCTGGAGAGTATGCCAGAGGCTTCGGTACATGTTTTCCCCAATATCGGCGGATTTATCGGGGGCGATCATGTGGCGGCTCTGCTGGCTACCGAACATATCTGGAGTACCGCTACCTGCATGGTCATCGACATCGGCACCAACACTGAACTGTCTCTGATCCATAATGGAACGATCAACACCGCCTCTACCGCCTCGGGGCCGGCACTGGAGGGGGGTAACATATCCTGCGGTATGCGCGCCGCTGAAGGGGCCATCGAAAAGGTCTGGCTGAGTGAAGGGGAAATAATGACCAGCGTGATTGGTGGTGGACCTCCGATTGGCCTCTGCGGCTCGGGAGTGCTTGATGCTCTCAATACCTTGCGCCGGGCCGGCATCATCAATCAGCGCGGCTATATTGCTCCCGGCAACGCCAAAGTTACAGAAAACGGGGGGCTCCGTGAATACTCCTTTGCCCCGGATGTCATGATGACCCAGAATGACATCCGCGCCGTTATGCTCGCCAAAGCGGCAATCCGCGCCGGTCAGGATATGCTCCTGGCTGAAACGGGACTGAGCGAACAGGCCATCGAACGAATACTGATCGCCGGGGCTTTCGGCGCTTACATCGACATAACCAGTGCTGTTGATATCGGTTTGTTTCCCGCTCTCCCGCTGGATCGGTTCACCCAGATCGGTAATGCCGCTGGAGCCGGTGCGCGGATGGCACTTGTCTCTGCCGCTCTGCGGAGCAGGGCGGCAGAGCTTGCCGTTCAATGCAGACATATTGAATTAAATACGTTATCCGGCTTTAATAAAGCGTTTATCGGCAGGATACGAATATAACTAGCAACAGGAGTACGTATGAAAAAGTTTCAACTTAATATCCTCGGAGAACGGATTAATCCCGGTTTCAAAAGCACTCGGGCACTCTTTGATAATGAAGATCTCGCCGGCATTCAGGCCTTGGCCGTCAAACAGGTTGAGGCGGGCGCCTTTGCCCTGAATGTCAATGTCGGTCCCCGTGCCAAAAGTGACCCGCAGTTTATGGCGGAAGTGATCAAGGCTATCCAGGCGGTAGTATCGGTACCGCTCTCCTTTGACTTTCCGGGTGCCGATGTCCAGGAGGTCTGCCTTAAAGCCTACAATCAGCAGAAGGCGGGCGGGCAGATGCCGATCATCAACTCAATTGCGGAAACCCGCTGGGACCTGCTGGATCTGCTTAAAATACGGCCGTTCAAGGTCATTCTCATGGGGACTGAACGCTTGGAAGACGGTGTTGCCAAGCCTAACAAGAACGGAGAAGAAATCGCTGCCACTGCCAAGCGGACCACACAGCGGCTGGTGCGTGATCATGGAATGAAAGTCAGTGACATCTTTGTTGATATCTCCGTCAGTGCTCTCATCGCCGATACTACCGGAATGACCCGCGCCACACTCGACGGTATCCGGCTTATCGGCAGCGATCCCGAGCTGAAAGGTATACATATCTCTGGTGGTTTGAGCAACATTGGTCAACAGCTTCCAGTAAATGCCGCTGACGGATCCAATCTGAAAGAACAGCTGGAATTCGCCTTTCTGACGATTGCAGTCCCCTATGGCATGAATACCGTCCTTGGCACCCCTTGGCGTGCCTATAAGCCCCTTGACGATGACAACTTCGTTCTGAACACCTTCAAAGGCTTCATAGGTCTGACTGGCAGTAATGCCCTTCGGCAGGTGCGGAGGTTTTACAAAGCATGAGCACCATGGAAAGCGTGAAAAGGTATGCGGTCGTGACCGAATCATATTTTGACGGAGATCAGCATCATACCGGCGGTCCGTTTACTATCGTAATTGAGCATGGCAAAATCACTGCTACCGTGGTTGGTGATTCTTCACAGGATCTTTGCAAACAGAATATTCCGGTACAGAAAGCGGCCTTCATCATGCCCGGACTGGTGGAGGCTCACAGCCACCTCTTTTTGGACGGCGGCCTGCTTGAATTCAATGCTCGTAACGACTACCTGAACGCTTCCGGTGAAGAGATGCTGACTGTAGCCCGCAATAACATCGCCGCCAATCATGCTGCCGGCGTTACCCTGATAGTGGATGCCGGTGACCGCTATGGAGTGAATCATGACATTCGGCACGAATCCCGTTCGGTGACGGTGCGCTCTGCCGGATGGGCTCTCAGACGGCCAGGGCGCTATGGAGGTTTCATGGCCCGTGAAGTCGGCTCCCGTGACGAGATAGCATCAGCCATACACGCAATCGGCGAAACTGCAGATGATCTCAAAGTAATTCTGACCGGGATTATCGATTTCAAAGCCGGTCTGGTAAAAGGAGAACCTCAATTTGATGTTGAAGAGTTAAGTTTTATCGTATCGCAGGCCCGTGAACTCGGCTTGCGCACCTTCGTCCACTGCAGCGGCGTCGCGGGACTGGATGTCGCGATAGCTGCAGGGGTAGATTCGATTGAACATGGTTTTTTCATGACCGGCGATCATCTGAAGTCCATGGCCGATCAGGGTATAGCCTGGGTGCCGACGGTATCACCGGTCAATTTTCAGCTGCAGCGTCCTGAGCTTGCCGGCTGGGATGAGCAGACGGTGGCAAACCTTCGCCGAATAGTCGGCTCGCACCTCCGTCATATCGCCATGGCTGCCGATCTGGGTGTTCCGCTTGTGGCGGGCTCTGATGCCGGCAGTCATGGTGTACGCCACGGAGAGGCTTTGATAGATGAGCTTGACTTCTTTTCTGCTGCCGGACTCCCGATGGATGAGGTGCTGAGATCAGTAACCTCACGTCCCCGCATGCGTTGGGGGGTAGGGGCAGCATTGCTGGCGGCCGGGCAGACGGCTGACTTCATTGCCCTGAAAGGCAGTCCCTTCGAGAACCCGCGCTTTCTGCGCAGTATAACTGCCCACTTCCAGCATGACACCAATTAAACCAAGGAGGTAGTACTATGATCATAGCAGCGCAGAATTTGAAAAGGTTGCTGCTAAGTATTCTGCGGGAAAGCGGGAGCGATGAGTATGAATCAGAGCTGGTTGCCGACCATTTAGTCCAGGCAAACTTGAGTGGTCATGATAGTCATGGTGCAGGCATGCTTCCCACATACATACATAATCTCAAGGCAGGGCTACTTAAATCCGGAACCTCTGCCAGTCTGGTCAGTGACAACGGGTCAATACTGATATTTGACGGTCAACGTGGCTATGGGCAGCGAGTTGCCGTTGAAGCCATGGACGCTGGTATAGAACGGTGCCGCAGCACAGGCTTGACGATAGTGGCGCTCCGCAATGCCCATCATATTGGAAGAGTCGGTGCCTACGGTGAGCGCTGTGCCGCCGCAGGTCTCGTATCACTGCATTTTGTCAACGTCATAGATCATGCGCCGCTTGTAGCTCCCTTTGGTAGCCGAGAGGCTCGCCTCGCCACCAACCCTCTTTGTATGGCTCTACCTGCTACGTCTGAAACACCCGCAGTAATACTGGACATGGCTACGAGCAAAGTTTCGCTTGGCAAAGCACGAGTTGCCATGAACCGTGGTGAACAATTTGCCCCTGGACTTTTACTGGATTCTCAAGGGGACCCAACAACCGAACCGGGTGTAATGTTCACAGAACCTCGCGGTGCATTGCTTCCCCTGGGAGAACATAAAGGCTACGGTCTGGCTTTTTTTTGCGAGCTGCTGGCTGGTGTACTCACGGGAGGAGGAACAATCCAGCCTGAAAGGCCCCGGTTGGGAAGCATCATCAATAACATGTTGACTTTTCTGGTGGACCCTCGACGACTTGTCGAGCACAGCTGGATGGAAACAGAAATCAACGCTATCGTCCGCTACATGAAAGAATCCAGGCCGGTTGGAATAGACGTTATGGTAGCAGGCGATCCAGAGCGTAAAAAAATGGCGGAACGAAGAGAGTTGGGTGTTTTTGTGGATGATACAACTTGGGAAGAACTCCTGAAAGCCGGCTGTGACGTAGGACTCAATCGTCAGCTAATGGAAATATATGCTCACGCCTAGTTTCAGAATTTGCAAAAAACAAACGTCATTTTTTCAAAAGTGAGGAAATGAGAGGAGAGCTGATAAAGGAAAGCTGGAACGGCTTTCTCGCGGAATATACGCAGTATCAGACCCGGAAATTACAGAACATTATAGTCTCGTGCAGGCATGTAAGCGAGTAACCCCGGAGTCCTTTGCAGACATTCAGAAAGTCAGGCAGTGGAAAGTATTCCTCGACCGGGCTGGTCTGACTGTGGAAGAGGAGCCGGCAGAGGTTGCGACCTTTATTGCCGGCTTTGGCGGGATATTTGTCAGGCATTGGCTTGCAAGCGGTTCTTGGAAATGACACGTGACAGTTGATCAAGAGTAAGTAAGGAGATGCCTATGCGTGCTTTTGCCGCTGCATGGCTGGAGCTTGAAATTGTGCAACAGACCGTTGCACAATTGTCGTGGGGACAGAATATTGCTTTGCTGGAAAAACTGAAGACACCAGACGAACGTCTCTGGTACGCCCTGGCTGGTACGGCAAAACCTATCAGCGTTGCAGAATGGGAAACACAGCTGACTCGTTCACTCCCTGATGAACTGAAAGGAAGTCTGCCGAGTATTGAGGAAATTGAGGCGGAGTTGGCTGGGGAAGTCGAGGGGAGTGGGTGAAGTTATGAGAAAGCTGGCAACAATCCGGAAGGTTGATGAGATACGATCGATTGAGGACGCCGATGCGATAGAGCTTGCTGTTTTCGGCGGTTGGCAGGTTGTGGTGAAAAAGGCGCAGGAGATAAAACCTGGAATGCTGGTTGTGTATTGTGAGATAGATTCAGTTTTTCCGGAACAACAGCAGTACGAGTTTTTGCGGCAGGACAAGTTTCGCCTCCGTACCAAAAAGTTCCGTGGCGCCTTGTCGCAGGGTATCGTTTTTAAAATAGACGAGGTGCTGACAGTCGGGAATTATGGCGAGGGAGAAGATGTAACGGAGATTCTGGGCATAAGCCGTTCCTCGTTGTCGGGGATGGAGGCCAGATGCTCCATTGCCTTGCGCCGCTGCTTCACTCCCATTCCACCATGAAGAACCACCAGATGTTTCACAGTGTCACGCAGTTCTCCGGCGAGGAATTCCAGGTGATCCTTCCTCTCTGTAAGCAGGATCGGCGATATTCCTTCGGCAAGTGCCTGCCTGATATCGCTCAGAATGAGATGATTCCGTTGCCGGTCAGATCTAATCGCCCCTTAAATTTTAGTACAGGAAATAATGCGGACTGGCCGTAACTTCGGGAGCCGGTTCGATTCCTTGATTATCAAAGCCACTTAAAATCTGTTCCCGACGTACTATTGGCGGTTTTTTGTGTCTCAAATATTGATTTTCGTGACGAATAAGTTATTATACTGTCACAAAACGTTTTTGTGACAGAAAGGACATCCTGTGCCAAAACAGATCAATGAGCAAGATCTTGAGAAAATAGAGCAGCAGATAGCGATATACAGTAAAGGGATTGGCATAACAGAGCTGGAGACGACTCTCTCAGCGACCGGAATCATCATGAACCGGCGATCCTTGCTGCGGCGGATTAGTACTCTCATTGAGAGCAACCGTATTCGAGCTACCGGTGCCTTCAAAGGGCGTGTGTACTGGCCTCTTGCTTTGCCGGGTTCTGATGCTCAGGATGTTGAAGAATCGGTCATTCCTCTTTCAGTGGCCGGACGTGAGATTCGCGGTTACGTCAGCCAACCAATCCAGCGTCGTGAGCCAATAGGGTACCGGCGCGATTTTCTGTTGTCCTACCTGAACAGTGGGCCGTATCTGAACAATACCACTCGTGAGCATCTGCACCGGATTGGTCGTGCCCACCAAGAGAATGTTCCCGCTGGCACCATGGCTCGCCAGGTTATGGGCAGGCTGCTGATTGATCTCTCCTGGGCATCCAGCTATCTGGAAGGCAATACCTACTCGCTGTTGGAAACAGAACGTCTAATCTCCTTCGGTCAGGCAGCGGAAGGGAAGGATGCACTGGAAACCCAGATGATCCTGAACCATAAGCAGGCTATTGAATTTCTCGTTGAATCCGCCGATGAAATCGGTTTTAACAGATATTCGATATTGAACCTCCACGCCATCCTGTCGGACAACCTCCTGCCAAACCCGGAGGCTTGCGGGCGTCTCCGTCAGATTGCTGTCGGTATCGGCGGATCAGTCTACTCGCCGTTGTCCACTCCCCAGCTCCTGGATGAATATTTTCAGATTGCTCTCGATACAGCAGCGGCTATCAACGATCCTTTCGAGCAATCCTTCTTTGCATTAGTGCATCTCTCTTATCTGCAACCATTCGAAGATGTCAACAAGAGGGTGGCCCGACTAGCCGCCAATATACCGTTGGTCAAACATAATCTCTGTCCGCTCTCTTTCATTGATGTGCCTAAAAAGTCATATGTGGAAGGAATACTCGGAGTCTATGAGCAGAACCGCATCGAGTTGCTGCGCGATATATTTGTCTGGGGTTATGAGCGTTCCGTTAAACGTTACCTGAGTACGCGGGAGGAGTTGGGAGAGCCAGATCCTTTTCGGATGAAATACCGTACATTACTGACCGAGATCATACGTGAGGTAGTTCTCCAGGGTACGGGGCCAGACCAAGATGTAGTAGGCGCTTGGGCCGCAGAGCACCTGCCGGAGGTTGACAGGCCGCGTTTTATCACTCTGGTGGATGCTGAATTGCGTGGTCTGCACGAAGGGAATATTGCCAGGTTTCGATTACGACCCAAGGAGTTTGCAGCTTGGCAAGACGCTGCACAACAAAAAAAATCAAAAGGATAATTGGCCACAACCACGCTGGAAGTTGGTTGGTCAATCATGACCACGCAAGAAAGCTACTGAGTGATGATGCCGGTTGCAGACACTTACTGCGTCACCGCTCACAATTACCCATCTAATCCGCCGGTTCGATTCCGAAATCGGCATGTCAAAATCAGGCGACAGAAATGGTCAGCTGTTTCCCAAGAGCATTAGCAAACTTTTCAAGGGTAGAAAGCTTCATA
>CAIYZD010000746.1 GCA_903930585.1 uncultured Geobacteraceae bacterium | reverse complement strand
GTTGCTCTGATGATTGCTCATAAAGATTACCGGACCATCAGGAAGAAGTTCGCTGCCGATGACCGTTACCTTGACCATGTTCAGTGCCAGCATCAGCCGTGCCCAGAGACAGGCGTGCCAGGCATGGATGCGCCCGCTTGAATCGAACAACGTCGAAATAAAAGAGCTGACTGAAAACAGCAGCGTCAGAGGAATAAAAACTGCCAGATAGAGGTATGCGCGAACCATCGTTCTACTCCAAAGAGGTGCGGGACCGTTTTTTGTCTGACACAATGCGTTTTTCTGTAAGGCGGATTTCCTTCGTTCTTTTCGGCACCCGCGTGGCAATCCGCTTTTTGATTATGCGCTCACGTCGTTCCAGGGCAGAGCGCAGGCGTTCCATGGCGACTTCACGGTTTTGCAACTGACTGCGATTCTCCGAGGCCTGGGCAACGATTCCGGTCGGCAGATGGCGTATGCGTACGGCCGAATCGGTCGTATTGCGGTGTTGTCCCCCCGGACCGGAGCCGCGGTAAAAATCTATTTTTATGTCGGCTTCTTTAATTTCAATCACGGATACATTCCTTCTCCGGCTACCCTTCCGCCTTCAAATCCCGGGCCATCAGCTCTATTACCGCCTGTCGCGCCGGTTTGTTCTCATGCAGAATCTGGTAGGTCTTCTCCACGATCGGCATTTCGGCGCCAAGTTTACGGGAGAGTTGGTAGACAGAGGCGGCGCTCTTGACCCCTTCTGCAACCATACGCATTTCGGCAAGAATATCCGTCAGCTGCATCCCCTGACCGAGCTTGAAACCGACCGTGCGGTTGCGGGAAAGATCGCCGGTGCAGGTTAACACCAGATCGCCCATACCGGCTAAACCGGCAAAGGTGGCTTTCTGTGCCCCCATTGCCTGTCCGAGGCGGTTCATTTCAGCCAGGCCCCGTGTAATAAGGGCGGCACGGGCGTTGTGGCCGGAATCATGGAGAAATTTCATCAAACCGAGATTGAAAAGGATGTATGGGAAGGTTAGAGCCGGCGGAAAAAAGGTCATCATACACTCCTGCGGCGATGTCGACGAGCTCTTCGACGATCTCATAGAGATCGGCCTGAACTGTTTCAACCCGTTCCAGCCCGAGGTGATGGATACCCGGGCACTTCTGGACAAATATTATGGAAAGCTCGCATTTTTCGGGGGGCTTTCGACCCAGCAGACTCTGCCGCGCGGAACCGTGGAGGATGTCAGGCGCGAAAGCCGCTGGCTTCTCCAGAAAGGATTAAGAGGCGGCTATATTTTTTCGCCGGCACATGCGGTTGAAGGCGATGTGCCACTCGAAAACATTCTCGCATTCATTGATGAGGCGGTCAGCCAGCCAGGATTCAAGTCCTGAAAGGGGAGATTAATTTTGAAAAAGCACATTGGCAGAAGCACACAGATATTAATTGTTTTCATAGTCATCCCACAGGATGACGGATTGATGGATTTTTGGATTAGTGGATTATTGGTTTTGAGTTAAGAAAAAGCAAAGACGCATGGAATTGGAATGGAAATAAAAAAAGGCATTTTGAAAATTATGAATG
>CAIYZD010000745.1 GCA_903930585.1 uncultured Geobacteraceae bacterium | reverse complement strand
GGAGGGCTCATGGCTGAGGCTTCATAGCCATCTGAACGGCGCGGGCGCCGTTTCGCTGGAGGCGGAACGCAAACAGCTGCAATTTGGTGAGTTGAATGCCGCGTTCCGTGTGGTGTTTGAACTGCTTCAGCAGGAAGATGCCGTTCCGGCGGGGAGTGAGTTGTCTGAAGCGGTAGTCCGGTTTCTGAAATGTGCCGCAGCGGACACCCCGATAGCAAAGTCACGCAAGCCGCGCGCTGCCGCCGGCAAAGCTCCCCGGAAGAGTTCCGCCGGGAAAAGCGGTGCTGTTGAACGGCTTGCCCGCTTTATCGCGCTACAAGGTCACCGGTCAACCGCACGTGATGCCCGCTCGTTCCAGCTCCGTCTGGCTGCCGGATTTTCGGATCAGGTGGCCCAATCCCTGTTGATGGCATGGCTGATGCTCCGCGAAACATCACTTGATCCGGTCAACCGGGGCCTTGACTATACCCTGTGCCAGTTTTTGCAGCGTGGCGGCGATCCCGGCTTCGGCACGCGTGCGGCCCAGTTGCTCTCCGCGCTGCTTGAGTGGTGGCGGTCGGACGGACGCGATGTCACGGCGAGCAGCCTGAACCAGATGCAGAAATTGTTTGAACTCGACGCGGGTCGCGCGTTCCTGTTGCATCATGAAAGCGATGGTGTTGCGTGGTTTAACAAGGAGCGTTTTGAAGAGCTGTACGAGTGGCTGACGTTACTGCTGCTGGTAGAGGAGTGCAAGGCGCCGCTATCTGCCAGGATTGTCTCCGCGAGGATGGGTAAAGCGGAACGCGCACTCTGCCGTGGAGAGAAGCTGGCGCAAGATGTTGGTTATCGCAGCAGGCTGTTTGTGGAGCTTCCGGATACGGATTGCAGTCGGCGTAGCACCGGAGCCAAAAAGCCTGCTGCATGATACGTTACTAGCAATGATCTCTTGACCATCAGATAATCTGATTGTATGATTTAATCAGATTATCTGATAAGGGGGAGAGTTATGCATACTGTAACGGCTACTGAGCTGTCCCGCAATTTTCGGGTCATGCTTGACAAAGTTGAGTTCAAGCACGAAGAGCTTATTGTTGTCCGAAACAACCATGAGGTGGCGAGAATCATTCCAGGCCCGGCAACAATGACGGCGCTTGAGGCAATGACTGATATTTACGGTATTTTGTCTGAAGATGCTGCTGTTGACTGGCTTGACGATTCACGGCGAACCGAACGAGGTCTTAATGTTGAGGTTCGCGATCCATGGGCTTCCTAATAGACACCTGCATCTGGATTGACGTGGAAAGGGGTATTCTGGCCCCGGCGGATGTGGCCGCTATTACGGGAGCAGAACCGGTGTACATTTCGCCGGTTACCATCGCCGAGATGAAGTTCGGCGCGGAGAACGCCAAAACGTCAGATCTTCGCCAGAAACGTCTGGCATCACTCGCCCGGCTGAAGAAGAAGCCTCGTCTCATAATAGATGATACGACTGGCGAAATTTTTGGTGATATAGCAGCACAGATCAGGAAAGATGGTTCACAGCATAAACATCGTGTCCAGGATCTGTGGCTTGCCAGTCAGGCTATTCAACACGGCTACTGTTTCCTGACCCACAACCGCAAGGATTTCGTTGATATTCCCGGACTTGATCTCCTCGTTTGGGAAGACGCTGTAAAAAGGGCTGGTCGTCCATGACCGGCAAAGAAGTATGAATGCAGAAAGGCCGACATGATTGTCGGCCTTTCGACGTTTACCACGTACTGCTCATTTCACTCAGGCAAATGGATTTCTGATGGTAATGGTCTGATCGCGGCGTGGTCCGACCGATACCAGCACAATCTGACAACCGGCCAACTCTTCCAGGCGGTGCACATATGATTGGGCGTTTGGCGGAAGCTCTTCAAAGCTGGCGGCGCCGGTAATATCCTGTTTCCAGCCGGGGAGTTCCTCGTACACCGGTTGGCACTTCTCGAACAGCTCAAGCTGTGCCGGCAGGGTTTCCAGCGTTTTACCGTCACAGGTATATCCGGTGCAGACTTTGATGGTGTCGAATTCGGACAGGACATCAAGCTTGGTCAGTGCAATGCCGGTGAGGCCATTTACCCTCACCGCATAGCGGATGACCATCGCGTCAAACCAGCCGCAGCGCCGCGGGCGACCGGTCGTTGCTCCGAATTCGCCGCCAATCCTGCGAAGCTCTTCACCAACGGCATCATTTAGTTCTGTCGGAAAAGGGCCACTGCCGACGCGGGTTACATATGCCTTTGATATGCCGATGATTTCGTGAATTTCCCGCGGGCTGACGCCGGAACCGGTGCAGGCGCCGCCGGAGCAGGTAGACGATGACGTGACAAAGGGGTACGTGCCGTGATCGATATCAAGCAGAGTCCCTTGCGCCCCTTCAAACAGTGCCTTTTTGCCGGCCTTCAGATCCTTGTTGAGAATCAGAGCGGTGTCGGCGACATAGCGGCGCAGGACATCAGCATACCCCTGGTATTCGGCGAAAATTTCGTCAAAACTGCACGGCGGCTCGCCGAGAAAATTTTCCAGCAGGAAGTTTTTCTCGACCAGGAACTCCTGCAGCTTGCGGGCAAAAGTGTCGGCATCGATCAGGTCCATCAGGCGGATACCGCGGCGGCCGATCTTGTCTTCGTAGCAGGGGCCGATGCCGCGACCGGTGGTGCCGATCTTTTTATCGCCGCTTTTTGCTTCACGCGCAATATCGATCCGCTTGTGATACGGCATGATGATATGCAGTGATTCCGAAATGAGCAGGCAGGAGTCGTCCTTGATCCGTCCCGATTCCTTGAGTTTGGTGATTTCCCTGATAAAGACTTCCGGGTCGAGGACCACGCCGTTCCCGATAATGCAGCGTTTTCCCTCATGCAGGATACCGGAAGGAATCAGGTGCAGAACGACCTTCTCGTCGCCTACAACCAGTGTATGCCCGGCATTATTCCCCCCCTGGTAGCGGACAACATCGTCGGCATGTTCGGTGTAAATATCAACTACTTTGCCCTTCCCCTCATCGCCCCACTGGGCGCCTACTACGACAACATTTGCCATGTTCAGTTTTCTCCCTGGCTTTCTTCGATATAGTTCATAAGTCCCGGTTTGGAAATCATGGTTCTTTCAATCCGTATCGCGCAGCCGTCGCAGCTCCTGACGGCCCGGTACGGTTCCTGTTCGTCACTGATTACAAGCATGCAGCGGATGTTCATTTTCTGTGCATATTCCAGCGAATGGGCATAGTCGCGACGGATAATATCGCGCGCGGTGGTATACCCCTGGGAACGGAGCTGCCGTGCTACCTGCAACACATTCCGCCGGTCGTTACAGGTGTTGAACAACAGAAAATCGGTGGCGGCACACCCTTGTAGTTCCGGCCTGCGTTCAACCGTCTGCAACAGATTGAGCAGGTTGAACGTGAACCCGGTTGCCGGCGCATCAAAACCGTACCGGCAGGTCAGGTTGTCGTAGCGGCCTCCACTGCAGACCGGTTCGCCAAAACCGGTGACAAAGCCTTCAAAGGTGATGCCGGAGTGATAATCAAGCCCCCGTGTTTCACCCAGGTCTATCGAAAGGTGGTCTGCCACGCCGTGAATATCCAGAATCTCCAGTACCTGGCGAAGGTTCTCGAGTGCGGCGCGCGAGCGGGAGTTGCTCACGATGTCATAGGCGGTTTCCAGTACCTCCCGTCCTCCGAACAGGCGTGGCAGAGCGCTCAATTCGCGAGCAGAGTCGGGAGCAACCGGATACTCCCGGAGGAGCGACGCTACTGCCGAGCTGTCTTTGCGTGATACCGCTTCGCGCAACTGCCGGAGCGGTTCGCCGCTGAGGCCGGAAGCCTGGAAAACCCCCTGGCAAAACTCAACCTGCCCGAGATCGACGGTGAAGGTTTCCAGTCCCAGCACCTGCATCGCTTCAATCGCCATGACAATCATCTCGGCATCGGCTTCAGGCGAGTCCAGGCCGATCAGTTCAACACCGGTCTGAAAAATTTCGCGACTCCGCCCGGTCTGGATCTCGGTCTGACGCAATACCCGTCCGCTGTAGCTGAGGCGGTGTGGCAGTGGCAGGGCCGCCATGCGGGTGGCGGCGATACGGGCTATCTGCGGAGTTATATCGGGGGGAAGCGCAAGCAGTCTGCCCGACTGACGATCATCAAAACGGTAGGTCTTGCCCTTGAGCTCATCGCCCATGCCGGTTGCCAGCACATCCTCATACTCAAGGCGTGGGGTGATAACACGCCGGAAACCCCATAACTCGAATACCCGCAACAGGCGACTCTCAATAGAGCCGATTTTTGCGGCGGCTTCCGGCAGAAAATCACTTACGCCACGGGGGAGTGCTATGTCACTGGGTGAAAGTATCATGCAACCTTTCCGGGTGCGGTTACTGCGCGAAGAACGGTAGCGGTTCGACGTGTGCTATTCCGGCGTGAAGGAACGATATCATACTGCAAACGGGCGATTGTCGCAAAATCCTGAGCCCATGTCAAAACAAAAGGTTAGAGAGCCGGAACAATTTCGTTCGGTGCTGTGGCCGGAGTCTCGGGTGTTTCAACACTGTTTGCTGGTGACGGCACCTGAACAGGTGTTTCAGCAGGTTGCGGGGGAGCCGGATCTGCTGCGGCCGGTGCAGCTGTTTCCGGAGCTGCGGCCGGTTTCAGCGTTTCATTTACAGGAGGAAGCGGTTTGGCGTCCGTTGCTCCGCTTTTTATCTGCCTGTCAACGGAATGTTTGATCAGCGCGGTCATTTCGTCAAACACTCTTCCGTAGATTTCCGGTTCCTGAGTTTCTCGCAGTAGCAAGTCGCTCTTTTTCTGCTCAAGAGTCCGGCGAATTCCGTCAAGAGTCTTGAAGTGTACTTCCGTTTTGGAAGTCTGGTTTGCCTCGGACTCGCTGAAATTCGGATACTGAAGATTGACCAGCGGATAGTAGGGCAACAGTCGCCCGCGGAAATTCGGATATTCCCACAGCACGGTGCCATCGGGGCCAAGTATCTGGGCAGACACGGTTAAAAAGTTAAAGTCTGACTCAAGAGATGTCAGCAGAATGCTGGAATAGATCTTGCTCGCTTTGGTCAGTCCGTTCACGATGACCACCATAACGGCATCCAGGCGGTTATTCTTTATATAGGCGCCGATCCCGTCATTCTTAAAGAAATATTTGTTATATTGGGTGTTTGCGTCATCACGTTTTTCGTGACGAGCTACCAGTGACGTGAAAAGTTGTCGCGGCTCATCGGCCTGCAACGTGACGGCATAGAAGTTGCCGGTGCTCTGAAGCTTGCGGATGAGAAGCGGCTCGTATTTGCGATTCAGATCGGAGATGAGCGCCAGCAGCAGATCCTTCTGCGGGTAATTGATGTCCGAGTCGGTATCGATTAACAGTGGTGCAACTCCAAGCACCTTTACTTTTTCGGCAAAATTCTCCGCCGGAATGTTGAAGTGATTTTGGGCGCAGCCGAGCATTGTTCCGGCAACAAAAAGTAAGCAAAAGACAAACCGTTTCATGAGAAAACTCCGACTGTTCCTATGACATGGTAGTTTATATTAAGCAGTGTACGACTTATAACAGAAAACAGGGTTGTTTTCTACTCAATTTGAATGACGGTCGCAGAGAAACAGCTGTGGTATGCGTACTCAATTTTATTGACAAAATGCTCTGATATTTCGTATCGTCTCACTACGAACCTGCTTATCGAGAGTGGTGGAGGGAAAAGGCCCTGCGAAGCCACAGCAACCGGTCATAAGACGCCAGGTGCTAAATCCTGCCGCAAGGCGAAGATGAGAGGTGTGCTGTGCGTATTATCAGCCCCTTCTCATCCGATGTGAAGGGCTTTTTTATGTCTGAAGGGTACATCACGGAACAATCCAAAACGTTTGAATCCGGCATCCGCCTGGACAGCGGGCGTATCCTCGCTCCGATCACTCTTGTGTATGAAACCTACGGAGTGCTTAACGAGTCGAAATCCAACGCTATTCTGGTCGAACATGCCTGGACGGGCGATGCACACCTGGCCGGTAAAAGGAGTGCGGAGGAAACGAAACCGGGGTGGTGGGATGCCATCGTCGGCCCCGGTCGCCTGCTCGATACCGACCGCTATTTTGTCATCTGTTCCAATGTCATCGGCTCCTGTTTCGGCTCAACCGGGCCAACCTCGATAAACCCCAAAACAGGCAAACGCTATAACCTCTCTTTTCCGGTGATCACCATCCGTGACATGGTGCGCGCTCAGAAACTGCTGATCGATGCACTTGGAATCGAACGCCTCCTGGCTGTGATGGGGGGAAGCATGGGGGGGATGCAGGCTCTGGAGTGGGCAACACAGTATCCGGACGCCATTGCCTCTGCCATTGTTCTGGCCACGACACCGCGCCCTTCTCCACAGGCTATTTCGCTCAATGCGGTTGCCCGCTGGGCAATTTTTAACGATCCCACCTGGCGCAAGGGCGAATACAAACATAATCCCAAGGACGGACTGGCTCTGGCCCGCGGTATCGGTCATATTACCTTTTTATCCGACGAATCGATGAACGCCAAGTTTGGGCGCCGCTTTTCAGCCCGGGACGGTAAGTTCGATTTCTTCGGTCAGTTCGAGGTTGAACGCTACCTGAATTATAACGGCTACAATTTTGTCGACCGCTTCGATGCCAACTCGTTTCTCTATCTGGCCAAATCGCTG
Organism: uncultured Geobacteraceae bacterium; assembly: GCA_903930585.1. GTDB lineage: Bacteria > Desulfobacterota > Desulfuromonadia > Geobacterales > Pseudopelobacteraceae > JACRCG01. Next base: position 2,283 of record CAIYZD010000745.1, on the reverse strand, counting down.
GACCTCTACGATGTTGCGTGGGGGTATGAGTCGATGTCCGAGGCGTTCAGCCAGGTTACGGTACCGTTGCAATTTTATGCCTTCAGCTCCGACTGGCTCTATCCCCCCTACCAGTCAGAAGAGATGGTCACCTGTCTCAAAGAGCTTGGAAAAGAAGTTGAATATCATCTGATTACCTCGGCGTACGGCCACGATGCTTTTCTGCTGGAACATGAAACCTTTGCGCCGTTGGTGCGTGATTTTCTCGGGCGGATTTCGTGAGCAGAGCCGATACGATAAATCCGTCAGCCGGGTTCAAAGAGAGCAAGCTGTTCAGGAAACTGCGTCATGGTGCCGGCAAGGCGATAGCCGATTTCGGGCTCATTGAAAAAGGGGACCGTATTGCGGTGGCGGTTTCAGGAGGGAAGGATTCCTACACACTGCTTCTGTTGCTGGAAGAGTTGCGCAGGAGGGCACCGGTACCGTTTGAACTGGTCGCGGTCAATATCGATTCCGGATATCCCGGCTATCGTACCGATGTTATAGAGGGGTTTCTCCGTACCAATGGTTTTTCCTATTACCTGGTGCCGAGCGAACACTATGCAATCATTAAGGAAAAGCGGCGCCCCGGTTCCTCGTACTGCTCCATCTGCTCGCGCCTGAAGCGGGGCGCGCTCTACGAAGCTGCCCAGACGCTCGGGTGCAATAAGCTGGCGCTCGGTCATCATCAGGACGACTTTATCGAAACCCTGCTACTGAACCAGTTTTTTGTCGGTTCACTCAAGTCCATGGCCGCATCCATGCTGGCCGACAACGGCATTATTACGGTTATCAGGCCGCTGGTCTATCTTGCCGAAGAAGATATCATTACCTTTTCCCGGCAGGCGGAACTGCCGATAGTCTGCTGCTGCTGCCCGGTCTGCGGTACGGCAGACATGCAGCGCAAACGGATGAAACGGCTGCTCAAAGAGTTGCAGGCCGATATCCCGCACGTGAAGAGCAGTCTGTTGAAAGCCCTGTCAAATGTTCATCCCCGCCATCTGCTTGACGCTTCGCTCTTCCGGAAACCGGCAGGAACCGGAGAAGTTGCTCCGCTTCACGCCAATCTCGCTCCGTCTCCTGACTTTGATGCCCATGTCTGCCAGAAGATCGAGTGCTGAATACCATCCCCCCACCACTACAACCGCTACTCCTGCTATCGTGATCGCTTCCATAGGTACTTCCTTTCGTAATGAGAGTATGGGAGAAGCATAGCAGAGAGATGTGACAGAATATGTCATTTGAGGCTTGGCAGTACTCTTCTTCAAGTCCGGCAACAAAGTTGCATGCAGGTGTGTCAAGACAGGGGGCTATATGGAACCGCTTGACAGGGAAACGGCAAAGAAACTCTACGATCGCTATCGCAAAAAACGAGACGGCATACGGAATAATGTGGAAATGGCATCTATCTGCCTGATTTGCGGCTCGATTCATATCATTCCCAAAGAGGGAGACGCCAGGAAACTGGTCTGCCGCAACTGCGGCTTCGCCTTTTTCCGCTATGAATGTCTTTCCTGCGGAAAAGTGGTTGACGGGCGCGACCCCCGGAACCCCGACTGCCGGGAGTGTGGCTTGAGAGTCTGTACGTGCGGGGCGTGCGGTTGTCCTGATAAACAGCATGGGAACTGAGAGAGGAGTCTGCGTATGATACAGGCGGAAATCGGGAGTAGCGTCACCTTCAGTTATATCGGCACGCTTGATAATGGCCGGATCTTCCACAGTACCGAACAACAGGGGGCGCTGACTGTTGCCATAGGGGAAGGTCAGCTTTTTCCGGCTCTTGAACAGGCGCTTATCGGCATGCGGGCCGGAGAAGTGAAAAATATCGTGCTTTCCGCCGACCAGGCCTATGGGCCTCGTCTCCGGGAAAACATCATCACCGTATCCCGGAGTACTTTTCCTGCCGGGAAAGAGATCATGGTTGGTCAAAAATTAAGCATCGAATTTAAGGGCGGCGCGACAAAAGTAATGATCGTGACTGAAACCGGTGATTCGGATATCACCCTGGACGGCAATCACCCACTTGCCGGGCAGGAGCTGACCTTTGCCTTGAAGATGGAGCAGGTGGTATCGCAGACGGCACAGGAAATGACGGGTGAAAGGAGCGTTGACATTGCAGGAGTCTAAGCCGGGTCGGTGACAGCGCTGGTTATCCCGGTTTCGGCTATCCGAGTCCGGCACTGAGAAGGAAATTATGCAGCAGTTGCCGGGAAGTTGCGGTGTATGAATCTGCTTCGCGGGCAAACGCCGCGACCAATGCCCCGG
>CAIYZD010000744.1 GCA_903930585.1 uncultured Geobacteraceae bacterium | reverse complement strand
GAATTTGTCACCGATGTTCCGTTCAGCCGCCCGCAGATGATGAAGTTTGTCGGCGTCGACAAGGAAATCCGCATGGTTGACCACGAGCATGACGAACCGGTTACCATGGGACTGCTTGCACAATCGGTTTTGAAAGGTGCCAAGGATATAGAGTTCAAATATGGCGGACCCCAGGTTGAGCTTGCCGAATCGCTGTACAAACTGGGCCTGCTCTCCAAGGTTCCGGTGGATGTCAAAGGATGTTCAGTCGCTCCTTTTGATGTACTCATGCGCCTGTTCCCGCGGGCGCCGCGCTTTGAAGATGAAATACAGGCTATCATCGAAGAAGGCATTATCCAGGAAGAAGGTGCATTTCTGGTACGGATTAAAGGTGTGAAGGGGGGCAAGCCGGTTCAGATTGATTGCTATACAAATTTTCCCGGACTTGCGGAAGCCTTTGCCGCGTCGCGGATGACGCACGAATCCTACTCCACCGGCCAGTGTGCAGCAGTATTCTCCACAATGATGGTGGAAGGTTTGTTCGGGGAAGCAGGAATTTTTGTGCCGGAACAGCTTGATGCATCGTGCCGGAAGTATGTCCTGACTGAGCTTGCCAAGCTCAATATTACCGTAGACGAGTACGTAACCGCCGCATAGATTGCAGCAGGTGGTATTGGGGAAATGCGGTGCCATACAATAAAAAGTAACTGTTTTGCAGCGCCGGGTTGATTTTTCTGAAGTCAGTCTGCTCCTGCCGGGCAGTTACTTTTTTTGTTTCATGGCGCACTGCGGAGTATAATCGAAGTAGTAAACGTGGAGAGAATAATGGATATCCTTAATTTTAAAGCCTTTGCCTTTAGCGGCGAGCTGGATCTGAACAAACTGGCCGTCACTCTTGGTATTTCCAGGCGCTACCGATGGGAAGAGCCGATGCTGCTTAATCCGGTAACGCTCACACCGGTGGAAGAATCTGTAAAAGAGCAACTCATGGTGCACTTGTATTATTTTGGCGGCATTGTGTTCGTTAATTGCTCGGAAGATGTCATCAGCAGATTCTTCAGTGAAATGACAAAAATTTATGATCTGTTCCGTGGCATACAGCAGCTCCGCTATAAGGATGATTACGCGCTGAAGCGGGGCAATACGGGCGAGACGGTAATAACCAACGATTATGCGGTCATGCCGGAACTGGATCAGGTGTTTGTCGATATCATCTGTTTCGTGATTGCCAAGTCGGTGGCTCTGGACCAGATTGAAGACAAAATCGACACGGTCCTCGATGATGTTGAAGGGCTGATCGAACAGTTGAAGTTGGGCAAGTTGCGGATAACAGACGAAAAACTGGCGAAGCTGGCGGCAACGATACTAACGTTCAAATATGCCTCCATATCATACATCATGGTGCTGGATAAACCGGAAGTCACCTGGGATAATCCGGAGGCAGACCGGTTATACGGAACCATGGCCAATCTGTTTGAGCTGTCCCAGCGTTTTCAGGAAATCAAGCACAAATCGGACACGTTGAAAGATGTTCTGGAGGTTGTTACCGGATTGTCCCACGCCGAACGTTCAACCAGGCTTGAGTGGATTATTATCGGACTTATTTTCTTTGAAATACTGTTGTCACTGTTCTGGAAGTAACGAATGATAGCGGTTATTTATGGAATTTCCACCGCCCTTTGCTGGGGCACCGCAGATTTTATCGGCGGCTCTGCCAGCAGACGGGTCGGTGCATTCGGAATGACGCTCAGCACGGTCGGCGGCGGTTTGCTGCTGCTTCTGCCGGTGGCTCTTGCTCTTCATGAAGCGCCGATTACATCCAGCAACTGGCTCTGGTGCATGTGTGCAGGTATCTTTGATGCCATTGGCATCTTGCTGCTGTACATGGCAATGACCTCGGGACGCCTCACTCTTGCTGCCCCGGTTTCAGCGCTCACTTCAGCCGCCTTGCCGGTAGTTTTTGGCATGTGGACTCAAAGCGTACCGAAGCCGACTATTGTTGCCGGCCTTGTTCTGGCGTTGACGGCAGTCTGGATGGTTTCTCAAAATAGTGAGGGGAGTTCGCCGGAAACAAAAACGACCCTCCCGGATCTTTACCTGCCGCTGCTCTCCGGTGTCTGCCTGGGGATGTTCCTGATCCTGATGCATAATGGAAGTTCGCACGCCATGTTCTGGCCAATGATTGCGGTACGCTGCGGCGGGGTGAGTACGTTGCTTCTGCTGTTTCTGATTTTTCGGAAGAAGACGCAAAGAGCGGGAACGCTGCCGCTCGGTTTGATGGCGCTGACAGCCCTTCTCGACGTCTGCGGCAACAGCTCCTACATTATCGCCGGTCAGATCGGCCGCATGGATGTGGCTGCCGTGCTCAGTTCACTGTTTCCGGGCACTACCGTTTTTCTCGCCTGGCTCATACTTAAGGAACATATCTCCCGGTTTCAGTTAGCCGGAATTCTGATTGCTCTTGCTGCCATTGTACTTCTGACCCTGTAATCCCCTCTATTGCCCCCCCCTGCGGGCAGGGGAAATTGCCCCCCTGCCCGTTCTGTCGAATCTACGTACTTTTAATCAGGAGCGGAGTTCCTGCAGAGATTCCTCAAGGATTGTCATGCCGCGCTCAAGCTCTTCATCGGTTATTACGAGCGGCATCAGGGTGCGGATAACATTGTGATGATTGCCGCAGGCAAGTACGATCAGCCCTTTGTTAAAGCAGAGGCTGACCAGCTTATCAGCTTCATCGGCCGCCGGTTCCCTGGTAACACGATCGCGTACCAGTTCCAGGGCCAGCATTGGCCCTTTGCCGCGCACTTCCCCGATTATTTCATGGCGATCCTGCATCTCCCGGAAACGCGCCAGCATCCGCTCGCCAAGAATTTCACCCCGCTGGAGCAGATTGTCCTTGATAAGTATCTCCAGGACCGCCTGGGCAGCGGCAAGAGAAACCGGGTTTCCACCATAGGTACTTCCCAGCCCCCCTTTGTGCGGAGTACTCATGTACTCAACCTTGCCGGTGACGGCACTGAGCGGCATACCGCCCCCCAGGCTCTTGGCTGTGGTGACCAGATCCGGGACGACGCCCCAGTGATCAATGGCAAATATTTTGCCGGTGCGCCCCATGCCGGTTTGCACTTCGTCGATTATCAGCAAAATGCCGTGTCTGTCGCAAATTTCGCGCAGGCGCGGAAAGTATTCCGCCGGAGGCGTGATAAAGCCGCCTTCACCCTGTATCGGTTCAGCGATAACGGCTGCGGTTTTCTCTGCAGCAACATGGGTAATGAAGAATTCTTCCAGATGATCGGCGCAGGCCACATTGCATTCAGGATGTTTCAGACCGAACGGACAACGATAGCAGTAAGCGTAAGGCATCCGGTATGTTTCGGCGGCAAAAGGGCCAAAACCGAATTTATACGGCTTTACCTTGCTGGTCAGGGTCATCGTCATGTTTGTGCGGCCATGAAACCCGTTTTCAAAAGAAATTATCGCCGGCCTGCCGGTGGCGTGCCGGGCAATCTTGACGGCATTTTCCACCGCTTCCGCACCCGAGTTGACGAACATGGTCATTTTGGGATCATCGCCCGGAGCAAGCTGGTTAAGCTGGGCAGCCACGTCAATATAGAGGTCGTAGGGAGCGACATGAAAGCAGGTGTGCAGAAATTTATCCGCCTGGTTCTTGATTGCAGCTACCACTTTCGGGTGGCAGTGACCGACATTGGTGACGCCGATTCCACCGGCAAAATCTATGAATTCGCGACCTTCCACATCAACTATGATCGCACCACGAGCCTCCTTAACGTATGCGGCATTCATTACTCCGACGCCAGGGGGAACATGTTTGTTGCGCAGCGCGTTCAATTCTTCATTTGATTTCATTGCAAGAAGCTCCTTTTGTTTGCTTTTATTGTGTATGGCGACCAGGTCGCCGGTGATGGCGATAGTTATGCCGGACCAAATTGAGACACGGAAAGCTTTTCAAGGAGTATACCAAGATGGTTCGGGAATGAGGTAAGGCCGGGAAATTGCGTATCAGGACTCTAAAGCGGATTCACACACCTGTAAATCTCTGCCGTAAACCAATATCAGATGTTTTTTTGATGCTCTGGCGCATCAGCGATGCTTTCCTGCATCAGACGACAGGAAAGCGGATAGTCCGGATGGCTTTACTTGACGGTACCGGTCTCTCACCATGACATCAGAACTTATACTCCTGGGACATTTATTCAATAAAGTTGATCGTAAGCAGCGTCGGCAATTACGCAGATATAATGCTGGCACGTCTTGTGCTTATGCATAACGCCAGAATAGAAGCTGAGCGAAGCAATGAAAATGCCGTTCCCGTAAAAACTGCCGACATTGCGGACAAGGTTGTCATACACAGTATCAGTACTATTGGTGATTACCACCAAATTCACGACAAAGGAGAGTATGGAATGAAAAAGAGTGTCTTACTGGCGGTATTAGCTTTATCTCTGGCCTCGGTTGCAATGGCGGATGAAACGAACAACCCGGTTGGATCGATAGAACTGGTTGCTCCGACAAGAAACGGTCAGGCGGAATCAGGTGGGTGTTGCGCCTGTCCTGCAGACCCCATTGTTACGGGCGACGCATACATTGGCGCCACAAACAGGTATATGTTCCGTGGTCTGCAGCTTAATGCTCCCGGATCATTCAACGTACAGGGTGGCGTTGACCTTACCTATCGTGCCTTCACGTTGAGCTACTGGACAAATTCCCAGAATCGTTTCTCCGGATACCGTAAAGCCAAGGTGACAGAGAATGATATTATTCTTGATTATGCCATTCCTTACACACTTCAAATCAACAAAGATCTGATAGTTAAATTCAACGTTGGTACCCAGTACTTTTCTCTGGATGCGTGGGAGGACACCAACGAGTTCTATTTCAAAGCTGCAACCGATCCGGGCAAGCTTCCTGTAGATCTCGCTCTTCAGGTATACTGGGACAACCTGGAGGCTAAGCGCGCCGGTCTGTACTACACGCTCTCCGCTTCCCACAAATTCGAAATTGTACATAAACTGTTTGATGCCAATGTTGGAGCGCTCGTCAGCTTTAACCAGAGGAATAATAATGCAATTTCCGCTTCTCCCGGCGACGGTTCAGATCCACGCGACGGCGGCTATAACGGCTGGCATGACTATGAGCTGACGGCTACCCTCAACTATACACCGACGGCAAACATTACCATTTCACCTTCGTATCAGTTTTCAGATGCGATAAGTGGCAAAGCACATGACATTGCCGGAGTTTCCCAAAAAAGTACGTTTGCCATAAAGGCCATGTTTTCTTTCTAAGAGCAGTTTTAGAAGAGATGATAAAAAAAGAGGGGGCAATCGCCTCCTCTTTTTTTGATGCAATGCCGTCATGGTATATATACCGACAATCTGGTCTTGCATAATTGATGCAATTATGCATTAGTAGCATTCCGTTCATAATTACCGTACCTTTACCCGGAAGAGATGATCCT
>CAIYZD010000743.1 GCA_903930585.1 uncultured Geobacteraceae bacterium | reverse complement strand
CCGGGGCATTGGTCGCGGCGTTTGCCCGCGAAGCAGATTCATACACCGCAACTTCCCGGCAACTGCTGCATAATTTCCTTCTCAGTGCCGGACTCGGATAGCCGAAACCGGGATAACCAGCGCTGTCACCGACCCGGCTTATTCCATTTCTAATTCAATAGTGCATTTATAATCCATGGCCAAGCAGTAATCGAGTGTACACGTTGATTGTCCAACTCCATTTCGCGTAGCGAAGAGGACAAATGCTGTTCAAGTGCCTCTATGCTGCTAAAAACCCGGTTATGAAAGGACTTCTCTCTCAGATCATCCCAAATATGCTCAACCGGGTTAAGTTCTGGTGCATATGGTGGCAACTTTACCAAACGCATGTTTTCTGGAATCAGCAGTGATTCTGAATTATGCCAGCCAGCGCCGTCTGTAATCATAACGATCCGATCTTCAGGATGCCGTGTTGCGACTTCATCCAGAAAGATCTGCATACAGACGGTGTTGACGTGGGGCAGAATCAAGGTATCAAGGATACCGTCAGCAGGAGAAACAGCCGCATATGCGTAAGTATATTCCTGCGTCATCATTGCCTGGCACATCGGTCGGTATGGCTTGGGACACCAACTGCGCCGGACATCCGATATGCGGCCAAAACGGGCTTCATCTTGGAACATCAGCCTTATGGGCCCTTCTCCTGGCCACTCTGTGCTGATCTCTATCAGCATTTCCGGGAGTTTTTTTAAAGGCCTCTTGGGCCTCCGGATCAGATTTTGGATGCCGCTTGTCCGGAACAAGCTTGCGCCAATCATGGCGATGAAGAAGATTATAGGCCGATGCCAAGGCAACGCTTCGACCCAATCGGATTTGCAAAGCATCCTTGATTTCGTTTGCAACCAATATGCCGCCAGTTTTGGCTTTCTCAATAAAAGGTGCTAAAAAATCAGACTCTTGTGTCAATGACAAATTCTCACGATGTCGGCCCCCGCGAGAGGTCTTGCGCTCAATAATGCCATTAGCGTGAATAAACTCATTGCGGAGCTGACAAACCCATTTCTTTGATATACCAGTAACAACCGCTGTCTCATCAAGAGACAGCTTTAACTCCAGAGGAAGAATGACCGACTGCGCTTGTCTCAGTTCCTTAACCGTCTTGGCATTAGCCAAAAGTTCTTTTGCCTTGTCGAGCAAATGAAGACCACTTGCTGTGCGTGCCATAACCACACCCCCTTGGGAAAGTGAGTGTATTATAGCATGTTTGATTTAGAAATGGAATTAATTGAGCGGGAAACGCCGTTCCTTACCCTGCTGCCCCGCCAGCCGGGACGGAAAGAGGGGCGCTATGCCCAGCTTTTTTCCGGGATGCCGGATACACCGACGGAAGAGCACGAAGCCTCGCCCGAGGCTGCACGGGTACGGGTAATGGCGGAAAATGAGCGGATAGCACACCTTGAGACGGAAGTGGCCGGATTGCGCGAGGAAATAGCGGAATTACGACAGCTGATTGAAGAGTTCAAAAAACAGTTTGAGTAATTTTACAAGATCAGTTGTCCGTGGGGGATCACAACACCATGCTTACAACCTGGCAGGATGAAATGAAAACCGGCAATACCGAGATCGATCAGCAGCACATTGAACTGTTGCGCAAGGTTGACGATCTACTGCAAGCTGTCAGCGCTAAAAAGGGAGAGGAAGAGATTGCGAGACTACTCTGGTTCCTGAAGCGTTACGTCAGGAAACATTTTCGTGATGAGGAAAAACTGCAATTAATGTGCGGATTCCCCGACTACCACGTCCATAAAATGGAGCATGACGAATTCTTTCGTGAGGTAAAACGGCTGGAGGAAAAATTTGCGGAGGAAGGAGCGAGTACGATCCTGGTACTCAATGCAGTCCAGATGATGTGTAACTGGCTGAACGACCACTTTCATAAAATGGATAAGGATCTGGTCGACTTTTTGCGACAGGAGTAAGTTTGGAAGCGGAAGCCGGGGAGTTCAAGAAACCGGTTGAGAAATTTTCGTACTATCCCCGACCTCTACTCCATCTTCCGGCCAGAAGCGCCGCTGCAGCTCGTCCATCAACGGTTTAAGGCTCTTTCTATCGTGGGCCGACACCGTGACACTGAACTGTGTCCTGGCTGACTGACGAACTTTAAGAAACCCCACCGTATCCTTTTTTCTCATAACATCCAATAGATCTGACTTATTGAACACCAGTAATTCCTGTTTATCTCCCAGTTCCAGCTCCGCCAGAATAGCCCGCACTTGAGCGATCTGATCCTCAAAACGGGGATGCGACGCGTCCACCACATGCAGCAGCAGGTCCGCATCGCGCATCTCTTCCAGTGTTGCCTTGAAAGCGCCCAGCAGCGATTTCGGAAGGGAGCGGATGAATCCGACCGTGTCGGTGATGATCACCTCTCTCTCGCGCGGGAAACGGAGACGGCGGCTTGAGGTATCGAGTGTGGCAAAGAGAAGATCCTCAGTAAAGACATCGCTCTTGGTCAGGGCGTTCAGCAGGGTTGATTTTCCGGCGTTGGTATACCCTACGATCGAAATGATCGGAACCCCGGCCTTAACCCGCTGCTTTCTCCGTTGGTCGCGCCCCTGGGAAAGCTCTTTGAGTTCCCGTTCCAGACTTGCGATCCGGTCACGGATACGGCGCCGGTCGGTTTCCAGCTTTGTCTCACCCGGCCCTCGCCCCCCTATCCCCCCCATCAGGCGGGACATCTGCACACCGCGACCGGTCAGGCGCGGCAACAGGTATTTAAGTTGGGCCAACTCGACCTGCACTTTGCCGTCCAGCGTTTTCGCCCGCCGGGCAAAAATGTCAAGGATCAACTGGCTGCGGTCGATAACTTTCAATTCCGTCATTGCGGAGATACTCCGGATTTGGGCCGGCGTCAGCTCCTGGTCGAAGATCAGCATGCTGGCACCACGCTGCATCGCCCTGATGACCACGTCACGCATCATCCCCTCACCCATCATAAAACGTGGGTTAAGCGTTTTCGGCCGCTGGATGAATTCATCCAGCGCTTCCACCTGGGCGGTGCGGGCCAACTCGCGCAGTTCGGCCATCGAATCTTCAGCGTCCTGACGTGTCCCGGACGTGGTTACGGAAATCAGGATGGCTCGTTCGAGAATATCCTTGTTCTTCACTACCGAGCGAGCCGCTTTTTCAAGATCGGCTTCCAGTTCCGGTATGGCGTGAATACAGTCGACGTCAATGCGTTCGAGCGGGGCAATCGGATCGAGTACCGTGCTTGCTCCTCGTTGATCAGGGGAGAGCCAGGCCAGTTGGGCGTAAATTCGGGACGTACCGGGGGTATACGACAAGGCGGCGAGCAGGTCAAAGCGCAGCAGGGAAAGATCGGTTAAATCATCTTCAGAGACCGGCTCGTTTTTCAGGTGGGTGTGGATCAAACGTAGACCGCGCATGACCCGTTTGCCGAGCGGGTAGTCACGCAGTTCGGGAATTACCACCCCTTTTTCATCACCGACAATGACATATTCGACACTGCCGGCGCGGTTGATGAGAATGCCTATTTGACGGCGCAGGTCGCTGGAAAGCTCGACAAGTCGAACCGCCAGATCATGGGAACAGAACTCCGCTACCGGCACCCGCCTTCGGTACAGGCGCTCCAGAGACTGGATCTGACTTGATTTTAAGCCTGCAAGATTGCCGAATATTTCTTTAATAGGGATACTCCGGAACTACAACCCGATGATGTTATACCCGCCATCGACATAATGGATCTCACCGCTGACGCCGCCGGCCATGTCGCTGCAAAGGTAGAGCGCCGATTTTGCCACGTCTTCCTGGGTAATTGTTCGTCGCAGGGGAGCTTTCGACTCGACGTGATTGAGAATATTATGAAAACCGTTGACTCCCGCCGCAGCCAGCGTGCGGATCGGACCGGCCGAAATCGCGTTTACCCTGACGCCCTCGGGGCCAAGCGCTTCGGAAAGATAGCGCACCGATGCCTCCAGCGCCGCTTTGGCAACACCCATGACGTTGTAGCTCGGAAATACTTTCATCGCGCCGTAATAGCTGAGCGTCACGGCAGAACCGCCCCGCCCCTGCATCATCGGCTGGGCAGCCTTCATGATTGCCAGAAAAGAGTACACACTGATGTCCATAGCGGTGGCAAAGCCATCACGGGTTGTATTCAGAATCGTCCCTTTCAGCTCCTCCTTGTTCGCAAAAGCAATCGCATGTATGACAATATCAACACCGTCCCAGACTCTGCCGAGTTCGGTAAATACTGAAGCGATCTCATCGTCGCTGGTAACATTACAGGGGAGTATTGCAACGGCGCCGATTGACTCCGCCAGGGGACGGACCCGTTTTTCGAACGCCTCTCCGGCATACGTTATCGCCAGCTCGGCTCCCTGTTCATGAAAAAGCCGGGCAATCGCCCAGGCAATACTTTTATCGTTGGCAACTCCAAAAATGACTATTTTTTTTCCATGAAGCAGCATCGCTACAATCCTCCAGTTTTCTACACTACGGGTACCGCTTCCGGCTCTGTTAATCCCGGTTTCAGGCTCAGTCGGTGTTATTCCAATTCGCATTCAAGCGGCGCCTTCGTTGGCTGCGTCGTCAGCTCCTCAACGTACTAAATATGTACGTCTACGTCGCTTCCTCCTTGCCGCCTTGGTATCGTCTTGAATGCGAAGTGGAAATACTGCCTTTTCCACCGGATGTTCACATGATGTATCATCAACCGATTGGGCGGTGTTGTCGCCGGGTCCCGGCGAAACGGTCCGGTTACGCTCCGGATCAACCGGCTTGAGAGCAGTTTCAAGAACCGCAAGCCGCTTTTCAATCGCTTCGAGAACTTCCAGAGTCCGGTCCTGCTTCCCCTTGATCGCAAAAACGACAAACGGCATGATCAACCATACCACCGCCAGGAACAGGCTGATGATACTCATCATTACCATAAAACCGCCAAAAGCTTCCATATACGTCTCCCGCGAAAATAAGTACTCCTTATAACACGGTACCGCTAAAATGTTAAGGTGATAATTTATTGTGTGAAACCCTCCTGAATCCGTGACGGATTCAGAACTCTAATAAAGCGGCGTGGTTGGAACTGAACTGCGGCGGATCGCGCCGGACTATTTCAGCGATGGCCGGGTGACGTTTGAATTCGCCCTCCAGAAAGCGACGTACCTGATTGCGGTCCCACCCGTCCGGATGCCGGAAGGCGGTGTAGAGCGAAAGATCCCCTTCGTAGAACGGCGTATCTCCATATTTCGCAGCCTCATCGCCATAAAGCGGCATATTGAATATGGCCAGATTGAGAAACGTAATCGCCTGTTGGTGACTGACAACAAAGTCCAGCGTCCGCCGGGCCGCCTCCACTGTTTCCCCCGGCGTTCCGAACAAAAGGTAACAGTAGACTTTGATTCCCGCTTCCGTAAGGTTGTGAAGTACCCGCGCGGCCACGCCGAGATTGATCCCCTTGCCCATCCGGTCAAGCACCGCCTGATCGCCCGACTCCAATCCCAGTTTGAGCATCAGGCAACCGGAGCGTTTCAACGCCCGGCAAAAATCCGGATCGGCCAACTGTTCATCAATGCGTGCAAAACCGTACCAGGAGACTCCCGGCGGATGTTCCGCCAACGCACGTAGGAGAGCAGGACTGATGGCATTATCCAGAAGATGAACCAGGAGCGGCTCGTTTTGCGCAATCAGCAGCTCCAGGTCCGACAACACCTGCGCAACCGGCGCCGGATGATAGGCGTTCCCTTCGGCCCGCTCCGGGCAGAATGAGCACCGATTCCAATAACAGCCACGTGACGCGCTGTAGGGAAGGATCAAGCCGGGAGAAAAATAATTCTGCAGCGGCAGTTCGGAATAGTCGGGGATGACATGACGATATGCTTCTCCCGCACCCCCCAAAAGGGCCAGCAACGGTTCCTCACCCGCACCGGAAACCAGGTGATCAACCAGCGTCCCAAACGGGCTGCACCAGCCGGGACGCTGCATCCAGGAGGTAACGAGACCGCCGCCAAGGATAATTTTCAGCAGCGGATATCGTGATCTGAGGTACCCGATCATGGCAAACGTACAGAGCGCCTGGCTAAGATAGGTAAGTGAAAAACCAACAGATTCGACACCGGCGAGGAGCTCCGGCAGGCGCTGACTGAAATAGGGAAAAAACGGATTCCGTTCCGGTTGCTGCGCCGCAGTACAGAGGTCCGCGCTCCGGAGCGGCGAAAGCGTAGCGTGCTGGTAGTCAGCCAACCCGGTGACGACACCGCTCCCGGTCGCCGAGATTGCCAGAACACGGTTTACATCGCTGATTGCCCGCCGATAACGGTCGGGAGCACGGTAGGTAGTTATATCACGCAGCGCGGCCACGTTGCGCGCCCGCCCCTTGTATGCCCGGCGGCTCCATGTATCTGAGGTGACCGGCGGCTGCTCCACCAGCCAGAGCTGCCCCTCCAGATTGGCATCGAGCATGCGACACGGCACCCCATGAACTTTCAAAAAGGCTGCCAGCCGGGCTATGCCGGCCGGAGGTTCGCACGCTTTGGCAACGGGTGGGAATATGAGCAACATCAGAGTACTGGCCGGCTACTGGTACTGAATATAAAGCGGCTTTGGATTCAGTTTGAGCACTTCCTTCGGGGTCAGCAGCGGGTTACCTTTTTTCGTGTCGTTGTGATAAAAAAGTTTAAAACCGGTATATTGCACCGGCTCGGCAACGACATAATCCTTGTACGAATCGCGCTTCAGCCAGGGAGCGCCCCACCCGTCCATATGAATGACCATTTGCACTTCGGGGTGGAGCACGATTTTTTTCGCATTCGTGACGCCATTACGGGTAAAACGATGCACCGTAAATACCTTGGGCGGCAGATTGTTTTTTTTGACCAGATCTTTCAGATACCCGGAAGCGTAGTTGATATCCACCGCGTCGTAGGTACCGATCTTCTTCCCCGGTTTTTTGCCGCTTTTTATCAAGTTGAATTCCGGATCCATCCCGAGGTGTACGTCGGGATTCTTCAAAATCCATTCAAAACGGGGCAGCACCGAGCGGATATCGTCATGCCCGGTCTGGATATCGATAAACATGAGCGCCCCCGCTTCTTTGGCCCATCCATACACCTGGTTTATAATTTTGTCCGGCATAATCATCCGGTATTTACCGGCTTTTCCCGGTTCCCCCTGCGCCACTACGGCAATCAGATGCAGGGCGGGCTGTACGGGAGTTGCCGGATCAGCCGCCTGCCACTTGGCCACTTCACCTTTCAGACGCTTCAGCATTTCATCCTTGGGATATTCCCCGAGCGCCCCCATTTTTTTCGAGAGCGGATTACCATAGTAGGCTACAATACGCTTATCCGGCAGAATCGAACCGGGAAGCGGTGGCGGGCATTTGACCGGCCAGCCGCATTTTTGGGCATACTCCGGGCTCTCGCCGGCGTTATATTTTATTTTGGGAACCGCTGCCTTGCGGGCAGCACTGGTCGTCGCCGCAAAAGACGCTGCTTTCCTCACAGCAGTAGTCGTTGCGGCAAAAACCGCAGCTTTACGGGCAGCGGTAGTCGTTGCGGCAAACGCCGCAGCCTTCCTGGTTGCAGTCGTCGCGGCTGCAAAGGCTGCCGTGGCGGTCCGCGGGCTCTTCCCCCCTGGGTCGATAACGGCGCCGTCGGAACACGCCGCAAGGACAACCGGAATAATTATCAATACTGCTCGGGTACCTATGGTGCGCAGTTTTTTCAAGCGGGCGTACTCCTTCTCGGTTTTTCGAACCGTTAACGATACAGAGAAAACATGTTTCAGACAAGCTCTATTTTAAGATAGTATTTGACAAATGAACCGGTAATGTGTCACCAAAACAACCATTACCCTTAAGGAGAATCAACCATGACCCTATGTCCCTGCGGAAGCGGAAATCCTTACGCCGACTGTTGTGAACAGATAATAAACGACAACCGGCCGGCACAAAGTGCCGAACAACTCATGCGTGCCCGCTATTCAGCCTATGTTTTCGCCCGGATGGATTTTATCTTTGAAACGACGCACCCTGACCACCGCCAGGGGTACGATCATGCCGGCACCAAAACCTGGGCCGAATCATCCGAGTGGCAGGGGCTTGAAATCATCGGCACACACAGGGGCGGAGTTGACGATTCGATCGGAGAAGTTGAATTCATCGCCCGTTTCATCGAAAATGGCACTAACCGGGAACATCACGAAGCGGGACAATTCAAGCGAAAAGATGGGCGCTGGTATTTTACCGACGGGAAGATGGTTCGCACGAAACCGGTGACGGTAACGAAGATCGGTCGCAATGATCCGTGTACCTGCGGCAGCGGCCTCAAATACAAGAAGTGTTGCGGGAAATAATCCCGGAGAATCAAAACAGAAAAGGCGGCAAAGTGGCCGCCTTTTCTGTCAATGTAACCATTCTGCCGAATCTGCTACTCTTTCTCACCGACGTAAATCGTGGCAATCCCGAATGTCAGTTCATGGAGATGAATATTGCGGAAACCGGTATCGGCTATCATCTGCGAGAATTCTCCTTGTGACGGAAATTCAAGAACGGAGTCGGGCAGGTACTTGTAGGCGTTATAGCGGGAAAAGAGCCCCCCGACCACCGGAAGCAGCCGCCGGAAGTAAAAATAGTAGAGCTGCCTGAACAGCGTGGAACGCGGCGTGGAAAACTCCAGGATGATCATCCGGCCGCCAGGACGGAGCACCCGCCACATCTCGGCAAGTCCCAATTTTCTGTCGACAACGTTTCTGATGCCAAATGCAATGGTGATCGAATCAAAGGTATTATTGGCAAACGGCAGATCCTCGCAGGGAGCGACCCGCAGATCAATCCTGTCGGCATACGGCGACGCCGCTACCTTTATCACCCCGAGATCAACCATTTCCTTGCAAAAATCGGCGCCGGTAATTTTAACCGACTCAGGTGTCCTGAGAGCAATTTCCAGTGCCACGTCACCGGTTCCGGTGGCCACATCCAGAATGCGGGAGCCTTCTCGGTATTTGAGCAACCGCACTGCTTTCGTACGCCACCGCCGGTCAATACCAAAACTCAGGAGCCGGTTCAGAAAATCGTAGCGCGGGGCGATTGCCCCGAACATCTGTTGAATTTTTTCCCCTTTATCAGAAAGCCTGAACATTCGTTTCCACTACCTTTTAACGGATTTAAGTGCTATAAAAACGGCGTGTCTATGTAGCACATTTTGTCCGTCATTAACCAGAAAAAACCACCCCGCGTGCATAAAAGGAGCCGTAACTAAGTGATACCCACCATCCGCATTCAGGATATTGCAGACATACTGATCATGACTTTTCTGCTCTACCAGCTGTACTCCTGGTTTCGCGGCACACGTGCCATTCAGGTACTGATCGGACTGGGTATTGTAACCCTTATTTACTTTGCAACCCGCTTTCTCGATCTGTATATGACCAGCTGGGTACTGCAGGAACTCGGCACTGTCCTGATTATTCTCATAATAGTCGTCTTTCAGACTGAAATCCGGCAGGCACTGTACCGATTCAGCCTCCTGCGCCATATCCTCGACAGCCGGCAGGAAACCCAGCATGGTCAGTTTCAGGACATTGCCGAGACACTATTCCGGATGGCAGCCAACAAAACTGGAGCCCTGATTGTTTTCCAGGGAAATGAATCCCTGCACGATTTATTGACCAACGGAATCGTGCTTGACTGCGAGATTTCACCGCAAATGCTGGAATCGATTTTTTATGATGGCGCCCCGTTTCATGATGGCGCGGCACTCATCAATAACGGCAGGATCGAAAAGGCGGCCTGCCACCTGCCGCTCTCGGTCAGCCCCGATGTCCCTCAACACCTGGGCACCCGCCACCGGGCAGCTCTTGGCCTGTCGGAACGGAGCGATGCTGTTGTAGTCACCATCTCGGAGGAACGTGGTGAAGTTTCTCTGGTAACCGGTGGAACACTGCGCCGAATGAGCACCCCATCCGAATTGATTCTGGCATTGGATGAACTGCTGAAAAGCGAACTCGAAGCTCCCCGCATCACATTGCGACAACGATTTTTTTCAAATTTATTCCCGAAAGTTGCGCTTCTGCTTGGCGTCTGCGTCTTCTGGGGACTGATAACGACTCGACAGGGACAGATTACCACGGTAACCGCCCCCGTACGACTGCATGGCGTTCCGGACAGCATCGTGTTGCTCCACACACTTCCCGAGGATGTGACCGTTCAACTGAAAGCCATGTCAAGCCTTGCCCCGCCACCCTCAAAACTCGACCTTACCGCCGAAGTCGATGCGTCCGGAGTATCGGAAGGAACCACGGCAATCAGAGTCAATCACGCCGATATCGTCGTCCCGTCCGGCATGATCATAACATCAGTATCCCCTTCCAGCATTCGTGTTTCAGCAGAAAAAAAACTGCGCAAGAATGTGCCTATAAAAGCGGCGATCAAGGGGAGACTGCCATTGGGACAGGCATCTTTACGCATCACGTGCGAGCCCGCTTCGGTCGATATAGAGGGTCCCGCCAGCCAGGTCTCGCATATATCTTCGGTTACCACCGAAGATATCGATGCGACTCAATTGATACGGGGAAAAGAGTACCTGAAAAATCTGCGGGTTCCGGAAAAGCAGGTATCCGTGCTACGCGATACTCCGATCGTAATTACACTTTCTGCTCGTGACAGGCGTCCGCGGCGTTAGAATTGGCGCATTTGTTGCTTATGGTTATCCCGAAGATGTAACAAAGAATTGACTTTTACTGCTTGTTGTTATATAAAAAAACTCTTCCTTGTCAAATTAAAGAACAAACCGGAGGGAACATGGCCCATATTCGTATTGTTGCTGCGATCTGCCTCATACTCCTGTCACTGCCTCAGCTGGTTCTGGCTTCAAAATCCCATGTCGTACGAAGAAGCGAATCGCTTCAGTCAATTGCGCGGAAATATCACGTTTCCGTTGATGAACTTAAATCCGTCAACAACCTGACCGCTTCCCACGTTTCCAAAGGTACACGCCTGATCATACCGTCACACGCCGAATCTCAGAAGAGCACAGCTGCAATACGCCAGGATACGTATAAAGTTTTCAAGGGAGATACGCTCCCAAAAATTGCCAAAAAGACCGGCGTCAAAATGGCTGAAATCAGAAATTTGAACGGTTTGAAGGGGAACAGGGTTAAACCGGGTCAGGTTCTGCTCCTTGTGGCGGCCAACGATACGCCGAAATATCCCGTTGTCAGCAACGACAGACTTCAGCTGATCAACAAGGATCTATTAAATGAGCAAGAACTGTCCACTACTCTTGCCGAGTTAACCGATCTGGAATCGGACCACCCGGTTGACCTCGCAAAAAACCTTGAAGCCAACCAGGCTATCAGCAGCCTGAAAAAAAGCGCCTACAGCTTTCTTGGCGCCCGTTATCGTTTTGGAGGTACCAGCCGTAGCGATCTTGACTGTTCCAGTTTCACCCAGCAGGTATTTCGCGAGCAGAGCGTCAAGCTGCCCCGAACCGCCCGTGAACAATTTTATGTCGGCAATGAGGTCGTGCGCGGTGATCTTAAAAAAGGGGATCTCGTCTTTTTCCAAACCTATGCCAGCTTTCCCTCACACGTCGGTATTTATCTTGGCAACCGCAAGATGATCCACGCTTCTTCACGCGAACACCGCGTTGTCATCTCAACCATGGACACCCCCTACTACCTGTCGCGCTATCTTGGGGCCCGGCGTATGACGAATACGGCCTCCGACACTATCAATTTCAATGATCTTCTGCTTGGTGTCGAAGAAGAAAATGAAAATGAGATCTTGACCAATGACACGCTTGGCGTGTCTCTCAACCTTGCAAAATAACGCATGCCTTATCTGCATGCGCATGAATACAAAATCCGGGTCACCTGACCCGGATTTTTTTTCGCCATGAAGATCCTGCTCACCTACCAATCGGGGTTACCACACCGTAATGACCCGTATATAAGTCTCGTCCCGACCGGGGTATGCTACCTGCACGCCTGTTTGCGCGAAGCCGGATATGACTCGCTTCTGGCCAACTTCTCCGGCTGGACGTCCTCCGATATTTCCCATGAATTACTGACGTTCAGACCGGATGTCATCGGAATCTCCCAATGGACTCATAACAGGCATACGTCACTGGAACTTGCACGAACGTGCCGTGCCCTTCTCCCGGGCAGCACCATTGTAATGGGGGGGGGACACGCAACCTTCTGCTATGAAGACATATTGGTAAAAGATTCACCGGTGGATATCGTGGTGTTGGGCGAGGGAGAGTCGACGCTGCTGGAATTGACGGAAAAACTGTCAACCGGCGCCGAATGGCGCACTATCGCGGGACTAGCGTTTCGCCGTAACGGAAAAATCACGATCACTCCCCAACGGAAAAACCGTGATGATCTTGACAGTCTGCCACTGCCTGCACGCTACTTTGACATATCGGTCGGCCTTGATATCGATTTGCAATCCGAGTTTATTGTGACAACCCGTGGCTGCCCTTCCACCTGCTTTTTTTGCAGCTCACCCGATTTCTGGGGGAGAAAAGTCCGGTTCCGCTCACCGAATGCAATTGTTGAAGAGATTCGGTATATTCGTCACACATACGGTCTGATCTATTTTTCGATCCGTGATGACACCTTTACCGCCGACCGGAAGCGTGTCCTTGAATTCTGCTCATTGCTGCAGAAGCAGGAACTTCATATACTGTGGAACTGCCAGTCAAGAGTCACTGCGATTGACGAAGAGCTGTTAATCGAAATGAAACGGGCCGGCTGCGAATGCATTCAGCTCGGCGTCGAATCAGGCTCGCCGCGTATACTCCGGCAACTGGGTAAAAACATCGCTCCGGCACAGATTGAGCACGCCTGTGCGCTGGTCGGCGAGATCGGTATCAATCTGTCGATTTACCTGATCAGTGACGTTCCGGGAGAAACAAGCGAGGATATCCGGCAGACCATTGACCTTGTCCGCCATATCCATCCAGATGACGGCTATGTTTCTCCGCTTGCCTATTATCCGGGTACCAGACTCTATAAAGACGCCATTGCAACCGGAGCGGCAACCCCCGGCATTTTTGCGGATACCCGCCCGGCGGCACTTTACGTCACATCTACGCGTGGACCTTCAACTGTTCGCCTTCTCAAAGAACTGACAAACAATCGCCTGAATGATCCTGAGCGTTTCAAACGCCAGAAGAAACACCTCGGATACTGCTTTACGACGAACGTACTAGCGGCAGAATGGTACCGTCAGCGTCGTGAATACGATAAGGCCGAACAGGAATTGCAGGAGGTAACGGAACGGCAGCCGGAAAATCCGTGGGGGTGGCTGCTACTGGGTGATCTGTTTACCGGACGTGGAAGAATAAAAAAAGGAAAGGTGTGCTATGAGAGGGTGCTCAGTATCGTTCCGGAGCACGCCCCATCAAAGGCGGCACAAACACCATAAAAAACGGGGTCACTTTCGTGACCCCGTCAGGTGCAGATTATCCTGAAGATTACTTTACAATCCTGATACCAGGCACAAAGAGGATCTTTTCAAAAGTCCTGTTCAGTGTTTTACTCTGGAAGTTAGTCAGAGGGGGGGTATCCGGGTATTCAATCTTGTCACCTTTGGCAACTTTCAACTCAGGTAACGCCATCCATACTTTTGCTCCTGCTTCGTCAGCCGCTTCCACATAGGTATAACCACCGGAGTTCATGGTCTGGGTAACAGTTCCCTTCTTACCCACTCCAGCAGCAATTTCCTGTGCTTTCATACCAGCGTGCGGATCTCCGCCCGGAGCTGCTGCCCCCGGCTGCCCAGCCGGCGCCTGTCCCTGTGGAGCTGCGGCCGGAGCCTCAGTTTTTGGTTTGTCTTTGCATCCTGCAAGGGCGAGAGCGGCAATACTGAGAACTACTAATGCTGTTTTTTTCACCTGCGACCTCCTGAATTTTTAATATCCTACTTTTTACCATATTACGCCTTATCATTCCAAGTGAAATATTCTGGCCTTCGACAATAAAGCACTATCTCCCTGATAGTCATCTACCTGTATTCAACTGCGACAACGGGACAAACGGTGCGAAGTGGCTATGTCAGCCCGTCACCATCCGGGGAGTTCAGGGCATCGTACACGGCAATCTGTTCCGCAATGGAACGCCGGCGCCGGCGACAGTCGGTTCGTTTCAGGCAGAGGCGGCAACGGTCATCCGAACACCACTGACAGCACTGGCAATCAGCGCAGGGATGTTTTTTCGGAGTATCATCGGACATTTTCACGTACCATGTCGCCCGGATGAACGGAAGGACGTATCAACAGGGATCCATTCAGCATCAGCCTCTTACGATAAAAACAGAACAGGCCGCATTACTGGCTACCTTGTGAGAAACACTCCCCTTGATTCGGCGCTGGATAAAGCCTTTTCCTGAGCTGCCGATAACGATCACATCGATTTCTTCACGTTTGGCAAGTGTAATGATTTTATCTGCCGGATCACCATATTCGACAATCATCTCCAGGGGAATATCATGTTCAGCCGCGCACTTTTCAACGACGTAAAATATGCGTTCCCGAAGTTCATCCCATTTTTTTGTTTCGGTCATCGGCACTGACGGCACGAAGTCTGTGTAGGTCGAAGTCGGCGCATTCGGAAGCACCAGCAACGCGTAAATCCGGCTTTTAAATTGACTCTGATTGCCGGCGGCAAGCCGGACAGCTTCTTCAGCAGCCTTGTCGGATTGTGGAGAACCGTCAATTGCCACCAGTATTTTCTTACGAAGGTTCAGCATAGCATCCTCGTCTGACTGCGCCGCCATCACGCAGACACGTCGATCTTATTCGAAATTTTAATATAAAGTAATTTTTCGTCCTTGACAATTGTAAAACATTATTCTATCATTTCGGAAAAGAGTGTAATAAGTGAGGCAATTTGCCTGTTATTAAATTATATGTTACATATTGATATGTTGCATTTCACTTTCTATCATTCTCACTCATGAAAAGGACTCGTCGTCATGGCAAAAAAAGAAAAATCGGAATATCTTATACAGGCAGTGTCCCACGCACTCGACCTTCTGGAGCAGTTTCATGGTGAAGTTGATGAACTGGGTGTCACTGAACTGAGCAAGCGCTTGAAGCTTCACAAAAATAATGTGTTCAGGCTGCTTGCGACACTTGAATCCCGCAGTTACATCGAACAGAACAAGGTGACGGAGAACTACCGTCTCGGACTCAAAACTCTTGAGCTCGGCCAGACCTTCATCAAACAGATGGGACTCCTGAGGCAGTCGAAACCGGTGCTTGAAGCATTGGTTGCCGAGTGCAATGAAACAACATACGTTTCAATTTTGAAAGACTTCAACATCGTCTATCTTGATGTGGTCGAAACCGCAATGACCGTCAGGGTTGTTCCGCGGGTAGGTTCGAGACTGCCGGCCTACTGTACCGCCGCCGGCAAGGTACAGATAGCGCACATGAGCGATGAAGAACTTGAATACTATCTCCCGTCGAAAGAACTGAAAAGTTATACGGCCAATACTATTACTGATCGCGATACCTTGAAAAAACAACTGAAAACAATTTCCGAGCAAGGGTATGCGTATGACGATGAAGAGCTTGATACCGGTGTCAAGTGTGTAAGCGCTCCCATTCGTGATTATACCCGCCGCATTATCGGTGCCGTCAGTATTTCCGGGCCGTCAATGCGCTTCTCCGACGAGCGGATCAAAAATGAACTGGTTCCACTGGTACTGAAAGCGGGAGAAGAGATTTCCACCAAGCTTGGTTTCCAAAAATAACACGCTGCACTCAGACTCTTACAAGGCGGCTTCGGGCCGCCTTTTTTTATGATGCCGGAGCCTGAATAGCGGGAGAACACCACCATGCTGACCTATAAAGTTGTTGAAATCGCAATGGTCACCGATGTTGAGATTGAAACCGTTCTCAACAGCTGGAGTTCCAAGGGATGGCGCTTCGACGGGTTACAGTTTGCGATGCGCGAATCGAGCAAACGCCCTGCAATGGCATTTGCCCTGTTCACACAGCAAATCTCTTGCGACGAGGAAAAACAATGAGCACACATGAAACACTCTATCTGGTTGATGGCTCCTCCTATATCTACCGCGCCTACTACGCCATCCGTCACCTTTCCTCCCCTTCCGGTCATCCCACCAACGCTATTTACGGATTTATCCAGATGCTGCTCAAGTTGCTCAAGGATTACAACCCGCAGCATGTTGCCGTTGTCTTTGATGCCGGGAGAACTACATTTCGCACCGAGATGTACCCGGAATACAAGGCCAACCGCGCCGCAATGCCGGATGACCTGCGCATGCAGATGGAGCCGATTCGTGAGGTTGTGCGGGGGTTCAACATTCCGACGCTGGAGCTTCAGGGATACGAAGCTGACGACATTATCGGTGCCCTGGCCGGGCGCTTTGCTGACCGTGGTGGCAAGGTGGTGGTTGTTACCGGCGATAAGGATTTGATGCAGATCGTAACCGATCGTGTCACCCTTTTGGATACCATGAAAGGAAAGGAGACGGGGATTGCCGGGGTGGTTGAGCGTTTTGGTGTCGGCCCCGAACTGGTAACCGATATCCTGGGATTGGCGGGCGATTCATCCGATAACATTCCCGGTGTTCCCGGCATTGGAGAAAAAACAGCCACCAAGCTGATTGTCGAATTTGGTTCGCTTGAGCGACTCCTGGAAAGGGCCGGAGAGGTTAAAGGGAAAAATGGTGAAAAGCTGCGTGAGTTCCGTGAGCAGGCTCTGCTGTCACGGCGGCTGGCAACGATAGAGTGCAATGTCCCTCTTGAAGTTGACCCGGAGACGCTGAAAGCCCGCGAACCGGACCAGGAAACACTGAACGCGTTCTTCAAAAAATACGGGTTTACTTCCCTAATAAAGGAATTAACCGGTACGTCCACCCTTTCCACGGAAGATTACCATACCGTTACCACGACGGAAGGGCTCGAAGCTCTGATAACCGCACTGGAGCAGGCCGGCGAGTTTGCCTTTGACCTGGAGACGACCAGTCTTGACCCGCGACAAGCGGAAATTGTCGGACTTTCATTCTCATACCGTGACCATGAGGCGTATTATATCCCGGTCGGTCATGTGACAACTCCCCCCCTCCCTGCCCCTCCCCCGCTGGGGGAGGGAACGTTATTTGCTCACTACGCAGATGAAAAGAATGTGCTCCTCCCCCCAGCGGGGGGGGGCCGGGAGGGGGGAGGGCACCTGGACCCCACCCAGCTCCCCCGTGACAGCGTTCTCGACCGAATGCGCCCCCTGCTGGAGAATCCTGCCCTGCGCAAGGTCGGCCAGAACATCAAGTTTGACATGCAGGTATTGGCCAACAACGGCATCACGCTGGCCGGGGTCTGGTTCGACACCATGCTGGCCTCCTATCTGCTCAATCCGTCACGTCAGGGGCACGGCCTGGACGCCCTGGCGCAGGAGCAGCTGAATCACCGCATGATCAGTTACAGTGATGTCGTCGGGAGCGGCAAAGAGCAAAAGAACTTTTCCGAAGTGGAGTTGGAAGCGGCGGCACGCTACGCGGCGGAAGATGCGGATGCCACATGGCTTTTGCGTCAAAAATTCGGCCCGCTGTTGACGACCGGGGGTGACGACATCCTGTTTCACACGGTCGAGATGCCGTTGCTGTCTATCCTTGCAGAAATGGAGAACCATGGTGTTCTTCTGGACAGCACGCTCCTGAACAGCCTGTCAACCGACTTCGCCGGGCGAATGAAAACCCTTGAAGAGCAGGTGTATGCTCTGGCGGGAGAACAATTCAATCTTAATTCCCCCAAACAGCTGGGCGAGGTACTCTTCGATCGGCTCGGCTTGAAAAGCGGCAAAAAAAACAAGGGCAAGACCGGCTGGTCGACCGATATCGAGGTACTGGCATCCCTTGCCGAAGAGCATGAAATCGCCCGCCTGATTCTTGATTACCGCTCTGTTGCCAAACTCAAATCGACTTATACGGATGCCCTGCCCCGCCTGGTCAGCCGCCGCACCGGCCGGGTGCATACATCGTACAACCAGACCGTAACCAATACCGGACGACTCTCGTCGTCAGACCCGAATCTGCAAAACATCCCGATTCGCACCGAAGAGGGGCGCCGCATCCGCCACGCCTTTATCGCCCCGCCAAGGCACGTTATCCTGTCCGCCGACTATTCCCAGATCGAACTCCGCGTGCTGGCACATCTTTCCGGCGACACGGTTTTTTGTCACGCCTTTGCGAACGATGAAGACATCCATACCCGCACCGCCTCGGAGATTTTCGGGCTTTTTCCCGAAATGGTCACGCCTGAGATGCGGCGCCAGGCCAAGGCCATCAATTTCGGCATTATCTACGGCCAGGGTTCCTTCTCGCTGGCAAAGCAACTCGGCATCGCCCGCAAAACCGCTGAAGATTTCATCAACGCATATAAAGAACGGCACCATGGGGCCATCGCATTTTTGGACTCCTGCATACTGGAAGCTGAAAAGAACGGCTGCGTAAGAACAATCCTGAACCGCCGGCTCCCGATTCCCGACATCGGAAGCAGCAACGGCAACATACAGGCCTTTGCCCGCCGCAACGCCATAAACTACCCGATCCAGGGTTCAGCCGCCGATATCATCAAATGTGCCATGATCCGGGTTGATTCCCGCATCCGCTCGGAACAGCTGCAAAGTCGTCTGATTATGCAGGTACACGACGAACTGGTGTTCGAGGTGCCGGAAGATGAACTGCTGAAGATGGAGCTGCTGGTGGAAGAGGAAATGGAGCACGCGGTCGAAACAAAGGTACCGCTGAAGGTTGATATCAGTTACGGAGCCAACTGGAGCGAGGCACATTAGCGCACGGCAGGCACCGGGAAAAATTATTTCCACATATCCTCATCCACCTTTTCAAATACTGCCGTGGCACGAAGAAAATCGTCACTATCCTGTGCGCTCCAAGTGCCGGCCTGGGGTATATACTTTTGGTACGTCGTGCGAAAAACGCCTACATCTCTGAAATTAAACGCCTCAGGTGCTTCAGAAACGGGCTATTCGCCTTCCGAGCGACAGAGATCTTCAACCAGATCACGAGATTCCGGCAGTTCCAATACATTTGCACCCCAGGGTTGCTGTGCCAGATGTACTGCAGGGAAATCATCTTTTCCGGAATCGGTTACTTCATTGAGGACAGCTTCTGGTACTGATATTTCCTGAAACAGCGCGGGCAACTAAATAAAGATTCCCACCTACCCGCCAAGATAGGCGTGCAGGACACGCTCATCCGAGAGAAGCTCCTGTGACCGGCCGGAAAAGGTAATCTGGCCGGCTTCGAGGACGTAGGTACGGTGGGAATGCTGCATCGCCAGCCTGGCGTTCTGCTCGACGAGGAGAATCGTTACCCCTTCGGCGTTAAGCGCACGAATGATCGAAAATATATCCAGTACGATGAGCGGAGCCAGGCCAAGACTCGGCTCGTCAAGCAACAACAACCGGGGGCGGCTCATCAGCGCTCTGGCAATGGCCAGCATCTGCTGTTCGCCACCGGAAAGCGTTCCCGCATACTGGTTTTTACGCTCTTCCAGACGCGGAAAGAGCGCATACATACGGGCAATGTCCTCGTTGATCGCGGCGCGGTCATGGCGAACGTAGGCGCCCAGCTCCAGATTATCCTGAACGCTTTGCAGAGCCAGCACCTGACGCCCCTCGGGACTCTGGGCAATGCCGGAACGCACCACGGCGTCAGGTGACAGAGCGGTAATGTCCCTGCCGTCGAAACGGATATGCCCCTCCCGTACCTTGAGCAGCCGCGATATCGCACGGAGCGTTGTGCTCTTGCCCGCTCCGTTCGCTCCGATCAGCGTCACAATTTCGCCGCTGTCAACCGTGAGATCGACGCCGCGTACCGCTTGAATCGATCCGTAGGAGATACGGAGGTTTTCAAGTTCCAGGAGCGCCATTACTCCGCCCCCAGATACGCTTCTATAACCGCCGGATTCTTCTGCACCTCTGCCGGTGAGCCGATTGCAATCAATTCACCGAAATTAAGCACGGCAATCCGGTCGCAAAGTCCCATGACCAGAGGCACATGATGCTCGATCAGCAACACCGTCAGATTGAACCGGGCGCGAATTTCACGAATGAAACCGGTCAGCGTCTGTTTCTCGGCCGCGTTCATTCCGGCAGCCGGTTCGTCGAGGAGCAAAACCGTCGGGTCAAGTGCAAGGGCCCGCCCGATCTCCAGCCGCCGCTGTTCTCCATACGAGAAATTGTCTGACAGCTCCGTGCCCCGATCAGCCAGGCCAACCAGCGCCAGGATCTTCCACGCTTTTTTTTCAACGGACAGTTCCTCCATGCGGCTTTTTCCGGAGCCGAAAACACCACCCAGGAGCCCCGTAACGGTTCGGCTGTGCCGGGCAATCCTGACGTTCTCAAGGGCGGTCAACCCCTTGAAAAGGCGTATGTTCTGAAAGGTGCGACCGATGCCGAGCGCAGCGATGCGATGCGGTGGCATCCCGGTCAATGTCTCTCCACGAAAGGTAAAAGTGCCGCCACTTGCCGGCGTAAGACCGGTCATGAGGTTAAACAGCGTCGACTTACCGGCTCCGTTGGGACCGATCAAGCCGAATATTTCCCCCTCTTCCACCGCAAAGGAAACCGAGTCGACAGCCACCAGCCCGCCAAAATTGCGCTGCAAAGCCCGCGCTTCAAGGATGACGCCCATCGCCCCCCCTTGCTGCCGCACCGCGACTCAGAGCTATCTGTTTCAGCCTGTGCAGGGCCCCTACAATCCCCTGTGGAAGGTACACGGTGGCAATAACCAGCAGTACGCCGTTGATGATCAGGCGCGCATCCTTGAGCGGACGGAGAAGCTCGGGAAGCGATGCCAGCAGCACCGCGCCGAGCACCGGTCCCCAGAGGGAACGGCCGCCTCCGATCAGGACGTATGCCAGGTATGATATGGAAGCATCGAAGGTCCCCTGGCGGGCATTCCAGGTATTGAGAAAGGGGGCGCTCATCGCGCCGACGATTCCGGCAAGCACCGCTCCGATGACAAAGGCAAGCACCTTGTAGCGCGTGGCATCGATTCCCATCGCACCCGCCGCCAGCTCGTCCTCGCGAATCGCTTTAAACGCCCTTCCTACCCGCGAACGATCAAGCCGATAGCCAAAAAAGAGTGTAGCAGCCAGAAGCGGACCAAATGTCCATATGTACCCCCATCTGCTTTCGAACAGTTGCGGAATACCGAAAATACCGACTGCTCCGCCGGTTATGTCAAGATTCAGACAGAGCACCCGGAGAATTTCGACAAAGGCGATGGTAGCAAGCGCGAGATAAATGCCTCTGAGACGCAGGGCCGGAATACCGACAAGAAATGCCAGTAGCGCACTGGCAATAGCCGCAATCAGCCACTCAAGCGGGAAAATGGCCCAGCCGAGAGCGTCGCGCCAGGGGGCGAAATAATCGGCAGTTGCCATGATAGCCGCGATGTATCCTCCGAGCGAGTAAAACCCGGGAGCGGCGAGACTCAACTGACCGGCGGTCAGCGGGAAATAGAGGCTTAATGCCAGCAATGACTGCTGCACCAGGGTCACCAGTAAAAAACCGTAATTCTGGAGAAACTCTTCCATCCCTCAGACCTTTTGAATCTGTGCGCGCCCCAGCAAGCCTTGTGGACGGACAAGGAGCACGGCAAAGAGAAACGCAAAGGCAACCGCATCTTTATAGGCACTGTAGTCGGCCGGAACAAAGGCTTCCGCCAGGCCGATCACCAGACCACCGACAACGGCTCCGGGAACACTTCCCAAACCACCCATTACGATCACCGCCAACCCTTTGAGGCCATAGGCAACCCCGAAGTATGGTCCGGCGATGCCGAAACTGGTGCCGACCAGACTCCCCGCCATCCCGCCGAGAAATCCGGAAAGAAAAAATGTGTAGAGAATGAAACGATCGACGTTGATCCCGAGCAGACTGGCAGTAGCAGCGTTTTCGGCAACGGCCCGGAGCGCCTTCCCGGTTCTGGTAAAGTTGATCAAATAGCCGAGCAGCGCGAGAATCAGCATACTGACGGAAAAAATGATTACCTGAACGGTACGGATTACGACCATCTTGCCGCCGAAGTGAAACATGAAGGCGGGCGGAAGATCGCCGTACACGTCGGCAGGAAACGAATAATTCTCCGACCCGACCAGGTATTGAATGACATTTACGGTAACAAGAGCGACACCGAGACTGCTCACCAGCGCCAAAAGCGGGTCGGCTCCCCGCGAACGCAGCGGCCGAAAGGCGAGCCGTTCCACCAGAACGCCCGCCGCTCCCGAAAGAACGGCCCCGAGCAGCAGTGACAGGGAGAATGAAAACTGGTACGGGATCTGGAGGCCGGCCAGCAGTCCGCTGATACCGAACTGTCCGACCGACATACTGTACGTCAGATAGGCACCGAGTGTGAAAACAGCGCCGTGAGCGAAATTGATGATACCGAGGATGGAAAAAACCAGCGTATAACCGAGCGCGAAAATGGCATAGACACTGCCGATGCTGATGCCGTTGAGAAGGTTCTGTAGCAACTGTACTGCGTCCATAATTGTACGGGAGGGGAACTCCCGCTCTCCTGTCATATTATTTCATTATTTCACAATCACAAATGATCCGTTTTTGCCGGTAGCATCCATCTTTATCCGGGAAACATAGAATGTCTTCTGGTTGATTTCCCCATCCTTGTCAAGCGATATCTCTCCGAGCGGAGTACTGAACGGGCCGCTCCGCAACGCTTTGTTCAACTCTGTTCGCACGATAGAAAGTTCCATCTGGGTTATTTTCTTCCTGGTAACGGCCTCAACCCTGCGCAGTCCTTCGGCAAACAGCTGCACCGCGGCAAACGCCTGAGCTGAGAACTGCGGGGGATCTTTCTTGTATGCGGCACGGTAATCGGCGACAAAAGCTTTATTGGTGGGGGTATCCGCTTCAGGACTGTATGCCTGTGCAACCAGTATCCCTTCACAATACTTGCCGCAGACCGGGAAAACATTGGCGGTGTTAAAACCGTTGCCGCCGATGATTAACCCCTTGTACCCCAACTGGCGCAACTGCCGGACCAGATTGCCGCCATCGGCGGCAAGGCCGGAGACGATAACCAGATCAACATTTGCTCCGAGTACGGCGGTTGCCTGGGTGGTAAAGTCGGAGTCGGTGGTCATGAATTTCTGCAGGGTAACCATCTGGAGATGATGGTTTTTTACCGCTTCCTGGAAAGTCCCGGTTTCCGATGTGCTGTATGCGTCGTTCTGGGCATACAACACCGCCACGTTCCTGATCTTCGGATTCAGCTTGAGCGCCTGCTTAAGCGCATTGGGTGCCACTTTGGCCACCGGCGCCGAAACCCTGCCGATAAATTCACCTATCTGCGGAATCCCTTTTGCCGTATTGGAAGGGGCAAGCACCGGCACTTTCAGGCGATTGGCAATCGGATCGGCACTGAAGGCCTGCTGGGAAAGAGTCGGGCCGACAATCCCGACCACCTTTTCCCGGCTGATGAGATTCTGAAAAGCATTTATTGCCCCTGCCTCATCACCACCGGTATCCTGATAAACGAGACGGATCGGCGTCCCGTTTATGCCGTTCTTATTGAAATAGTTCTCGGCCAGTTTTGCTCCTATAATCTGCTCCTGGCCAAACAGCGCCACATTACTGGTCTGGGCGACGGCGATGCCAAGGGGAATAGGAGCAGATGCACGCTCGGCATATGCCGTAGCGGCTGCACACAGTAACAAAAGTGTCATAAGCACTGTTTTCTTCATGTGACGTACCTCCAAAACAGGTTTAAGTATCAGCAGACGCAACTTGAAAGCCGCACCCACGCATTTCGTCATATACAGTATGTCGCCGCGTGCTGTCAATCCACACCATGGTTTCATGCCACGGTTGCTCGCCTCCTGCGCCGGTCTTTCTGCTTACGCAGTTTTTCAATGCGTTTCATCTCGGGAGTAATCACCCCGGACGCAGCTTCAATTCGCTCCAGTAACTCGCGGCGAGCCAGAAAACGGTTCACCGACTGGCTTCTCTCACGCATACAGGTCACCTGAATACCGCTAGGTGCATGTTTCAACTGAACGCAACTCGATGTCTTGTTGACATGCTGACCGCCATTTCCGGACGAACGCACAAAGCTTTCCACAAGATCTTCTTCACGAACACCTAACTCAGCCATCTTTTGCCGCAACCAGCGGTTTTTTTCCTCACTCACGGCAAACTCAGGCATGCGGTACTGCTCTCCACTTTGGAATAGGTGCGGATTTTCACACCAAACGTACCTATACCACATCACATTGAATTACAAGATATGATTCCACCGTATGGCTGAATGTTGCCTGACTCGCTCCACTATGGTATAAACGAGCAGAATATACTCAACGTACCAACGAGAAAGGAGTACTGTGAAAGCATCTCTTCTGCAACGCTGTTGGGTAACTTTTTCCGTATATGTTATCGGATTCTACGCATCTTGCCTGAACAGGTTTGTTATTAAAGGAAACCGTAACGTCCCGCATGGCGGTCCTGTTTTGATAGCTTCCAATCACATATCGGCCTATGACACCGTATTTCTCCCCTGGGCCGTTATCAGGCATAATCCGCTTCAGATGCTTTGGGCTCCGGCAAAAGAGGAGCTGTTTGAAAAGACATTTCTGCGGCTGATCTACACGTCCTGGGGGGCATTTCCGGTCAAGCGCAGGCGGGATGTCAGAGCGGGGCGCACGTTAAACAACCTGCTGCTTGATCAGAAAGTCATGCTGTTCCCGGAAGGAACCCGGCACAAAGATGGCCGATTGGGGGCCGGCAACCGCGGAGTCGGAAAAATTATTTACGATACCCGTCCTGCCGTCATCCCGACCGCTCTGATCGGCTTGAACGGCTGGAAATTTCCCGGTTTCCGGCAGAATGCGGCCGTTGTTTTCGGTACGGCACTCGATTTCAGCGACCTGTTCGAATTACCGGATTGCAAAGAGACTCACCTGCTGATTGTAGAACGAGTCATGCAGGCAATTGCAACATTGTTAATCGGAGAAGGAGCTGATTGTGGCAGAGCGTGAAGAACAGGTAGTGGAGATTTTCTGTGATGGCGCCTGCAGCGGCAATCCGGGACCGGGTGGATATGGTGCAATTCTCCGCTTCGGTGGACGTGAAAAAGAACTGAGCGGCGGCGCCAAAGAGACCACCAACAACCGCATGGAAATGACGGCGGCAATTGAAGCGTTCCGCCAGTTAAAGCGTCCCTGCCGGGTACTGATTACCACTGATTCTCAATATCTTGTTAAAGGAATGACGGAATGGATTTCCGGATGGCAACGGAAAGGATGGCTCAACAGCAAGAAGGAGCCGGTTGTCAATAAAGACCTGTGGGAGATGCTGCTTGCCGTGACAAAACCGCATTCGGTACAATGGAAATGGGTGAAAGGGCATGCCGGGCACTCTGAAAACGAGCGGTGCGACCAACTGGCGCGGGAAGGCATTCCGGCTTAAAACTATTTTTGAAGCGGAACGGCGCCGATCAGGCTGAACCCGTATTTAGGGTGGGTAACGGCATGCGTGTTCGGAAATTTCGAGAAGAGCCATCCCTGAAAGACCGGAATACCGTTTTCGCTGATGTTAACCTTTGCACCGGGATTTACCAATTCATTTGATGACGTGGTGATTGTTGTGCCTTCCATGGTAAAGGCGGGGAGAAAAGCATCAACCGTTATGGTAAGGGTGGAAGAAGCGGCTTTGAACGGTGTTCCGACGGGAACGGCATAAATATTTTCCGTTCCGCGCGTTTTGTCAATGACCGCCAGCTTGACACCCTTCCAACGCTGCGAAACCTCGGGAGGGACAATAATCGTTTTTTCTTTGCCGGGTCGATGGGAAGTGCGCGGTATAAGGGTACCATGCGTTCTTTCGGTGCGTTCCTGGCAGGAGCACAGTACCGATACCGAAAAAACAATCATTATGAGCTGCTGTGCTTTTCGAGCAAAAATCAATGAGGTATCCGATACAATAGTGGCGGAGAGACAGGGATTCGAACCCTGGATACCGGTTTCCCAGTATACTCGCTTAGCAGGCGAGCGCCTTCGACCTACTCGGCCATCTCTCCGTATGTGTATCAATCTTCAAATATGGCGGGATGTGATACCTACCACGCTCCGCAAAATAAATCAAGCTTATTTTCCTTTTTTCAGATCAACCAGAATCAATTTGGCTACCGCTTTGAGCGTTTCAAAAACACCTTCGCCCGTTGTAGCACATGCTTCGAATTCAGGAACATTCGTGGGATTCAACTCACGATGCAACTCTTCAACAGTCATGATATCCGGCAAATCCCGTTTATTATACTGAATAATATACGGCAACTTGTCCAGATCGTACCCTTGCTCCTTCAGATTTATTCTCAAATTATCAAGCGACTCGACATTCGCATCCAGACGCTCTTCCTGAGAATCAGCAACAAAAACAACACCATCGACACCTTTTAAAATCAGTTTCCGGGACGCGTCGTAAAAGACCTGACCGGGAACCGTGTACAGATGAAAACGGGTCTTGAACCCTCGTATTTCTCCCAGAGAAAGCGGCAAGAAATCAAAAAACAGCGTACGTTCCGTCTCCGTAGCAAGACTGATCATCTTACCTTTGGCATCCGGAGCGGTTTTTTGATAGACAAATTGAAGATTTGTCGTTTTCCCGCACAAACCGGGACCATAGTAGACTATTTTACAATTTATCTCACGAGAAGCATAATTGATAAAGGACATCTAGTTGCTTTCCCCGCATTGGTTTCAGTTGAATAGATTATCAATGTCATCGTCAGTGATTTCGGCAAATGGGAAATCGGCAGAGCCGCGTTTTTCACGCTCTTCCGACTTTTTCGTCAATTTTTCGAAAATGACCGCCAGCTCTTCCGAAGATTTTTTTACACGCAGGCGAACAAGACCGAGAGAAGAACGGTTGTCAAACAAAACAACGAGAATTACCCTGCCGCCAACAATGGAAATATGGAGATTGTCTTTCTCTCCTTCGTGAAAGAGAATCGAGAATTCTTTTTCGCCGATCAGCTTGGCGAGTCCGCCGGTGGCGGCGATGTTGCCGGCGGTCAAGGAAGCAAGCGAAGTAGTGTCAAAGCGTTCGGTTTCTCCAACACCGGAGATGAGCTGGCCATTTTTGTCTACCAGGAAAATCACCTCGGCGTTTGCTTCGATAAGCAAACGCCCAATAACTGCATTGAGTTCCTGAAACTCTTCGTCGTACATGACCAGCGGTGAATTGGACATGCCATCTCCCTGTAAGGCTGTAAGGCGGCAACAGTATGTCACGCAACTATGATGCAAAAACATACTGGTGTGCCTTATAGCAAACCTCCTGCCTCCTTTCAAGCTTATTCGATTGCCCGTCACCACAGAATCAATCAGCTGTTTGCTTTACGAAAGCAGCTGTGATATTGTGCGTCGCTCATCGTATCGTCATGACACCAACATAAGAAGGGCTTTTCAACTTATGGAATTGAGCTTTTCCAGAAGTAACGAACCAATTGACGATATTATCAATCGTTTAATCAACGAATCGGGCGGCATCTACCATCCTGCCATAATTAAAGAAATGATTCTGTCTACACTCAAAATCGGCCAGGATGTCGATTATCTGGCCGACCTGAAGCTGATCAACCGGACCCTGCGGGAAATGCGCTACACTGCGAAGGTTTTCGGTCCCTATCGTCATCGCAAGAAAGTTACCATCTTTGGCTCGGCCCGCACTGAAGAAACGGATGAAATGTATAAGAAGTGTGTCCGCTTCAGTCACCGTCTGGCGGAAAATAATTATATGGTTATTACGGGTGGTGGCCCGGGAATAATGCAGGCCGGAAATGAGGGAGCGGGGAGCGAGAATTCGTTCGCCGTAAACATCCGGCTCCCGTTCGAGCAGAGGCCAAACCCGGTCATGTACCGCAATCCGCGTCTGGTCACATACAAGTACTTTTTTAATCGCAAGGTGGCGTTTGTCAAAGAGGCTGACGCGATTGTCGTTTTTCCGGGAGGTTTTGGAACGCTGGACGAGGCGATGGAAGTCTTTACACTGATACAGACCGGAAAAACCTCTCCAAAACCACTTATTTTAATGGACGATCAGGATGGCTACTGGGAACAATTCATTAATTTTGTTAAAGAGAGTCTTCTGGTCAAAGGTTTTATCTCCGGCGAAGATTTTTCTATCTTTACCGTCACCAAAAGCGATCAGGAAGCACTCGAAGTAATCAACACGTTTTACAGCACC
This sequence comes from uncultured Geobacteraceae bacterium, assembly GCA_903930585.1. GTDB lineage: Bacteria > Desulfobacterota > Desulfuromonadia > Geobacterales > Pseudopelobacteraceae > JACRCG01. Next base: position 10,673 of record CAIYZD010000743.1, on the reverse strand, counting down.
TACCATTCGCTTCGATTTATCGAAAACAGACTGGTTATACGTCTGCAAAAAAAACTTTCTGACGATCAGATTACAACACTGACCAAAGAGTTTCCGGGACTTATCAAAGAAGGTGACCATATCCATACCTGCACCGCATTCCCTGAAGAAATCGATGAACCGGATCTCGCTCTTCTGCCGCGAATTTCCCTTTTGTTCGATCATCATCACTATGGGCTGCTGGTTGCGTTTATTAATCGCATAAATTCATTCTGACAACGCGGACATATCAACCGGGAGCCAACCGCCTGGTTCGTTGACAACAATAGATGCTTAAAGATATAATCAATAAATAACTCTTATTTCGGGATACCATGCAGGATCTAAAACATTTATCTCAAAAAAAATCCGCTTCCGGCTTGAGGTTTTTCGGCGACGCTTCCCAAAACAGGCGACTCAGACCGGTCGAAGAAGAGGTACGCTCCAGGTTGTCTTTTCCATCAGGGAGACACCTCCATAAGCTGAAGCTGGCACTGCTGTTCATTGCCATCGTTCTGGCTCTTGCGCCGCTCTGTTTTCTGGGGCTGCGTCAATCAAAGGCCGCCGGTTCCCACGTCAACAACCTGATTGCACCACTCACGGCAGCAACTCCGAAACCGGCCGAAGCCGCGAAACCTCCCGTTTCCGTCAGCCGGTTCGAGATCGCCAGCGACCTGCTTGCGACGGCACAAGTTAACGGACCTCGCATTTCTGCCCGCACTCCGGACGGGCTTCAGCATATTTACACCATTCAGGGGGATCTGCAGCAGAGGGTCTATGACTTTCTGGCAAAGAACAAAGTGCCGTACGGTGTTTTTGTCGCCATAGAGCCGTCTTCGGGGCGTATCCTCGGCATGACCGCCTACTCATCAATCGATCCGGGCTGGGCAAAACGTTCTGCCTATGAACTGTATCCGATGGCCTCACTGTTCAAAATAATTACCGCCTCTGCGGCGCTCGAAACTCACAAAATCACGCCTGAATCCGTGATCGAGTTCCGTGGCGGCTCTTATTCCGAAAACCCGCGGTATTGGGATATAAGCCCTCACGGCAGGAATAACCGCATGGATGCCACCTATGCGATGAGCAAGTCGATCAATCCGGTTTACGGACGTGTGGCCAGTGACATCGCCGGTAAAACATCCGTCATGGAGTTGGTTTCCCGCTTCGGGTTCAACCAGAAACTGCTGCCGGGCGTTCCCGGAAAACCGAGCCAGGCAGGAGAACCGGTCAGCAATCATGGACTGAGGCTGATGGGGGCCGGTCTGGATCATGAAGTGAAAATCTCTCCGCTACACGCGGCAGTGATCATGTCGGCAATAGCCAACGGGGGGAAAATGATGGCGCCGGGACTGACCAGCAGCGTTGTCGACGACCATGGTGTTGAAACGGAACAGTTTGCTCCGCACGAACTGCGACGTCTGGTCACACCCGAGACGTCGGCGTCATTAACGCGCATGCTATCCAGCACAGTCCTTACCGGGACCTCCCGCAAAGCGTTCCATGACAGCCGGGGACGACTGTTACTCAACGTCCCGATAGCAGCCAAAACGGGGTCCATAAACGGTACCGCTCCTAAAGGGCACTACTCGTGGTTTGCTGCATTTGCACCGATTCAGCACCCCCGTATAGCCCTGGTTGCTCTGGTTATCAATCCTGACAAATGGAAGGTCAAAGCACCGCAAGTTGGCGCGCAGGCCTTGGAAGCGTTTTTCAAAAAATAGGAATATCGGCGGAATAGGTCATCAACCGAAGCTCACCATCCAGCATCTCACCATAGGTAAGCTGCTCCATCCAGTCTCCGAGAGACAGAATGGTGAAGGGAGTGTCCGGCATTTTTTCACACAGGGGAAGATGAAAGTGGCCGGTAACGAGTCCGTCACACTCCTGACTCCGCAGACGGGAGGCAAATTCAAGAAGGATCTGCCGGTAGTCCCAACGGACTGATTTTAGCGTATATCCGGATTGACTCCGTTTCTGCAACCGCTCTCTGATCTTCTGCGCCCATGACGGGGGAAAATGACTGACACTCGCGGCAACCAGGCGGGTACGCAACAGGAGACGCAGCAGGCGATAGTAGTGGTCTTCACTGTTGATCTGATCGCCGTGGCAGATATAAAGCCGCCTTCCCTGTACACTCTCAATGGCCGGCCCGGTTCGGATTTCCGCTTTCAGTCGCTGTGAGAAAATCGTACCCAGATGGAAATCGTGATTTCCTTCAAAGTAGACAAGTCTGCAGCCGCGCATAACCAGTCTCTCTAACGCGTCAAGTATGGAATCGTACTGTTTGAACGGATGTGACGGGAATCCAAGCCAGAAGTCGAACAGGTCTCCCACAATATAGAGAGTGTCCAGTTCCCCCTCCAGCTCGCGGAGAAAACGAAGCAGCATACAGTAGTTGGTATCGCTCGGCGATACGAGATGGGCATCGGCAATAAAAATGGTTCGCATGGCGCAGATTGTGCTTTGATCAAGAGTAAAATGTCAACAAGAAGAACGCAAGGAGTACAGAGATGGCTACGATTCACAGTGTCGAAATATCATGGGAGGATCTCCTCGGTGCATTTACCAGTGGCCAGCTTGATAAAGCCAACTATCTCGACCGGCTGACGGGAGAAATATTCTCGGTTCCCTCTTCTCCCGACAGTAACGACGTCCGCAGGCAACTGCAGGACAACGACGAACGCTTCCTGGAAATCCCTCCGTTTGACTATCGGAGCGAGCGCCAGATTTTGACTGAATTTGTCGTACAGATTGGCGACCATGAATTACGAAACCTGCTGCAGACCTCGCTGGCAGGAAAAAAGCCCTTCGGAAAAATTGAAGACATTTTATCCTTTTATCCGCTCGAAGAAGAGCGCTTTGTATTATTGAAGGACCGTTTTCTTTCCAACCGCCTCAAAACATGGATGGAGGAAAATAACCTTTTCACGGCGGACGCGGTACTGCTGGGCGCGAAACACGCCTAGGAGCGGCAAATGGAACACACTCACCACATCCATGCGCCACGCAACGATTACGGTCGGTTTATCGCTACTATTTTGCTGTTCTGCCTGCTGGCCGCGGCCGGTTATGCCCTGCAACACACCATTTCATGCTTTTTGCTTTCCTGGGTCATCGCCTACCTGCTCGATCCTCTTCTCGTCAGTGCCTCAAAGCGCGGCGTAAAGAGAATCTATGCTCTGGGGCTTCTCTATATCGTCCTTGGGGTTCTGACCGTCTTCTTTCTGACGTTCATCGTTCCGGCCATAACCATCAGCTGGAACTCTTTTGTCCTTGATCTGCCCGCATACATCCAGAAACTAAAGCAAATCGCACTGTCATGGAAAAGCCGTGTCCCCGACCGCTACGGATCGGATGAAATTCAGTGGCTGATCGACAAAGCGTCCGCAAACATTGACACGGCAGCTGAAAAAACCGGATTCTGGGCGTACAGCTTCGGAACCCGCATTTTTTTCAACCTCTTTAACATCGTCCTCTCCCCGATCCTGGTTTTCTTCATGCTCTACTATAAACAGACCGTCATCGATACCATGATATCCTGGCTTCCTGACGGCTGGCGCGACCAGATCGTAGACATCGCCCATGAAGTCGACAGCAGTATCGGCGGATATCTGCGTGGTCAGGTGATGGTTTCCCTCATTGTTGCGCTGCTTGCATCCATTGCTCTTTTTGTGCTCGGCATTTCGCATCCGATCTTCTGCGGCGTTTTTGCAGGTGCTGCTTCAATTTTGCCGTTCATCGGAGTAATCATTGCGACTCTGCCGGCCCTTTTCTTTGCCTGGTTCAAATTCCAGACGGCAGCCTCACTCGGGCAAACCATAGGCGTCTTCGGAATGATCTATTTTGTCGAAGGATACGTTATCAAGCCGCTCGTTTTCAAAGAATCGATGAACCTGAATCCGCTGGTAACCATCATCATGGTCATGGCCCTTGGCGAGACACTCGGCTTCTGGGGCATCCTGCTGGCACTCCCCATTGCTTCGGCAATCAAAATCACCTGGGGACACTTCGTGAGTGGTCACTTTAAACAGAGGTAACGATTTGTGAGCAAGGCAACTCCCCCCATGGAACCGGACGGCGAACTGACTTTTGGCGTGCGCGGACTGCACTGCGCTTCCTGCGTCGCCACCCTTGAAAAGAAGCTGCTTGAACACTCTGCCATAACTACGGCTATCGTCAATCTGGCGGTAGAAACCGGCTTTGTCCGTTTTGATGCGAAGCAACTTGGCGCCGCCGACATCTTCAGCATCGTCCATGCCGCCGGATACACCCCGGTTGAACTGCACGAAGCCGAAGTTGTCCAGGATGATAGCCTGCGCTCCCAGCGCAACTGGTTCATCTTCTCACTGTTCGCCTCCCTGCCGATCATGCTGACGATGAAGTTGCATTCAAATCATGCCGTGATGCAGCTTAATCTGCTGTTGGCCACAATGATCCAGTTCTCTGCCGGTCTGATCTTCTATCGTGGCGCATGGAGCGCCCTAAAAAACCGCAGCAGTAACATGGATGTCCTGGTGGCCCTGGGGACTTCGGCCGCATATTTTTATTCTCTGGCCGCCTACTTCGGATTGTTTGGCGCGCACCGCGACGTATTCTTCGAAACATCCGCCATGCTGATTGCCTTTATCCGCCTGGGAAAATATCTTGAGGCACGCGCCCGTGGTAAAGCAAGCGAAGCACTTAAAAAACTGCTCCATCTGCAAGCCGATAAGGCCCGCCTGGTTACGGAAAACGGCGAGAAGGAGGTACCCGCTTCCGTTATCCGCGTCGGCGACGTTGTTCTGGTACGTGCCGGAGATGTCATTCCGGTTGATGGCGAGGTGCTTGATGGAGGAGGCGCCGTCAATGAAAGCATGGTTACCGGCGAATCACTGCCGGTGCTGAAAAAACCGGGGGATCTCGTATCGGGTGCTACTGTCAGCACAAATGGCGTCATGCGGATCCGGGCGACCCGAATCGGCGAGGCGACCCTTCTGGGGCAAATAATCAAAATGGTACGTGAGGCGCAGGGAGATAAGGCGCCGATCCAGAAATTTGCCGACGCCGTCTCAGCCTGGTTCGTACCGATAGTAATACTGTTGTCTGCCGGGACCTTTGCTCTCTGGTACACCGTTTTTTCCGGTGACTTCCTGACCTCCTTCCGGTTTGCGATAGCGGTATTGGTAATCGCCTGTCCGTGCGCCATGGGACTGGCAACACCGACGGCCATCATGGTCGGGAGCGGCATCGCTCTCGGGCGTGGCATACTGGTAAAAAAAGGTTCCGTTCTTGAAACGATTTCCCGGATAAATGTTCTGCTGCTCGACAAAACCGGAACGTTGACCAGAGGAACTCCGGAGATGACCGATCTGGTACCGGTCTCCCGCTCTGTCGACCCAGCCCGGCTGCTCGAATGTCTGGCCACTGCTGAGGCATATTCTACTCATCCTCTGGCCCAGGCTGCACTTGCTGCATCACGGGAAGCGGGGGTCGAGCCGGGACAGGCTGATGAATTCGAGGAGCGTGGCGGCATCGGAGTGACCTGCCGTTACGGAGGATTTCAGCTGGCGGTCGGCAACGAGCGACTGATGGAAGAACTCGGGATCTCCTTGACACCACTGGCAAAAAAAGTTTCCGTATTGACCGCCGCCGGCAAGTCGCTGGTCTATGTTGCTGCCGAAAACGCATTGGTCGGTGTCGCAGCATTCAGCGACACCCTCAAACCAGAATCGGCCCAGGCCGTCGCCGAACTGCGTCGTATGGGTATAGTAACCTGCATGATTACCGGTGATCACGCCGATGTTGCGGCCATTGTGGCGAAGCAGGCCGGAGTTGATACGTTTGAAGCCGACGTAATGCCGGATCGCAAGCGGGAAGTGGTCAAGGAGTATCAGAGCCGCGGCAAAATCGTCGGAATGGTCGGTGACGGAATCAATGACGCGCCGGCTCTGGCACAGGCAAATATAGGAATCGCCATCGGCGGAGGCACCGATGTGGCCAAAGAAACCGGGGATATTGTCCTTATGCGGAGCGATCTGATGGATGCCGTACGGGCGATTGCAATCGGCAGGGCGACCCTGACTAAAATTAAGCAGAATCTGTTTTGGGCTCTCTTGTACAACATACTCGGCATTCCACTGGCCGCAGGCCTGCTTTCGAGCTACGGCATAACATTGAAACCCGAATATGCAGGTCTGGCAATGGCATTTTCGTCCGTATCAGTCGTACTAAACTCTCTGCTGCTGAAACGAATTGATACATCACTCCAGTATAGGTGAGCATACTGCTTCCGGAGGCAATAATGTGTATTTTTTCATCTTTCCGAAATCGTTTCGGTATCTTTTATTCTTTACCACTATTGGTAACTTTCCTGGCCGGAGTCTCGGCAGCAGAAGAAATCGGTGGCTCCCGCGTTGAAAGAATCGGCATCGAAACAACACTCTCACAGCCCGCCAAAGCCGACAAGATCGATACTGAATATGTGAGGGGATACGTCACCGACACCGGAACCATGCTGGTATCACCCGTCAACTGGGACAGAAGCGATTGGCTGAAAGCCGGATTAGTCGTCGGTGCAACTGCAACACTCTATCTTGCCGACACCGACATCAGAAAAGTTGCGCAAAGAAATCAGAGTTCAAGCGGGGATACCGTCGCAAACGTCGGCAATGCCCTTGGCGACCCGCTTTACATTGTGCCTCCGCTCGGCCTGTTTTATCTGTACGGTCACTTCCATGAAGATCCGAAAGCGCGCCAGACATCCCTGCTCGCCCTGGAAAGCCTGGCCATCAGCGGCGCATTAACCTGGTCAGTAAAGGAAATAGCCCAACGGCCCCGCCCGTACACCGGGAAATCTTCCACTACCTGGAACGGCCCCTCCCGAAAATTGGGTGACTATTCATTCCCGTCAGGTCATTCGACTGCAGCGTTTTCAGTTGCATCCGTCTTTGCTGAAGAATACGAAAACAATCCATACGTTCCTCCAATCGCCTATGGTTTGGCTACGCTCACTTCATTTTCACGCATTTACGGAGATAAACACTGGGCATCCGATGTCTTTTTGGGTGGGGCAATCGGGTATTTTGTCGGAAAGACGATTGTTCGCTATCACACCGCTCACGATGCTACGGCCCTGAATATCATGCCGACGGTCAGTAAACAGGGATTCGGTCTGGCAGCAGAATACCGGTTTTGACCTTTCATCCCTCATCCCTCATCCCTCATCCCTCATCTTTCATCCTCGGAATTGACCATTTTTTCCGGCCCGTTGTTGCCAGGCGGATTTTGCATGGTACACTCATGACAGGACGATCTCCCTCCACGAGAGGTATCCAATGCAGACTCCGCAGTTGACAAGAAACCTCATGGATGAAGATACGTTGCTCGCCCGCAAAATCAGGCTGTTTGCCTGGACATTGGCAGTTTTCTGGACACTTCTGATCTGTGTCTCGTGGTTATGGAATCTCCACGCCGAGCAAAAGGTGTTCCACAAGGTCGCACTGGCTGAAGCACGCGCCGTTATCGAGCGGGACGCTTTATATCGCCGCTGGGGCTCGTCACATGGCGGTGTGTATGTTCCGGTTACGCAGCAGTCTCCTCCCAACCCGTATCTCTCACATATAGCGGAGCGCGATATCCGCACTCCTTCCGGCAAACAGTTAACGCTCATCAACCCCGCTTACATGACCCGTCAGGTCAATGAACTTTCCAAAGAAGGAAGTCCTTTTCTCGGACGAGCCCACATCACGAGTTTGAAACCGCTCCGTCCCGAAAACGCCGCCGACCGATGGGAAGATGCCGCACTTCGTTCTTTTGAAAGCGGCTCACATGAAGTCAGCGCCGTTGTAACCATTGATGAAAAGCCGTACATGCGGCTCATGAGACCGTTTATTACCGAAAAACCGTGCCTGAAGTGCCACGCGTCGCAGGGGTATACTGTCGGTTCCGTGCGTGGCGGCATCAGCGTTTCCATACCGTTGCAGCCACTGATGGATGCCGGTAGCAGTCAGATGCTCGGTTCTCTCGCGTTTCATGGCATGATCTGGATTCTGGGGTTGGGGGTAACCGGAGCGGGAGCACGCAAACTGTCTCAAAGCGCCCACGCCCAGAAACAGTTCGAAAACGAACTTCACCACCAAACCCTGCAACTGGAGGAAGAAATCGCCGAACATCAGATGGCGCAGGAGTCGTTACAGGAAAGTGAATCTCATCTTAAAATTGTTGCGGATTATTCCTCCAACTGGGAGTACTGGCGTCTGCCGGACGGTAAGTTCCTCTACATGTCGCCATCAGTTATGTTGTTGACCGGATATACTATCGAGGAATTCAGCAACAACAGCGAACTCCTGCAAACAATCATACATCTCGATGACCGCGAACTGTTCCGTCATCACATTCATGAGTCCGACTCTCATGGGCAGATTCTCCCGATCGAAATGCGGATACTGTGCAAGGGAGGAGAGGTTCGCTGGATCAGTCATGTTTGCCAGCAGGTTTTTACGCCAGATGGCCTCCCCTGGGGGTGGCGGGCCAGCAATCAGGATATTACCGACCGCAAACAGATGGAGCATGAACTCTTCGAACAAACCGAAGAGCTCGAAGAAGAAATAGCCGAGCGCGAGGCGGCACAGGCAAATCTTGAAGAATTAAACCATTCGCTGGAAGAGCGCATCGATCTGGCGGTAGCTGACCTGCGGCACAAGGATCAGACTCTGATCCAGCAGGGGCGATTGGCGGCCATGGGTGAGATGATCAACAACATCGCCCACCAGTGGCGGCAACCGCTCAACAACATCGGCCTTATCATCCAGAATCTTCAGTATTCATTCGAAGCCGGAACCATAACAAATGATGAACTGAAAGTGGAAATCGGCACAGCGATGGATGTTATCATTCACATGTCGCACACCATCGACGATTTTCGTAATTTCTTCCGCGAAGACAAACAGAAGTGCGTTTTTTCCGTCGGAAAAACGGTTCATCAGACGCTGGAATTTATCTCCGCAGCTTTGACCTGCCATAACGTTCAGGTTGAGTTTGAAGATAATGAAGCAGTGACCGCTGTCGGCTACCAGAACGAGTATGCGCAGGTTCTGCTCAACATCCTTGCCAATGCCCGTGAGGCCTGCGTCGAACGCTCTGTTGCCGCACCGTGTATCCATATCCGCGTAACCAGCGAAACCGGACGTTCGGTCGTCTCTATCAGGGATAATTGCGGCGGAATCTCGGATGAGATCATGCCCAAAATTTTTGATCCGTACTTCACCACGCGGGCGCCGGATAAAGGTACCGGAATCGGTCTCTACATGTCAAAAGTAATCATTGAGCAGAATATGGGGGGGCGACTTACCGCCGGAAACATCAAAGATGGAGTTGAATTCAGGATCGAAGTCTGAATAACAAAAAAGGCGACCCGATTCCGGGTGCCTTTTTTTGTTATCGGTACTGCACTCCTCAAACGACAACTACCCCAGCAGATACGCCACTACCTGATCCGGATGTTGCTCGGCCTTGGCAACTTTTGCCCACTGCTTTACTACCATGCCGTCCGGACCAACAACCACCGTTGAACGGATTGTTCCGGTAGTCGTTTTTCCGCACATGACCTTCTCGCCAAACGCTTCATACGCCTGCATCATGGAACAATCCGGATCGCTCAGCAGTACAAAGGGCAAATCATAATTTGCTATGAACTTACCATGCGACGAGATACTATCCTTGCTGACGCCCAGAACAACAATCCCGTTACCGGTTAATCCGGCATAATTGTCGCGAAAACCACAGGCTTCCTTGGTACATCCGGGCGTGTTATCTTTCGGATAGAAAAAAATCACCACTGTTTTTCCCGCATACTGCTCCAGTGTGTGCTGCGTGCCATCGCTCCCCGCCAATGAAAATTCAGGAGCTTTATTTCCTTCCAGTGACATGATGACCCTCCCTTGGCAATATAAGACAAATTTTATCCACTTTACCACCACCATTCTAAACGTCAAGCAGAAAGTATCTGCATATTTTTTATGCATCATTCCGGAATAATTAACTTCACAATTTTGACTTCCATCAAGTTTATTTGTGAGCAAACTGTTACAAACAATCCCGTACATGATGTGTGGCAATACGTATTACCGCCTTGTACACCTGCAAAACGATGATAGCCTTATCTATGCCCAGAGCGAGATCAAGAATGCCAACCCACAGAAAAAAGGCAAAAAGCAATAATGAACATCAGCAGAAAAGATTTTTTTAAAAAAAGTCTGTTTTCACTCGGAGAAGCGGTCTGTTCGGTGACCAATGTCCTTAACAGCGCACCGGAGCATGTTCTGAGCATGCCGGATTCAGCACATTTTGTATCTGTGCCCCATGAAGATCAGACGGCTGTTGCGTATAACGAGACCTGTCTTGCGAAATACAGCGGCTGTTTTGCCTGCATGGAGCGGTGCGAACCGGAGGCAATCAAGCTTATTCATGGAGTCGGTATCCGGATCAACCCGCGGCTCTGCGACGGCTGCGGCACCTGTGAGTACGTCTGTCCGGTAACCCCGAAAGCCGTCAGGATGCAGCAACGCCCAAAACCTGTTGAAACAGCTGCACTACATGAAGATATCACACCCTGAAAGGAGAATCACCATGCTGAAGAAGAGCCTGGCCGTTGCTGCGGCCATCATCGGAGCCAT
>CAIYZD010000742.1 GCA_903930585.1 uncultured Geobacteraceae bacterium | reverse complement strand
CTTGCAGCTTCCAGTGAACGCCCGAATATCCTCTCATGACTGTCACCTGATTGAACTTCAACCAACGGGACTGTTGCAGTATTCAACACAGTGGAACTTGTCACGGAAGCCGCTTTCACGTTAGTATAAGGTTGTGTGCCAGATGCCCACGGAACTACCCCTCCTAAAACTCTAGAGTAATCCAACAGGCACACCATGTTATTCAGTATCTCTGCTTTATACTTTTTGCCGTAACGATCCATCGTGATATCGTCTTTTTGCACATCTTCTGATAACTGGTCAGCATGGCCGACCAGCGCTTTCAACACCCGCTCGTTCACTTCCCCCTGTTTCAGGTCGTCGATAATGGTATGCCGGAACGAATGAAAGTCTTTCCCTTTCTTAGTCATGCCGACCTTTGGCCGAAACAGGCAGAACCACCGTGATGCTCTTTTCGACCGCCGTCCATCTTCTGCAACCGGCAGATTGTCGAACAGGCTGTCTGCCTTTTGTCGTGATTGGATGAATTCACCAAAGCCAAGCTGTAACAGCATTGGATGAACAGGGATACGTCGAATTCCTGCATCCGTTTTTACTGACATATCTTCGCCATCTTCGACAACGTGCATAATTAGGATGCCGTCTTCCTCAACAATGTCTCGTGGCCTAAGTTGACAGATTTCGTTCATGCGCATGCCCGTGTGAAGGGCAATGAGTGGTAGCCAAAATTGATATGTATGCTTGTATCCGTGCTCGGTGTATATGGAGTCACCAAAGATCTTCAGCAGGTCAGCGTCATCCAGCCGTTCCCGGCCACCTTTTTTGCGCGGTACCCGCAATCCTTCAAAGTAATCTTGCCGGACATATTCCCGTTTTGACAGCCAGCCGAATAATGCCGAGGCATTGACCATGACGCCGTTAATGGTGGCTTCAGCCCGTGGTTTAACATCCTTCATCGCCAATATTTCAGTAATCGTCTTGCCTTTGAATCGGGCGACCTTGTTGAGGTTGGCGGGTAGTTGCTTTAGTGTGCTGAACAGTTCTATAGCATTGTCACGGTTGATCTCGTCTACCGGTTTATCGTCAAGGATGCGGATGATAAGCCTGAAATCGTCAGGAACTTCTGTTTCGTAATGATGCTTTGCCGTTGGGTTCAGTTCGCATTTTTCCTTGAGGAATTTTTCCATCGCGACGGAAAGCAGTATGCCGGACGTGGGCTTGGCAGGTTTATGCGCGACAGCAGGAGCCGCTTCGGGATTAACTGATGGTGCCGCTCCAAACTGCCGCATAAGGTTATTGAACATCAAATTTTCAGCTTCCGGCTTGTCCGGGTCCATTTCAATGCTATCCACCCTGAAGGTGCCGTCAGGCTTCTTCTCCAGTCCGGCAATCTTGATCGTAGTAAACGGAAAGGTCATTTTCGGCTCCCGCAGTGATTCGAACGTTTCGTGCCATTGGGCAGCATAGATGAACGCCATTCGTTCCGCCCGTTGCTTGTTCAGTGTCTTTAGAGACTTCTTAATCTCACGTGCTTTTAGCACATCCCGGAGGTCTTTGGGAACTTTCATTCTGAAATAATAGCTCTTGGGTGTTTGCAGTAGATATGACATTTTACGCTCCGGTGCCCGTATCGGTGTACCGTACTTGAACTCGTAAAATGCAAAAAGGCCAACCAGATGATCTGATTGACCTTTTTTGTTGAATGGTGGCGGTGCAGAGATTTGAACTCCGGACCTAGCGAATATGAGTCGCTTGCTCTAGCCAACTGAGCTACACCGCCATTTGAAAACGCCCCTTAGGT
>CAIYZD010000741.1 GCA_903930585.1 uncultured Geobacteraceae bacterium | reverse complement strand
GGCGAAGCAGTACGCCAGAACAAATGCCGTGATTGTCGGGGAATCGTCCAAGGCGCGGAAGGGCACCTCCGCAAGCCCAGTGAAGAAATTATTCTCGGGGCTTGTCGGTGGCTGCATGGTTTCAAAAGGTCCATTGTCAACAGGTGAAGGACTTATCTGGGCGGTACGGGATGAAATCCTTGAATGGGTGATTGATAAGAAAACTGGCGCGGGGAACTGGATTAAAAAGGATCCTGGGATTGATGACAAAAGGCTGTATGTCCAAGATGAAGAACTTGCAAGCGCCCTGCAAGCCACAAAGCGGGAGGGGAACACTCTTTCTCCGATTATCCGCTGCTTATGGGATGACGGTGATGCTGAACCACTGACTAAAAGTAACCGGACGAAAACGACCGGCGCTCATGTCGGAGTAATAACGCATATAACGCAAGAGGAATTGAAAAAATGTCTGTCTGTCACTGAACAGCTTAATGGATTCGGTAATCGGTTTCTATGGGTTCACAGCCGCCGACAGAAAGTTCTTTCCCGCCCTGACCAACTGGATCAAGGGTGGCTTGCTGATTACCAACATCGATTGGAAAAGGTTCTGCATACCGCCCGACAAAGAGGACGGATGCAATTCACCATTGATGCTTGGAAATTATGGGACGATGAATATCCACGGTTATCAATGGCGTATGGCGGCGCTGCTGGCTGCATGGTCAACAGGGGTGAAGCTCAAGTTATCCGCTTGGCCTTGATCTATGCACTCATTGCAGGTCACGTTACCATTGAAGTGGATGACCTAAAAGCTGCTCTTGCCTTTTGGGAATACTGTAATGCAAGTGCTTTTTATCTGTTTGGGGGATTATCCGATGACCGGCGGAGAACGAAAATTTTTGATGCACTCAAGGACTGCGAAGAAATATCAAAAGCTGAATTGCGGTTGAAGGCATTTTCCAATCATATCAGCGGTGATGATCTTGATGCTGTTCTGGCCGAAATGGTGGATCAATCGCTTGTTTGTATCCATGAGGATAAAAACACCGGAGGCGCCCCTCGAACAATGATCAAAAAATATGTGTAGTGCTTTTTAAGCGCTATAAGCTCAAAAAGCCTGTTTTTTGGGACTAATAAAGCTTATAGCGCTTAAAAAGCCTAGGTGAAAAAATAAATCAGTTATGCCGTCACCAAGGAAACGGCACAACAGATAAATAAGACCATTTTTGTCCTGATAAATAAAATAGCCACTGAAGATAAAAAACTGGAATTTTCAGAAAAAATCACTAGGGCTTTATAAGCGCTATAAGCTCAATAAGTCCCGAATACAATGGAGAATATAAAAATGGCCATAGAGACATTTATGGAAACGCTCAGGAAAAATACTGCACAACAGAAGCAAAAGACCGTCATAAATAAAGAACCTGAACTGCCGCTCATAACTCGTGTTGAATCATGGCTTGCCCGTCTGCCCGAAGATCAGAAAGGTTTGGCTTACACTATGGAGTTCTTTACCAAGCGCTTTGCTGCCTCTTCTATGGCATTGGGTCCGGTGCTGAGTGAGTTGAAGTTTCGCCGAGAAAGGGTATACTCTCGACATGGTCCGCATAGAAGGGTTTGGATATTGCCGTAATAAATCCATAATGGTAGTGTGATAATGAAAACGTATACAGGTTTTGATATTCGTGCCGAGGGCCGAGATGCTTTTTTCTTGGATAAATTGGTTGAAGAAAACCCGTAGAGTGGGGGATGTATGTTCTGGTTCTGGTTTGTAGTGGTTACACTGGCGGTTATCGGATGGGTCATTTACTCAAAACGCAAAAACACTTTAACGATAGAGATGTCAACAGATCAGGCTGCAAATTACATGCAGTTCATTGGGATTGAAAAACTGGTAATAGAAGAAAAAATGCAAGACATTGTTGATTATGAGGCACTTAAAGGCAACACAGTTTCGGTTACAGAAATGTTCCAAAAAATTGAAGCTGAAAGTGGGAAAGATGCACATGAATATATGGAATGGGTGCTTGAAAATTACGGCACAGTAATTCCTGCTAACACCGCTCACCGGATTGAGATGCAAATTCTGGGTTGTAAGATGTGGAGCGACAATCCCGGATGTTTTGAGAGACATTTACAGCGAAGGGATGGCAATCCATTATTCCCGCCTGAGCGCAGGGTGGTTGTTCGTAAGGAAATCGAAGATGCTCGCGAAAAAG
>CAIYZD010000740.1 GCA_903930585.1 uncultured Geobacteraceae bacterium | reverse complement strand
GGTACAAACCGACGTTGCTGGGGCGCCGCCAACACCAACAAAAGCGCTTCCGTAAACTACCGTGCCGCCGGTCAACTTTATTCCGCACGCATCTTTTGCGTTGATACCCACATTGCCGTGGCGATACTTACCTTTAACATACCTCTCCGGAGTGCCGCCATAACTGTCAAGGTAGCTGCTCCCTGTCAAGATTACACTCTTATTAGCAAAGACAGCATAGGAGAATCTATCCGGTATGGACACCGTATGGTCCGCCGCATGCAGTGAAGTAACGCTGCCAAAGAGAGACGTGAGCGTCACAAGCAAGGCAAAGAACATGATGTCTCGACCGCCTGGACCAGTGTTTTCGTAATTTCCGGATCCGATCCCACCCTGTTGTGTTGAATTCATATCCGCTATCTCCTTTAAAAAATCAGACTGAAGCTTGAAATTCAGGCTGGAGACTCAAATATCGTCGTTTTCCTTCGGACTTCAACCTACATCAGCCTGCCTTTCACCGTTTCTCAAACAGCCCGCCATTGGTCAGTAATGTCCTGCCAGCATACAGCTCCGCCGCTACTACGGTTGCGTTATCAATCTGCGCATCACCAACGACGTTGAACTGCTCGTCGGTATAGAGGCGAGCTTTGCCGAGTACCGACAGGGAATTCAGGGCAAACACACCGCTGAAGCTGTCACCGACAGTCGCAAACTGGTTCAGGTATCCTTCAGCAGGGTCAATGAAGATGGTATCAGTTGTGTTGTCCACAATTTTAAAGAAACCGCTCTGATTGATATTCGGGTTGATTCGCATACCGATCAATGCTCCGGGAGCCCAGTGCAAACCGTTCACAATCAAACTGTCGTAGGTGAGAACCGAACTCGTACCACGACCAATTGAGGTTAGAGGGGTCGAACCGGAAGAAGAATTGATTCCATTGTTGTTTATGATCAGATCAGCAAACGGCCTGGCATTGTCCTTCAGGTAGATTGTGCCGGCTCCGCCGGGATAACTTGAGGCAGCTCCGGAAGCAACGATATTAGCCACCGGCAGTGTCAACAAGCCATAGTACACCGCAATACGACCGCCTCCGCCGGCGCCAAAATCATACCAACTACCGCCGCCGCGGGCATACACGTAACCGGTACCCGATAACACGTCAGCATCTATCCGGATACCTCCGCCACTGCCTCCACCGTAGTAACTTGTTTGGCCATCGGCTATAATGCTTCCGTCGAGCGCCAAATTGCCGGTCAAAATACGGACTAATCCACCACCATCACCAGACGAGTATTCGTAACCACCGCCTCCGCTACCAACTTCGTTCGGATTTGTAAAATCCCCGTATACAGCGTTCACTACACCACCGTTCAAACCGCCACCATATCCACCATAACTGGCGCCGCTGTAATTAGTGCTGCCACCATCAAGCGAGTTGCCATAAGTACGACCGACGCTGCCGGAAAGATACCCGCGTCCGGTTACGTCAATTTTGGAGGTGGTATCGATACTGAGAGATGACGCAGTGATATCAAGTTTCCACTGCGACATCTTCGATGCGCTTTCATGAGTAAGAGTACTTCCATTCTGTAGGGAGATGGTGCCGGTCACCTGCAAGATATCCTTGAGAACGAGGTAACTATTGCTCATTGACATACTTCCCGGAATTTTAAGTCCGCCGGAAACTCCGAGAGAACTGTTGGTCAGGACGAGATTTGCTGACAAAACAGCATCCGCATCAACATTCAAATGACTGTTATCCAGAATCAGGTCACCTGAAACCACAAGCCCACCGGCTATTGTTACATTACTATTTGTCAGCACCATTGGCGTCACAGTAGAAAGCCCGGAATTCATGAAGAGGACCGCTCCGCCCTTGACTGTTACTGCGTCGTAATCGCCACCTGGAACAGGTGTTGCGGCAACACTGGTGGCAATACTACCGTAGTTAACGATCAGATCCGGATTGGTCTTGGCATTGTCCTTCAGGTAAATCGTACCTGCCCCGCCGTTGCCGGAGAGAGTGCCGCCGTTATACCACTTGCCACCGAAGGCTGAAATATTGGCCACCGGCAAGGTATTGATGCCATAGTAAATGGCAATCCTGCCTCCGCCCCCCGCGCCCCCTTCATCGTTACTACTGTTCCAGCCACCGCTGGCAGATATTCTACCTGTTCCGGACAAAGTTCCCACGTCGATACGGATTCCGCCGCCGCTGCCGCCACCGCTCACGTAGCCGCCTGAGCTGCCGTCAGCCGTTATCCTGCCATCCAGCAGAAGTATGCCGGCTTTGATAGTAACAACCCCTCCACCATTGCCGCCTTTACCGTACGAATAAATCATGCCACCGCCGCCGCTGCCCGGTTCGGTCGGATTCGCCGGATCACCGTACACGGCGTTGGGCGCAGCATAACCGTAATAGTAACGTCCGCCATAGCCACCGTAACTGCCACCGGCGCCACCACCACTTCCGCCCGTAGTTGTATTACCGTTCGTACGTCCAACCGAGCTACTACCTCCCTGAGAGCCAAGGTATCCCTTGCCGGTTACGTCAATTCTGGATGCCACGTCGATGCTCATCGTCCCCGCTACCGCAAGTTCCAGCTTTTCAGCCCCGGTCAATCCGTTAACATAATGGGTAATAGTGGAGTTAGAGAGAGAGATCGAGTCAGCCACCACCGGTCCATCGACAACGACATAGCTGTTACTCACCGTTACCGTTCCGTACTTTCCTGAAGCGAGGACATACGGTACACGCGAGGAGCCCTGATCTTCTATCAATGGAGACACTAATGTCTGGGTTGAAAAAACAATACTGTAATCACTATTGTTTCCGACCAGATCACTGACACTCTGGATCACAAAATGATAGGAAGTTGAACAATCCAAAGCGAGTGCCGGAGTAAAGGTGATGGTCGTACCGTCAACTGAAAGGGCGATGGTTCCGGCAACAACTGCGCCGGAATCGACACGGCGCAGTTGTACCGTGTCACTGGTAATGCTGGTCGCCAGCAACGCTTTGTTGAATGTGACGGTTATCGGCAGAGTCACAGCGACTCCGCTGGCGTTATCGGCGATGGAAGCGCCTGTTACGACGGCGGGTGTGACATCCGCCGCTTGGAGGTCGAGATCAGTTATTCCGAAAGTACCCGCTACCGTCTCGGCAATGCAGGAAAGGTGAAGCAGCGCATAGGGAGAAGCATTCGATGCGACCCTGAAGGTAAACTGTTGGATTACATCCGTCTGCGGAGGGTCGAAGGGAACAACGAGCGTTCCCTCGCTGACAGCGCCGGATGCATTGCAGTACAGTTTGGTTATGCCGTTCGGATTTGACACCGAAACCGTGGCTAAGCCAAAATCGCCCGGTTTGTACATCTGCGTCTGGCCGGGGGAAACCATGGATAGCGACGACTTGGCGTTGAATATGTCGAGAATTTCCTGCGCGCCAAGAGCGCGCCCATATAAAGCCACGTCATCAATAAGACCGTTAAAGAAACGTCCCGGATCATCAGTTGCGCCAATACCGATCGGCCCGTCTTGAGTAACTGGCGTGTCGGAGAGTGTGTTTTCCTGAACGAGCTGACCATTAATGTAGAAACCAATCTTGTTCCCAGTGTCGTAGGTCATAGCCACATGCGTCCATTCATTTAATGGAGCAGTCGGCCCCACAGTCTGGTAACTGTCATTGCACCAGAAGGCGGTAGAAAGACGGCCATCGTTCTTAATGGAAAGCATTGTTGCAGAATTGCAATTTCTTGGGCCATACACAAAGATACCGTTGTAGGTGGCATCAGGATATCCATATGGTTTGATCCACGCGCTTATTGTGCGTGGTGAGGAACCAAGAGGCAACCGGCTTCCGGATGCACTTCTCAAGTAGCTCGCAGAGCCGGTAAAACCTGCTGACATTCCGGGGAAAGGTGAATCATAACTGGATGCAATCGCATTCACCCCTGAAAGATCATTCCCATTCCCCGAATAATCTTTCCAATCGCCATCCATATGCCACAGGCCGGCAATACTCGGGTCTTTCCGGTTTATCGGCAACAAGTCGACCACAAGACTTACCGCCGGGCTGATATTACCGGCCGGATCATGGCTGGAAACATCAAGTATGTTCTGACCAAGTACAAGAGTGTACAGTGCCTGCCAGGAAGTGCCAGCGTCGTGGGGCACGATCTGCTTCCCGTTGACGCGAATAGAGGAACCGGATTCCTTTGCGCCACGCAGTACAACCTGGCTGCTGAAAGTGGATAATGGCACAGGGTCAACTGTTGGTGCGGCAGGCGGAGTGTGATTGGTGGTCAGGCCGGCGTTGTAGTGCTCGAGTACGTCTTCCGGCAGAAGTGCCCGTTTATAAATAGTAATTTCATCAATAGTGCCGTCAAAGTACCTACCTGATATACCATCATCCCAACCAACGTAGAGCGAACCGGTATCACTTGTATTGATCGATCCGGAATAATTTGTCGTTCCTTTCAACACTCCATCAACATACATTTTAATAACAGTACCATCGTAAGTTGATACGTAGTGATGCCATTTCGTAATATCCATGTTTACGTCATTACAACTTACCGACGGCCAATTTCCACCTGCAAAGACAAAGAAGCGGATCTCCCGGGAATCTTTGATTGGATGCAGGATATACACATCTCTCTTACTGATCAGAGATCCGTCCGAGTTCCACACAGAAGCATTACTCCTTACCCATGCTTCCACGGTAATTGCTGACGGATTTAAGCTCGATGAATTCTTTATTTCCACATAACCACTGACCCCATCGAAACTTCCCGCCTGCGTCCCTACAACCCTATCCGACGTAAATGACACCCCACCATTCGCCGTACCATGATTCCCATTCCCCGAATAATCACTCCAGTCCCCATCCATCGGCCAGTACCCTACAATGTCAGAATCCAGCCTCTGTGTGGTAAAAGAAACCGTCAAATCACTCGTAATGGCGTTGCCTGAGATATCGCGCACCCCAGCCTTGAGGGTAAATGTGTAGGCACGGGCAAAGCCAAGCTGATTGTAAGGTTTAAAGGTCAGAGTGAGGCCATCGCTGGCAACGCTGAGCGCACCGGATACCGGGCCGTCGATTGAGGTAAGCGATACCAGATCAGCCGTTACAGAGGACGGAGCGATTTGCTCGTTAAAGCTGACCGAAACCGCCGAACCAACCGGTACGCTGGTACTGCCAGGTGCCGGAGTGACAGAAACCACCGTAGGTGGGACAACATCGGCCACGGTAAGGAGCAGTGTATCGATGCTGCTGTTGCCGCTGCGATCTCTGACACTGCACGCAACCGTGATGGTGGCACACGGCGCGGCGTCGTTTGGAACAGCAAAGCTGAACGTCCGACTGGCACTCTGTACCGAAGGCGAAACCAAAAATGTCATCGTTTTGCTGGCGGCATTATCCGCCGTACAAACGATGCTTTCCAGACCGATGTTGTCGGTGGCGGTAATGGTAACTTCTGCGTTTTCACCCGGTTTGTACTTGACGTCACGCCCCGGACTGGCGAGGGTTATGGTTGGTGCAATACTGTCATGGAGCTGCACCGTGCGTTGTGCTGTTTTGCTGACATTGCCGGCGCTGTCTCTGGCTGCAACGGCAATGGTAATTGCACCGGTGGAGGTAATCCCGGCTGGCGCGGTCAGAACAAAGCTTGCGGAACCGCTTTTGCCATTGACAGGGATCGTCTGGCTGACGGTCAGCTCTCCAGAAACGGTCAGGACAAATTCCATGAGATTCAGGTCATCGTTCCACTGTACCGTGACAGCTATGGCGCCGCCGGTATTTACGCTGCTGCCGTCAGTCGGAGTTATTATCGCTATCTGCGGCGGCATGTCCACCTTGACATCAAGCTCCAGCGTCTGCGGCACACCGCGATTGCCGACACGGTCCTGGGCAACCGCCTTGAGGTGGATCACACCTTCATGTGAAAGGGTAAGAGAGTGCGTATAAGGAGCCTGACTAACCGTTCCGATACGCGCGTCATCGGCGTAGAAATCAACAAAAGCCACATCATTGTCGGCAACCAGAGCTGTGACCGGTACGCTGTTCCCCTTTATCAGGTCGGCGGTCGACGGCACGGTTATCGCCGTCACCGTCGGCACAATGGTGTCGATGGTATTGAACGCAGCCTGAGCCATGCCACCCATCATATTTCCGGCCATATCTTTCACACCGGCGGCGCTGACCGTAAAGGTGCGGTTAAGGCCAAGCGGTTCAAGTGGTGTCAGCGCCACAACGGTACCGTTCTGAATAAGGTCGGAACGAATCGACACCGGTGTTCCGCCTGAGGAAAGGACAATACCGTTCAGCGAAACCGGGTCAACCGTTTCACTGAAGGTCATACGTACAACCGCATCGGCTGTAACCTGCAGGGTGCCGTCGGCAGGGAAAACGGCAGTAACCACTGGCGGGATAGTATCCATCGTCATGAAGGAGATGCTCTGAGGAACGGCCAATTTCCTGCCTGCCCGGTCGGTTACCCCGTCGGTAACCACCAGCGTATAGAGGGTGAAACCTTTGAGCGGCGCAGCGGGAGTAAAAGTCACCCCACTGTTGTCTACGTCCGGCTGAAGCGTCCCATCAACCCTGGAACTGCCCAGGGCCAGAAAAATGCTGCTGTTGTTGACCGTATCGGGATCAGACGCTTCGGAGAAGAGAACCCGCATTTTCTGATCGACCGGCACGTTAACCGCTCCGCCGGCCGGATTAATGCCGGTGACGAAGATCGGTTTGTCGTCAAGGACGGTGGTACCGAGATCCAGCAGTTGGCCATCGTGGTCCAGCACGCCATATGCCTTGCCGATACCCACCCCGGCTGCATCTTCCACGTAGAGCGAGATAGTACAGGGGACCGGAATGCCGGTGAAAGTATACTGGCCACTGCTGTCCGTAATACCGGTCAGGATACGGCCGGTGTCGGTGGAAATGCGGATGCCGCCGCCACGGGACGGGGTAACGCCGTCGGGGAGGAGCACTGTTGCCCTTACCGATCCTATCGGCCCAAGCACCAGGTTTTGAGTGATCGTCTCTCCTTCGCCCCCCAGGTAACCGCTCTGGGACGCACCGGTGCTGCGCAGCGGATGTGAGGCAGAAAGCGTAAACGAGCCGGTCGGAATATCGCTGAAACTGAAGCTGCCATTGCTATCGGAATAGACCGTAAGTTGTTCGCCTCCGAAGCTCAGCTTTATCGCGGCGGCAGGGAGCGGCGTCAGACCATCGGATTCGAATACGGTGCCTCCTACGACACCAATCCCGCAGAGAGTAATATCACCGTTGACCACTTCCAGATCATGGTTGACAGTGGCAATGGACGAACCGGTGCGGCGGGTACCGGGTTGGAAACTGGCAAGGGTATATGACTGACCGGCCGCGAGATTATCGTAGCGGAATATACCGGTGACAGTGTCCACCGGCGTCGGGGGGGTGTTGTTCAGTCTGACGGTTGCCGTGGTAAGCGCGGTTATACCGTCCGGCAGAAACACCCGTCCGCTGATCGAGCCAACCGGTGCGATCCTCACCAGGACCGAAACAGTTTCGTTTTCATAGGTGAGTGAACCGTTGACATGTCCGTACAGGCCATTGCTCGGATCGGCTGCATCCAGAAGAAATTGTCCGGCGGCAATTCCGGTAAAAAGGAAAGTGCCGTCCGGTCCAGTCACCGATAAATATGAGCCGCCGTTGAAAGAAATGGTAATGGGCGCGGCCGCTATCGGGGTGCTGCCACCATAATTGAGTACCGTTCCCTTGACAGAACCGCGCGGGGTGACGACCACATCGGCGACAACCGTTTCTTCGTCACTGTTCAGCCTGCCACCGCCGACACCTCGACGCTCGGTAACCGGATCATACCCCTCGACAACAAAATCCCCGAGCGGGACGTATTCCACCCGGTAATGACCCGGATCTGAGGAATCCGAAGAACTGGAAGCGTACGCTATAGCCTGGCCGTTTCGTTTCAGGACAATCTGACCTCCAGCGATCGATGTCACCCCATCGGCTTTCAGGAACCGGCCGGTTACCGTAGCGGATGGCGAGAGAGTTACCACAACCGTAACATTCGCCTTGTCAGCAGGGATGAAAATCTGGCTGCGACCGCCACGGCCAAACGTGCCTGTGGCTGAGACGGCATAACTCCCCTCGCTCAGATTGGCGAAGCTGACCTGACCTGTGCCGTCAGTTACACCATTTGCGGAGTCGTTCGGATAGCCGACGCCGCCGATCCCCACCGTAGCACCCTGTGCAGGGGCGCCATCGACATTGAACACAGTAACCGCAACTGAACCGCGCCCCAGCAGTTTGACGGTAATCGGCACATCCAGACCGGAGGGAACGGAGACGGCACCTTTCCATTTAAGAGTCGTCGCCGGATCTTCAGCAGTGATCGGCTGATTGCCTGCCGGTATGATTGGCGCAAAATGGAACAGCCCCTGTTCATCAGTAGTAACGGTAACATCGGCACCGCCGAATGTCAGCGTCACGCGCACATCCTTGGCGGCGGCGCTGCCATCCGGCATCAGTACCTCGCCCGACACCGAGCCGGGCTGATTGACCGGCGGCGGTCCACCAGGAACCGAAGGAGTCCCTCTGAGAGACAAATCCAGGTTGACCACCTGCCCCTGTGCCTCTATCTTGCCTCCGGCCAAGACCGGAACAGGACGGAAGACATTTGACGAGGAGACGGTGAAGTTCCCTTGCAGAACGCCGGTAAACGTGAAGCGCCCGGTACGGGGATCGCTTCTAACCACGACCGGGTTGCCGGTATCGTAGACGAGCTGCCCGACCACGTTCGGTTTGGTGGAGTAGAGGGTGACATCTGAACCGGTCGGCACAGTTTTGGCGGCATCGTCCCAGGTGATGCCAGTGACGCTGCCGATCGCCACCGGACGCAACTCCAGTGTGCGGACCTGGGTGTCGTACCATAAATCAGTGGCAGCGTTGATCACTTCGCTCCCGGCAACCACAGTCAGTGTGTAGCCGCCAAGTGGCAGGCCGGAGATGGTAAAGTTCCCGGAACTGTCTGCCTGAAGCGAATAATAATGAGACGTATCAACCACCCGTTTGAGCGGAGCATTGGCCCATGGAGTACCGTTGCGATGATAGACAACGCCCTGGATGGTTCCGACCGCCATGGCTTTGAGCGGTACAAAGAGAACAATGTTGGCCGTGGTGCCGGCTGCCAGTATGGTGACCGTACCCGAGGCAACGGTGCGGTTGAAGTCATGTGGGTCGATGATCTCAACGTCGACGTTGCCGAGCGGTACATTATCCACCTGGAAACTGCCGACAGCATCGGACAGCAGTACCCGCGGCTGTCCCTGGCTCGGCCTGATAACGACAGAGAGACCCTCTGCCGACTTTCCGTCGTCGCGCTTGACGTGACCGGCAACACTTCCGGAACCTTTCATAATCACATTAAGGGTAAGAATCTGTCCCGAAGAGGAGATGACACCGCCGGATTCACTCTGTTCGCCGCTACTGTCGTCACGTGCCGTCACTTTGATGGTTCCCGCGTACACATTGCTGAAACTGAAACTACCGTCGGCGGCGGTGCGCTGCCAATTTTGATAATTGGGGCCTTCAATGATGGCGATAATACCGGAACGAGGCGTTACGTTGTCCGCGCCCAGTACCGTCCCCGCCACCGTGCCGCGTGCAATATCCCCCACCCGCCTGACGGTAACGTCCTGGGTTACCGCAGCTCCATCCTCGGGGAGGACGCCCATACAGCTTCCTTCCGAGAGGGTTGCCTGACTGACCGCCTTCAGACTGTAGGCGCCAACCATCATGCCGCTGAACGAGAACGCACCGGACGCATCCGTCACGCCTGACTGCCCGCGGCTATCTGTCAGGGAAACAACCTGAACGGCAGCACCGGCGACCGGATTACCCGCTTCATTGCGTACGAGTCCCGATAAATTTCCTTTTGCCTTCATGAATATATCGAGTTGCAATCGTTGGCCGTGGAACATCACCCCGGTGGTCAGAACTCCGGTCTCACCGGTAACCGGATTAACCACTTCAATCTGGAACGGCCCCACCGGATCGTCATTCAGAAGAACATATTCCAGACGATAGCTGCCGTCGGAGCTGGCCTGTTTTTCGGTGAACAGGGCGTAACGCTGTTCGATGGTGAAACCGTCGTCGTACCAGACCAGCTGATATAATCGCACCGTTGCATCAGGCACCGGCTCGCCGCGGGCAGTGCGTACCGTACCGGTTACCACCGCGGCGGGTCCTGAAGCGGTAATCCTGATCGGAAGCGTCTCAGCTTGTGCCATTGTTTTTCCGGACTGATCGCCAAGAGCCTGTGCCGTCAAAGTCCGCCCGAAGAACGGCCCGATACCATCCCGGAGGAGCAAAAAGGCCATACGGTTCCCCGGCTGAAGCGTTGCCTGTTTGACCAGGTTTTCGCCAACGCTGTAATTGACCGACTGCTGGGCGCTCTCTTTAGTAACTCTCCCGGAAAAGAGCACCGCCACGTTACGGCCATGCTTGTCGCCACCAGGACCAAAACCGGGTGTAAGCTGGGTAGCAGCCACGATATGCGGTGCATGATCCGGAATGGAAATTATCTGTGATGGCATCAGGGTACGGTCGACAACGCCATCGTTGTTGTCGTCCAACCGAAGCAGCATAGTTGCCGTACCGGGCTGAATAGTCACGTTACCGGTGGCGCCCGCCACCAGAGTGACACCTGCAAAGATGTACTGGGTCAAGACACCGGCCGCATCAGGCTGCACTACGCACAGATCGAAGGTAGCGGCGGCCTCTGCTGTCAGCTCAAGGGCATACAAAGAGGAGTCAAGCCGTGTCGCCAGGATAAGGTTCGTCCGGTTCCCTCCGTTTTCACCGATAACGATGTTGTCCGCATAGGGGATCGCGCGGTTGTTCTCATCTGCTGTCATCCCGCCGCTCCGGTTTCCGGAGGCGTCAGTCAGACGGAAACGTACCGGCGCACTGCTGTTGATTATCGACAGGTGACCGGGACGATAAGAAACCTTTTCGGCCAGGGCATTCTGGAAAAGAATGACGCCGCTCTGTTCAATTCCCGGCTTGAAAACGTTACCGATAGCACGGGTCAAGTCAAAGCCCATGGTTGAAGAACGCCGCAGAGTGTCAAATCCTCTGTTATAGACATCGGAACCGAAGAAATCGAAAGTCATGTCAGTGACCGCTTTAATCTGATCATCACCAATCAGAATCCGAAGCCCTGATTCTGACAGGTCGTAGGCTCGCGATGTTACCGTTTGCTTACTGATGGGAAGAACCGAAGCCGGCAAAGCGCCGGTCGGGGCGGTAGCCACACTCCATGCCTGACCGAGCAGGCCAACGGCTGAAACGACCAGATCTGCCGGAAGAGCGCCGGTATAGGGAAGAATCAGACTGTCGGGAGAGAGCGGAATACTCTTTTCCCCCACTCCGGCTCTCAATATGAAACGGCCTGCCACGTAAGAAGATTCAAATGCGGTAGCGGTCACGGCTCCGGTCCGTTGCGATTTGAGGCGAAATTTTACCGTGGCCGCAGAACCGGGGAAAATCGTATCAATGGACTTGCTGTTGGCTTCACCGGCGACAAACACCGCGCCCGAGAGTGCACGCGGATCGAGGCTGACTGACACCATGTTGGCCAGGTTCGTGCCGGTATTGCTGACGGTAATGAACAGGTCGTACTCCTCTCCTGCCCTGACCGTCGTCGGATGACCAAGAGTCACGGAAAAATCGGGATTACGCACCAATACGGCCCCGCTCGCCTTCCCCTTTAATGTTACCGGACCAATCGGCAAACCATCCAGGACAGCCGTGATATCAAAATCAACCTCGTGTGTTCCCTCTTTCAACCCTTCAATGGTATAATCGGCCTGCCCCGATTCACCCGCCTGCATGACACCGGTATCGTCAGATGTTCCAGCTTTTCCGTCAGCGCCCGCATTCATGACCGGCATTACCCTTGGGAAATAGCCGTTCTGTCCCTTGGCCATACGCAGTGGATCATCTCCCGGCGCATCATCACTGCCGGGGATCAGATCTTCTCCGGAAGGAAAACTGATAACCGCCTGTACATCACGGATTGAGAGTCCCGATTGCAGCGGAGCTCCATTGGAAACCAGCGCCAACGCGCTGAAGTACTGATGCAGAAAGCCGATATTGCCCGGTATTACGATAACCCCGGGAATGCGCGGCAGCTGGGTTTTGTCGACGTTATCCGAATTCTGTACTTCCATCATGAACGGCTTTACTTCCAGATTCTGCGGCAGCGCGGTTTCCGGAACATCAGGCGGCAACGTTATCGCTGTGGGCTGCGGAAGAGATATGGTTGTTGGAGCTTCCACGAGTGGGGTC
>CAIYZD010000739.1 GCA_903930585.1 uncultured Geobacteraceae bacterium | reverse complement strand
TTTTTATTGCCTTCGGAGCCCACAATCCCAAACGGTTGCCCCAGTTTCCCCCGGGAGACGCCAGAATCATCGACGGGCTTGAGTTTTTACGGGGCGTGCGCAGGGGAACGCCTCCGGAACTGGGAGAGCAGGTGGTGGTTATCGGTGGGGGAAGTGTCGCCATGGATATCGCCGGATCGGTCATCCGTCTCGGGCGGAGTGCCACCATCATCGCGCTGGAAGGCCGGGATGCAATGCCGGCTCCCGAAGAGGAGATTCAGGATGTTCTCGAT
Organism: uncultured Geobacteraceae bacterium; assembly: GCA_903930585.1. Lineage (GTDB taxonomy): Bacteria > Desulfobacterota > Desulfuromonadia > Geobacterales > Pseudopelobacteraceae > JACRCG01. The sequence continues at coordinate 1,940 of CAIYZD010000739.1, read as the reverse complement.
GAAGGCGCCCTGCTCAGCGACGGCGCCATGGTAAAGAGTGTCGAGGAACAGGAAGGCGCACTCATGCTGTACGGCGTCGAGGTCGAGCTTGATCCTGCTGCGCCCGCCGGTGTGATACGCCCCATTGAGATTGCCGGAACCGGGTTTGCCGTAAAAGCCGACACGGTCATTCTGGCCGTCGGTCAGGACCCGGAACTGGCGGACTGGGAGCAGGTGCTTACGGTGGACAGATCCATGGTCACCATAGACGCCACGTTCATGACCAGCAGCGCCGCCGTATTCGCGGCGGGTGATGTCGCCAGCGCCGAACGTTTCGTTTCCACCGCCGTAGGGGACGGCCGACGGGCGGCCGACAGCATCATACGCTATCTTGGCCGGCAGGGAGAGGGGAGCAGTGGCCTGTCCGCTCAGATTCCGGAAGTGGTGTTTACCGATATCAATACATTCTACTTTCCCCGTAAGGAACGGGAGGAGAGGGGCAAGCTCGCCCCCCGGGAAAGGGTGGCCGACTTCAGGGAGATCAGACTGGGCTTCTCGGCGGAACAGGCCCAGGAACAGGCGGAGCGCTGCTTCAGCTGCGGCAACTGCATCGAGTGCGATAACTGCTACATTTTCTGCCCGGACATGGCGATCGCCAAAAATGCTTCCCTGCCGCTTCACTACACCGTTCTCGACCAGTACTGCAAAGGGTGCGGCTGTTGCCTGGAAGAGTGTCCGCGCGGAGCGATGGGCGTCATGGAGGAATCGAAATGAGTGCTGCACCAACCCGAATGTTGCTTAACGGCAACCATGCCGTTTCCTATGCGGTAAAGCTGGCCAGACCAAATGTAATCCCGGTCTATCCCATAACGCCCCAGACTCCAATTCTGGAGCGGATTACGGAATTCCAGGCCGATGGTGAGATGCATGCCGAGATCATGACCATGGAATCGGAACATTCCGCCATGGCCGCCGCCATCACCGCCTCGCTGACCGGAGTCAGGGTCTTTACCGCCACGGCGTCGCAGGGGCTGCTGTTGATGCACGAGATGCTGCACTATGCGGCCGGCGCCCGCGCTCCGATTGTCATGTTCAATGTCAACCGGACACTCGGCTCTCCCTGGGGGTTCTGGCCCGATCAGACCGACAGCCTGGCCCAGCGCGATACCGGCTGGATCCAGTATTACTGCGAAAATGGCCAGGAATCACATGACACGACTTTGCAGGCGTTCCGGGTGGCTGAACAGGTGATGCTGCCGGTCATGGTCATGCACGAAGCCTTTTATGTCTCCCACTCACTGGAAGCGATCGATATTGCCTCCCAGGAGCAGGTTGACCGGTATCTCCCTCCCTTTGATCCGCCCCACCGGCTTGATCCAACGATCGGGGAGTCCTGGGGGAATACCGTTTCCCAGGTGATGTTCAATAATCATCGCCATGACATGGATGATGCCATGAACCGTACCGTTGCTATCGCCAGACAGGCGGACCGGGAGTTGAAGGAACTCGTCGGCAGGGGGTACGGCGTCATTGAACAGTACCGCTGCGAAGACGCCCGGTTTCTTATCGCTACCATGGGAAGCATGGCCGGAACAGCGCGGGATGCGGTCGATGAACTGAGGAGCGAAGGGCTACCGGTCGGACTGCTCAAGGTAAAGCTGTTCAGGCCGTTTCCGCTGGACGATATCCGGGAAGCCGTCACGGAAATTTCCAAGATAATGGTACTAGATCGCAATTTTGCCCCCGGTACGGGTGGATTTCTTTTTCATGAGCTTAAGAGCGCCTTGTACGGGATGGAATCCGCGCCTGAAATTCACGGCTACCTGGCGGGAGTAGGGGGAACCAACATCTCCCCCGCCGATATCAAGAAAATGGTCACATGCGCCATGGCTGAAAAGCCGTCGGTGAATTCTGTGTGGAAGGGGTGATGATCAGATGGGTTATCAGATAGCAGAAGAGAA
>CAIYZD010000738.1 GCA_903930585.1 uncultured Geobacteraceae bacterium | reverse complement strand
CCCGGGCAGCAATGGTAATGCCCCCCTGTTTTGTGAACTTCGCAGCATTGCCAAGCAGATTGTGGATGATCTGTTTGATCCGCAGTTGATCCCCCAGTATCACTCTGATCGTGTCCCATAAATAGTGCTGGACACCGTCGAGAGTTTGTTGTACAGTTTTGGCATGAACATCTGTGGCAAGACATTTTCTCCAGAAACAGTGGAGCATATTCAGCGACTGGTTGATGAATCTCCTGATATCAGCCGTCGAGCATTATCTAGACGGGTATGCGAATTGCTGGCTTGGCGGCACTCGGATGGACGATTAAAAGATATGAGTTGCCGTAAGGCACTATCCCGTCTTCACAAGAGCGGCACTTTGAGGATGCTGGACGCAGTCCAGAATGCGGCTTTTATCCGCAGTGCGGCTCAAGAAGAATTTGCCCGTTCCCCTGTTTCTTGTTCATTGCAAGAGCTGGGTAATGTGACCCTGATCCTGATAGGCAATCGTTTGAGCGAAGAGGCCCGTATCTGGAAGTCTCTTATGAGCCAGCATTATCTCGGTAACCGTCTTTTTTGCGCAGGGTTACGTTATCTGATCCATAGCTCTGCTTTTGGTTGGTTGGGGGCTCTTGCATTCAGCCCCGCAGCATTTCGTGTGTCAGCCCGCGATCGGTTTATCGGCTGGAATGAACAGGACCGCCAGAGCAATTTGGATCGTGTAATTGGTAACAGTCGTTTTTTCATTCATCCCGAAGTCAGGGTACTTCACCTTGCCTCCCACATATTGGGGAAAGCATTGCGGTGTTTACCGAGGGACTGGCAGAACCGTTATGGGAGCAAGCCGTTGTTGGTAGAAACGTTTGTCGAACAAAATCGTTTTACCGGAACCAGTTACCGTGCCGCCAACTGGATTCATGTCGGTACGACTGCAGGTCGTGGCAGACAGGACAGCCGACATCAAAAAGCGTTGCCACCGAAGGAAATGTACGTATATCCTCTCCATCGAAGATGGCGGGAACTCTTGGGCGGCTCGATTCCAGTGGAGGCACCTCATTCCAAAGACTGGGCTGACGAAGAATGGGGCCACGCATCTTTGGGAGACAATCGTTTAGTTCAGCGACTTGTCAGCTTGGGGCGCGATCGGTATGCTCATCCTCAGGCAAATATTCCGCAAACCTGTGGCAGTCGTTCTAAAACCAAGGCGGCGTACCGTTTTTTTGATCATGAAAGGGTTACCTTGCAGAATCTGCTTGCACCCCATATTGAATCCACGACCAAGCGTGTGGCCAAAGAAAAAGTGGTACTGGCCATACAGGACAGCACCAGCCTGAACTATGGCACACATCCCGCTACGGAAGGGCTCGGCCCTATCAATAACATTCCAACTGGCGTCGTTGGCTTGATGCTGCATGGGACCTTGGCTGTAAATACCGAAGGAAATCCTTTGGGGCTTCTCTCTGCTCAATGCTGGGCTCGTGACCCCAAAGATTTCGGTAAAAAAGCCAGACGCCACCAGTTGCCAATTGAAGAGAAAGAGAGCAACAAATGGTTAATCAGTTTCAGAGTGGCAACAGCTACAGCTGCTGCCTGCCCCGATACAACAATTGTCAGCGTAGGAGATCGAGAGGCAGATATCTATGAGCTCTTTGCTCTCGCTGAGCAAACTCCGAACGCGCCCTTATTGCTGGTGCGTGCCCAACACGATCGCAAGCTACTCGCAGAGCAAAGCCGATTATCTGAATACCTGGATATGTGCTCCGAAGCTGGCATTCAAGAGATCACAGTTCCCAGAAAAGGTAGTCGCCCAACTCGTACTGCTCAACTCAGCATTCGATATAGTAAAGTAGTGCTGGCGCCTCCCGCAGGGAAAGAGAAGCAAGCACCTCTTTCTATCTGGGCTATTCGTGCTGAGGAGAAAGAATCACCTGAAGGGATTGAGCCGCTTAGATGGTTACTTCTTACAACAGCACCAACCAATAGCTTTGCAGATGCATGTAAACATCTATCTTGGTACACGCAACGGTGGACCATTGAAGTATTCCATAAAACACTCAAAAGTGGTTGCCGAATAGAAAACCGGCAACTTGGAAACGCCAATCGTCTGGAAGCATGTCTGGCAATTGATCTGGTCGTAGCCTGGCGTATCCATCATCTCACCAAATTAGGCAGAGAGACCCCGGATGTCCCCTGCTCGATATACTTTGAGGAAGCCGAGTGGAAAGCTTTGGCGACGTTTGTTGCCAAAAAGCCGATAACTGAAGATAATCAACCCTCACTACGTGAGGCGATCCGGATGGTCGCAATCCTTGGTGGCTTTCTTGGCCGTAAGGGCGATGGTGAACCGGGTACACAGACACTTTGGCTTGGTTTGCAACGATTGGATGACATAACTGAAATGTGGAAAGTTATGACAGCCATTCTCGGCCACCCACCGCCCTCGTCCCATATCTCCGGTGTCCAGCGGAAATATGGGTAAGGATCAGACCTTTGGTGGGGGACTCACAGAGTTTGACAGTTCCTGAAATATGTAGAAGCCTCCTTAACGTGAACCGCTCAAAGTACACGAAAAGGAGGCTTCAATGGACGACGCACAAAGTTTATGTCACTCAGTGTGG
>CAIYZD010000737.1 GCA_903930585.1 uncultured Geobacteraceae bacterium | reverse complement strand
AGATCGAGTCTTCCGGCCGAGGACGCCAGCTATGGCAGCAAGAGTAACGGATCATCGGTGGACGTTTTCTGAATTGCTGGACTATCCAATGTTATGTCAATGATATGGGGACATCACCGATTTCCAATACCCTGAAAAAATATGGCATACACCCTACAACGGTCAGGGCGCATAGTGGAATTGTCGCCAAAGGATACAAAAAAGAAGATTTCACAGAAGCATTTACCCGTTACGTTCCACTTCCCCCCATTTCTACCCGTAACAACGTTACAACCGTTGATACACCTACGTTTGCGGGTATTTCGTTGCCGTTACATACCCCCTATCACGACCACGTTGTAACGGATGAAAACCCCCGCAAACCCTTACTAATAGCGGGTTGTAACGTTGTTACGGATAAAACCACCCCCCAGAGAGCAAACAGTGTATTTACAGCAGAGTGGTAAAAGTTATTCATTGCATACGCTACAAAACCTATTGCCGCCGTCAAGAGGAAGGAGAACTGCGAAATGGCTTTTTTAACATTCATGGAACAATGCAAAGCACATATAGAGCAAAAACGGGTGGCAACGCCTGCACCTGAACCAGAAAAAAAAGAATCTACACGCCCATTGATTGTCCAGATGTCAGAGTGGATGGCAACATTATCTGCCGAACAAAGGAAAGCTCAATGGGAGATGCCGTGGTTTGAAGGCCGCTTTGGTGTAGATCGTAAATTTATCGGGCCGGTACTTTGTGATCTTGGCTGGCGGAGAGAAAGGCAGTTCAAGAAGCACACCAGTCACCGCCGCTTCTGGTTAGCACCACAACCCCCTGAAGGGCCGACAGCAGTTGAACCAATACCACAGACAGCACAGACGTCAACGTGGTGAATTCACAACTTAAACTAAATGGAGATAATCTATGAAAAGAACAGATTGCAACCGCACCAGCTCCACCTCTCAGTTTGTACCGGCGTCAATCAAGGAAGATGGCAACCCCTTCAACAAGCCGTGGTGTCCACACGGCCACACCAAAAACATGAATCAGGTCGTCTGTAATGAGTTCTGCCCAGCGTACTCAGTTGGGGAGTGCAGCGGAGATCACCCACCTTGTAAAAACTGTATTAAGCAGTCTATGCTCTGCCGTTTGACATGGCCGATGAACAGTTACGGAGATTGGCAACGAAATTAAAAACAGAAACGAAGTAAGGGGGCTAAGCATGCCCCCTTATTTTTTAAAGTAGTATGCAGCGTTTCGATGCTATGGTTTCGCCAGTCCGGATGTCTTTAAGCACAACCTTCGGTAAAAAGGCCCGGTTTATTTTTTCATCTTTACACCAACGTGAAGCAATTTCAGACATAGCAGTTGCTCTATCTGGGTACGGAATGTTCTCATAATTTATGCGGTCAATATATGCATACACACTATAGTCAAATTTGACTTCAAATTTTCCATAATCACTTAATTGATAGAATAATGCGTTATGTAAATTTGTCTGAGCTTTTGTCGTTTCTTTTTCAATTCCATTGGAAGCTTTGAAAAAGCCGCCGAAAGCGGCGTTTCCTGCAAGGTACAAAATGAACAAAAAGAAACATCCGACTACAAAATACATCAATTCGATGATAGCAACCGCATTTCCTGAATCAGGATTAGAGGTGAAGTGGGTGCTATTATCAACCGCTTTTTCAGTTTTTGTATGACTGGCGGGGGCAATATTTGTGGGATACGGCGGTGTATAATCATTCTTTGCGTCTCTTGCTTCTTTTGCACCATTCTTCCAGCCTAACTCCCATTGATAGGCTCTTTCATCTCCGTATTGATAAGGATTAGCGACAAGCGATACGTCATTTAAAAACGCATGGTAACCTTCATTATAAGTATTTTCACTTAATGCACCCATTTTTAGATACCACGAACACTTTTTATTATGATTTCATAATCAATCTGTTGAATTCAGCTATGGCAGCAGTCTCAGCACACTTTGGGCAAGAGTCTGTATAATCTGCATCCGCTTTATTTGCCTTATGACTTAAAGCACTAATGTCGTTTAATTTCAGATTTATTACATCCAGTTTATCAACTAAATCCCTCCGCTCCAGGGTATTTTGATAAATTTCGCTCTGGAGGCAGTCTAATTTGTCCGTGAGTCCATTCATCCTATGAATCTCAGCTTTATAAATGATGTAAAGGGTATTATT
>CAIYZD010000736.1 GCA_903930585.1 uncultured Geobacteraceae bacterium | reverse complement strand
TAACATCCTTTGCATAAACGTAGTGATCGGTGACACCGTCACTTGATTCATTATCTTCCTAAAGAAGGAGCCTGCTATGCCGTATTACTTTAGCAAAAAAATAACTATGAACTTTGAGGAAGCAATTGCGAGGGTAACCGAAGAATTGAAAAAGGAAGGATTTGGCATTCTTACCGAGATTGATGTTAAGGACACACTAAAAAAGAAATTAAATGTTGATTTTCATAAATACAGAATACTTGGTGCCTGCAACCCGCCTTTTGCTTATAGAGCATTGCAAACAGAGCCCCATATTGGTGTAATGCTACCATGTAATGTCATCGTTCAGGAACTGGAAGATGGGAAAATAGAGGTTGCTGCCGTGGATCCACTTGCCTCAATGCAATCGATTCAAAATTCAGAGTTACAGACCATAGCCGTAGAAATTCAATTGAAACTTAAAAAAGCGATCGAATTAGTGTAAGATTGGCTTCAGCGTCGGCGCTGAGCATTATGAATTACATCGAATAAATTTAGAGTCAAGCCGGATGGAAAGCTCAGACTGGACAAGATATGGACGCACTACAGGAGTCAATATCAAATCATGATAAACCCGCTCTTATTGCATTTCAGTTTTACAAGCTATTGAGCGAGGCCGGATATGACGACGAAGAGATAGTAGAAGTGGCATCTGCTCTGGAGGATATAGTGAGCTGATATGTCTGAAAAAATCAACTTCACCTTGCGCTTTATTCTGTTTGCCGTAGTCCATTCGTTGTTTGCTACGGCTTGGATAAAAAAGTATTTTCAAGTTGCCAACCGCCAGGGGTACCGGCTATGCTACAATGTCGTATCATTGGCCATGTTCGGATGGGTTATGTCAGTCTATCGCCATTCTGACGTACTGTATGTGGCACCAGGAGTATGGAGCCTAATTATGTATCTACTGCAGCTTGTGGCTGTAGTGATACTTGTGAGTTGTCTTCTTCAGACTGGCGTTGGCGAATTTATCGGGTTTTCCAAAAGCTTGCCCAGCTCATTCATAAACTCCGGGTGGTACTCGATTGTGCGCCATCCTCTCTATTTCTTCTCAACCATGTTTATGATGATGAATCCAGTTATGACATCACAATGGCTGATACTAACCATCATGGGCACAGCCTATTTCATTACAGGTGGTTTGATAGAAGAAAGAAGGCTTAAAGCAGAATTTGGCGAAGCATACCGGCTCTATCAACAACGTGTTCCATTTCTTATACCCAATCTTGCCAAGTTTAGATGGAGCGTCATTTCATCATGATGCCAACCTATATTTGATTGCTACGACGAAACCTGACTGACACGCAAGCTCTCTGGATCATCTGGATCAAGGAGACAGACCATGAACATCCTACAGCCTGTTATACAGGCCTCACTGCAAGAGGGGTTCGGGTGGGTGGGCATTTTAAAGTGATGGAGGACAATATGAAAATTGAAGTTATTGAAACAATTGGAAAAGTTCGTAAATCTCTTTTTGGTAATGTGCTGGAAGCCTTGAGAGCTTGCGGATTAAATGGAAAAGTTGAAGTCATTAATGATTTACGTACCATATTGAAATACGGGGTTAAATCGGCCCCGGCGCTGGTTATCAATGGAATTGTGATGTTTGCGGGTAAATCTCAGTCGACAGAAGAAATCATAAAGTTGCTTCAGCAAAACATCTCAAATATCACCTAATACGAGAAGGTTTGCGTGAAAATCACAGCCGCACGTTTCATGCTGTAAGTTCGCAGAATGGAATGGCTGCTCAATCCGTCTTGCTGAGAGGTTTGCAAGAACAGTTCTCTCCATCTGCAGCCAATTCCAAATTATGTAAAATCTCATATTTGCCCACTCTTGTGACTTTATTGAAGGTGTCAC
>CAIYZD010000735.1 GCA_903930585.1 uncultured Geobacteraceae bacterium | reverse complement strand
GGTTCAGAGGAATACCAACTTGCTCTTACGTTGTCAAGATTAAATTACACCGTCTATGTATTTTATAGACTATTATATGCAGAAATCAAATTCCACATAATGATCCATCTGCTTGCCCGGTTCTGCAAACTTCGGCCTTCCTACCACTTTTGCCGGGATTCCGGCTACCGTTGAGTGCGGCGGCACTTCATTGAGCACGATACTTCCAGCGGCAATCTTCGATCCCTCTCCTATTTTGATATTGCCAAGGATCTTTGCTCCAGCACCAATCAAGACACCATTACCAACCTTGGGATGACGGTCTCCGGACTCCTTGCCGGTGCCGCCCAGCGTAACCTCATGCAACATGGAAACATCATCGCCAACAACGGCTGTTTCTCCGATGACAACGCTGGTGCCATGATCAATCAGTATCCCTTTGCCAATACGAGCAGCCGGATGAATATCAACATCAAAGGCTTCAGAAATACGGCTTTGCAGGTAGAGAGCCAACGAGTGACGCTCCTTCCCCCACAACCAATGGGCTACCCGGTATGACTGAAGTGCCTGAAACCCTTTGAAATTAAGATAGGGCAACGCAAGACTTCTGGCAGCCGGGTCTCGTTCCAGAACGGCTAAAAGGTCCCGGCGCACCGCTTCTCCAATTTCCTCAGAGGTTGTGAGAGCTTCATAGAAAACATCGCGCAGTGAAGTCGTCGTCAGGTAAGCCGACGCCAGCTTACCTGCCAGAAAATAAGAGATCGATGCCTCAAGCGAAGCATGCTTGAGCACCGTGTCATGCAGGTATCCGGCCAGCATCGGTTCAGATTTGGCGGTAACAAACACATCCTGCCGGAGGCGTATCCAGACCGGATCCGCTTTATCCGGCTTATCCCTATATACGTGCCGATCCAGATGAATACCTGACAGCGTTACTTTTTGAGCAGTACTTGAAGACATCATGTTCCCCTTCTGTTAGCGCAGTTGTTTTAACGCTTGAACCAATCTGTCGATCTCCTCAAAGGTGTTGTAGAAGGAATAGGAGGGGCGCACCGTCGCCTCAAGCCCGAATCTTCTCAGTGACGGCTGGGCGCAATGATGGCCGGCCCGAACCGCAATACCGTGCTGATCAAGATATTTACCAACTTCCGGAACCGATTTGTCCTTAAGAATAAATGAAGTCACCGCAACCTTTTCCCGTGGATTTCCTATCAGACGGAGGCCGTTAACGCTCTGCAGTTTCTCGGTGGCATACTCCAGCAGACGGTGCTCATAGGCGGCGATGTTGGCCAAACCGACTCTTGTGACATAGTCCAGAGCAACTCCCAGGCCGTAGGCATCGGCAACGTTGGGAGTCCCCGCCTCAAACCGTGCCGGTACTCCGCTGTAACCGGTTTCCTCGAAGGTGACATCCTTGATCATGTTGCCGCCACCCTGCCAGGGGGGTAGTTCCTCCAGCAGTTCCCGTCGACCATAGACAGCACCAATACCGGTCGGACCAAATATTTTGTGGCCGGAGAAGACGAAGAAATCAATTCCCAGTGCCTGCACATCAACCGGCAGGTGAGCCACAGACTGGGCGCCGTCAATCAGGACGTGAGCGCCATAGCGCTTCGCCAGTTGTGTCATCTCGGCTATCGGCAGCACCGTGCCGAGGCTGTTGTTGGCATGTGCCAACCCGACCAATCTGGTTCGTGGTCCCAGCAAACGCTGATATTCCTGCAGATTGATATCACCGTTATCGTCAACAGGAATTACCCGGATGACCGCTCCACGCTCCTTGGCGACAATTTGCCAGGGGACGATATTGGCGTGATGTTCCAGTACTGAGAGCAGAATTTCGTCTCCCGGCTGCAGAAAGCGCTGGCCGTAGGCATTGGCCACAAGATTGACACCTTCAGTCGTGCCGCGTACGAAGATGATCTCCTCACTGGAAGAGGCATTCAGGTAAGCGCGGATTTTGTCGCGGGCCCCTTCAAAGGCATCAGTGGCACGAGCGGCCAG
>CAIYZD010000734.1 GCA_903930585.1 uncultured Geobacteraceae bacterium | reverse complement strand
GTTTAACATGTAAAGAAACTTTACACTAATTTTAGAAACGTCTGTAACATCCCAAGCAGTGAGGGTTTGAGCGATGTGAAAAAAAATGGACACACTGCCGGAATTTTTACAATCAATAATAAATATGGATATAATAGTTTTAAATCAGGGCGATTTTGTCCGTTACTTACTGCGGTCGGACAGCTGTTTATCACACCAATTTGGATTCTGCCGCTGATTTTATCAGCCAGAACTCTTGTTTTGTTTGTACTTGGTTTCCGAGCCGAATTAAACCGGTGATTGACATTGACCTGTGCTTCCTGCGGTAGGCGGAAGAGGCAATTCAGTACTCAGGACAATTACGTGAAGACCCCGGCCTGCTCCTGATATGTAGACAAACGTGAGAGCGGTCGGCTCAGTACTCTCCTGTTCCGTCCGATAATCGTGCCTGAATTCATACCGGAACAACTTGACTCTGCTGCCGGGCGGCAGGCTCTGGCTATCCGGAAGATCGCGCAGGGAGGGCCAGGAACAGTCATTCTGACGCTCAGCGGCAAATGAAGGAAGTTTCCCCATCAACGGCATTTCACACCGGCAATAATCAAACAGAAGCGCGTCGTGCAGCTCCGCCCTCGCAGCGGGACCGGAAAACGGTTCAGTCAATCGGGCAAAAAGCTCGAAAACCCTTCGGCAGGAGAGGCTGGAGAGATTTTCGGCGCCTGCCTGTCGTGCCATCCGGTCAAGTATCCCGGAAAATGACCGGTCGCGCTCAAGAATTCGAAACGCTGTTGCAAACCCGCCATGGTTGTTGAACAGGTCCAACAGCCGCCCGATCGTCTCGATACGGCAGATATCGTCATAGGAAAGCCACGGGTTGCACAGGATCGTGTACGGCGGGAAATCAGAAAAACAATACCCCTCACGGCGGCCGATTTCCTGCATGGGCGATCCTTTCAGCAGTTTGAGCGGCTCGATCTGGATATCCTGAGTGTCAATATCGGCAACTTTCTGTAATGAATCGAGAAAACCGGTGTATCCCTCACCCGGCAACCCTGCGATGAGATCCAGATGTAATTCGATCCGTGTATCCGACTTCAGTTGTCGTACGTTTGCAAACGTGCGTGGCAGGTCCGCAGTTCGCTTTACCTGTGCCAGGGTCGTTTGTGAGGCGGATTGAATGCCTATTTCAAAGCGGAAGGTCTGTTCTGGCACCCGTGACAGTGTCTGCATATTACGGTCGGTCAGCAGGTCCGCCGCGATTTCAAAGTGAAAGTGGCTGCAGCGGTTATGCTCCAGAATGAACGCCCAGATCGTATCCGCCCGCGCGGCATCATAGTTGAATGTGCGGTCTACCAGTTTTATCTGCGCCACGTTGTTGTTCATCAGAAACAGCAGATCGCTTTTAATCCTCTCCAGACTGAATGACCGCACCGCCCCTTCAACCGATGAAAGGCAGAACGCGCAGGAAAACGGGCATCCGCGTGACGTTTCGTAATAGATCAGCGGTTTTGAAAAGTCCACCAATCCGGCTTCAAAGGGTGACGGGAGCGTGTCAAGTTCCAGGTTCTTTCTGCTGATCGGGCCTGATGCGATTTCATCGCCGTCCCTGTAAAAGAGATGGTCAATCTCCGCCAGACAGTCCGGCATCATCCCTGTCTGTTCATGCAGTAGCGTTTCAACAAGATGCCGAAATGCCTCTTCTCCCTCCCCCTTGATGACAAAGTCAACTGAAGGGTTGTCATGCATCAGATCGAAAATACCAAAGGAAACCTCAGGCCCCCCCAACAGTATCTTCGTCTTCGGGGCGATCTTATTGATATCGGAGACGATGCGGAGCGTACGCTCGATATTCCAGATATAGCAGGAAAATGCGATCACGTCGGCTTGTTCGGCCATAACAAGTTTCAGGAGATGCTCGCGAGGTTCGTTGACTGTCCATTCGCGGATAGCTATCTCCACATCGGGAATGTCCCGGCAGTACGCGGCCAGACAGGGAAGAGCCAGTGAGGCATGGGAGTATTTGGCGTGCAGTGTTGTGAGAAGGATTTTCATGTCGGTGTGATCTCAGAAGAGGAGGAAATATTTTCCATCTCTCGTTTCAATGTCTGTCTGAAAATGTTCTGACAGGTCGTTCAATGTTGCAATGACTGCGGCTCCCCGTTTGCCGGTTAACACTTGCGGTTGAAAACCGACCCGGCGGTGCAGGACATCGAGCGGGAGTATCTCCGCTTCCCGGCGGGTATCACCCAGCTTCAGGCGGATCATGGCGCTGACATCTGCGACCGCGCTATTGCTGGCAAAGGTGAAATTGCCCAGGCTGTAGAAAATGATGCCGCTCCTGTAGCGCTCGACCCCTTGCAGGACGTGGGGATGGTGGCCGATGATGACATCCGCGCCCGCTTCGATGGCTTTGTGGGCTGCCGTGCGCTGGTACGCCTGTACCGTAGCGGTGGCCTCCTTGCCCCAGTGGAACGAAACAATGACATAGTCTGCCTGACTGCGGGCGCGAATTATGTCCGCGGTCACGAACTTTTCGTAGCCGGGCGCAGTCCCCGGGCGGTTCTGGCCTGCGAAAAATTCCACCGGCTGGGTCAGCGAGTAGCCCAGGAAGGCAATTTTTTTCCCCTTGATGGCGTAGAGTGCCATTTTACGGGCTTCAGACAGGTTTTCGCCGGCGCCGATCGAGGTTATGCCATTATCGCTCAGATGGCGCAGCGTCTCTGCCAGCGCTTTACCGCCAAAATCCATGCTATGGTTGTTGGCGAGTGTCACCAGATTGAAGCCGGCGGCACGAATGGCGTGTGCGACCTGTGGCTCGGCCCGGAAGCGAAACTTTTTTCCGGAATACTCTTCTCCGCTTTCCGCGATGGGTGATTCGAGGTTGGCAAGAGCTATATCACTCCCGACCACCTCTTTTTTTACGCCGTTAAACGGGTGGTCGTACCCTTTTTTTCTCAGGAGTGGCGTCCATCTCCCGGCCAGCATGATGTCACCTGCTGCGGTGATGATGATGTCGTCCGCATACAGGTATACCGGGTGACTAAAGAGTGCTGCTGTGACCAGAATGTGGGCAATTATTGATTTCATAGGGCTCTTTTGCATTGACGTACAACGATGCAGATGCTACTAAATACACGCTTACTACCGAAAAATAAAGGTGTTTCCCGATGCTAGACTTGAAATACATTCGTGAAAATCTTGATGAGGCCGAGCTGCGTCTCCGTACGCGCGGCGGCGAATCTTATCTGGACGGCTTTCGTGAACTGGATGATGAACGCAGAAAACTGCTTTATGCAAATGAAACGCTTAAAGCAGATCGCAACAGGGTTTCCGACGAGATCGGCCGTGTTAAAGACAAGAGCCAGGTTCAGGACAAAATTCTGCAAATGCGGGCCGTCTCTCAAAAAATAAAAGAGCAGGATGAGGAGCTGAAGCAGCTGGAAGAAAAACTGCAGTTTTTCTTACTCACAATCCCTAATCTTCCCCATGCCACAACTCCGCCCGGCGTGTCCGAAAACGACAATGTTGTGATCAGATCGTGGGGAAAACCGCGGGAATGCTCCTTTGAAGCCAAGCCGCATTGGGATCTTGGAGAGAGTCTTGGCATTCTTGATTTTGAGCGCGGCGCAAAAATAACCGGTGCACGGTTCACTCTTTATCGCGGCGCCGGAGCCCGGCTGGAGCGTGCCCTGATTAATCTTATGCTTGATCTGCATACCGATACCCATGGTTATCAGGAGGTGCTTCCCCCTTTCATGGTCAATCGTGATTCAATGCAGGGCACCGGGCAGCTCCCCAAGTTCGAAGAAGACCTCTTCAAGCTGGTCGATCCCGATTTTTTTCTGATTCCGACCGCCGAAGTGCCGGTGACAAACATTCATCGAGGCGAGATTCTGAAAAAAAGTGACCTGCCAATCAGCTATTGTGCCTATACCCCCTGCTTTCGGCGCGAGGCCGGATCATACGGTAAAGATACCCGTGGTCTGATCCGTCAGCACCAGTTCAACAAGGTGGAGCTGGTGAAATTTGTTCACCCGTCGGAATCGGATGCGGAGCTGGAAGTATTGACCGGACATGCTGAAAAAGTTTTGCAATTGCTGGAACTTCCGTATCGAGTAATGGCGCTTTGCAGCGGAGACATCGGCTTCTCGTCCGCCAAAACCTACGATCTTGAAGTCTGGCTGCCGGGACAGAGCTGTTATCGCGAGATATCATCTTGCAGCACCTTCGGTGACTTCCAGGCGCGCCGTGCGTCGATTCGCTTTCGTGAGGATGAAAAAGGCAAACCGGAATTTGTCCATACGCTGAACGGTTCAGGTCTGGCGGTGGGGCGCACGCTGGTGGCGATTTTGGAAAATTATCAGCAGGAAGATGGCTCAGTGCTTATTCCGTCGGTGTTGCGGCCATACATGGGGGGGCTGGAGAGAATCAACTGTTAGGCGCGTGCGGGGGTGTGCGACAAATTTATGAGGCCCATTATCAAGCTGCCGCCCGATACTCCCAGAAGTCCTCCCATCGGTTACTCAGTTGGCTGCATCTTAGAGCGATAATATTATTGGCACCGCTAACGCTCCAGTGCATGCCTGATTGCTTCAATCTCTGACCAACTACTGTGCGGCATCCTGCTTCCATTACACCGGAGCCAACAAACAATCCACGCTTTTTGAAATCAGCATATCTCATGCGTTCTTTGTTTTTTTCGAAGTAGCCGATCTCCCTTTCGCATTGTTCCCTGTCGTATCCCGGTAGAGCTGATAAAGCTTCTATCGCCTTGATCACTCTTTCCACATCGCCGTTATTGAGTTCCAGACGGCGCTCTTCCGCCCATTGATTCTGCTCCTCTTTGTTCTTGAAGCATGCCTTGGCGACAGCCCAGTAATGTTCACGAGCATGGTACAGATCGACAACCTGGCAGGCACCATGAAATTGTTCGTCTGCGATATTCCAGATCCAAAGAGCACCATCACCGATGACACAAACTTCAGCGACACTGTCTATCTCACGCCGTTTTGCCTCTTTGTAAAGACGCGACGCAAATTCATCAGCCGTTTCTATTGCCCCAATATAACTGGTAGACTGTTCATCGCGTATTGGTCGCCCTTCCTTGTCAATAGTCGTCTGGGTAAAGATGCAGCCAAGCTTTGCCTCTCTGGTTTTCGCCTGACCACCATCTTTGCCGCGTCTATCAACAGTTTCCCGTTTTGCCACCGGTACTCCGGTACCATCCATACTTACATACAGCCGGGGAATTGCTTTGATTGGAATTACTTTACCAGATAAGGCCGCTTCAGCCTGACCACAATGGAACGCCTCTACCTGACCACCGACCATCTCCGATACGCGCTCTACCTCTTTGGCATTGACACGGATATTGGCAAGTTCATACAGATCTTCATGACCACGATCGAAGGGGCGCATAGCGCCGACTTTACTCATCAAACGCCGTACGCCGGGACTGTAACTCGTTGCGACGATATCGAGTGCCTCATCTTTAGGGCAGAAACCTGAGTGACATTCTTTGTCGTGATAATACGCACGCTTGACTCTTACTTCGCCTAATACAGTGAGTAACTTTTTCTCCCGATAGTCAACAAAATGAGCGGTGTGACCTTCATCGTGAGAGGTGGTTACACCACGATAACCATCATCGGAATTTATAAGTGTTCCAAGCATGTTCGCGCCGATAGTGTGCATACTGGAGCGGATGCTCATTTCAAAAGATTCGAGATCGAAAGTCCCGTCCGCCGCTCTCTCTTTAACGTAATGATTTACGATGCGGCCTATTTCTTTTTCAACTTCGCCGTGAACATCTGCTGCAATTTTTTTTTAAGCGCTGCCAGTTCGTTCTCATCTTCTATTGCCTGAACCGGACGCATTTCGCAGATTTGTTCGTTTATCATAATTATCTGTTCACAAAGCATCAAAAAATTCTTGTATGTAGATGTTTCGTCCTGATACTTGGCCATTTCAGGGCCAATGCTTAAGTTCTTAGCATAACTCTTACCACCAATTGTAGCATTCCATAAATAACGAGGACCATGTCCGGGATGTCCTTCCTTTGCACAGGCGCAGTTTTTCTTACCACACTTGCTAAATACAACTGATATTGTTCCGCGCCTGAAATCACCTGTTTCTTGCAACTGTCTATAAAGTTGTTCCCTCTTATTTTCCAAGCTCGAAAGTGACTCACTCATAACTACCCCCCCTATTATCTGGTTGCTTATAATTAACCAGATAATAGGGGAAAAAAAGAGATCCGTCAAGAACTCACATTTTTATGTCGTAGACCCGTTACACACGTATACATTGACATTTGGTATTAAATTGAAGTAATAGCTGTATCCTGTTTTTTGTATACAGTCGCCATTAAAACCAATGGCACGAGAAAGGAAGGAATCTGATGGCCGCTCAAATTCTTGTAGCAGAGAGCCAGTACAGCGGGAAGTATGTTGCGCTTGCATCCTTCGCAAACAACTCGGTTGTAGCATCAGGAAAAGACCCAATGAAAGTTATGAAGGCAGCGCAGAAACTCGGCTGCGCGAGCCCTGTAATCACTTTTGTACCTAAAAAATCAGAGGTGTTTGTTTACTAATGCCTATCACGGGGTACCCCTTTTCAATACTTGGAGCGGGCAATATTCCGAAACCTCTTCTCCCTATCAGCATAACCAACCCCTACACGGGGCAATCCTTGTTCCAATGGGCGCTTATAGATACAGGTGCTGATATATGCGCGGTACCGGCATGGATTGCTATAGCATTAGGGCATGATCTTAAGGCAGGGGCTACGTCCAGTATCGGCACTGGCAACGGTCATTCAGATGCCTACAGACACACAATGAATATTGAAATATTCAAAATAAGCCATGCTGGCACACAAGATCCCAATACAGTAGTTCACAGAATTCCTGACACCCCAATAACCTGCATGCAGAATCTGTCGGTTGTTTTGCTGGGGGTAAATGGATTCCTCCAAAACTTCAAACTAACCATAGATTATCCTCGTAGCAACTTTTCGATTAATTACCAAAAATGACACAG
>CAIYZD010000733.1 GCA_903930585.1 uncultured Geobacteraceae bacterium | reverse complement strand
TCAAAGTCGGCTATCTCCAGCTCTATCTTGCCCGCTTCAATTTTAGCCAGGTCGAGGATATCGTTAAGCAGATCTACCAGCTTTTTGCCTGACAGCATCGCTATTTCAGTGAGCTCCCGCTGCTCCTGTGTCAGTTCATCTTGCTGAAGCAGTTGAATTACACCGAGAACACTATTCATCGGAGTGCGGATTTCGTGACTCATAGTCGATAGAAACTGACTCTTGGCAATGTTGGCGGTTTCAGCGGCGGCTTTGGCATGGAGCAGGTTTTGCTCAGCCTCAAGTTGATCAGTCATGTCGTGGGCTACGCCAATAAACTGCCACTCGTTATCTGTATTTGCATACCGGGAACCGTTGGCAATAAAGCTGCGCCAGGTACCATCGCTGCGCTTAACTCGATACGGCGGGCTTGTCTTGTTTTTTCCGCTACTGATTACTTTGCCGAGATAATTGGTAAGTGAAGTCATATCGTCTGGATGGACGAAGTCTGCGAAATTCTTCCCGAGAACTTCTTTTATGGGATAACCGAAATGTCGCTCCCAGGCACGGGAGACAAACTGGAAGGTGCTGTCAGCGGTGAGCGTGAAAATAATATCGAATGAGTTGTCTATAGTGACCTTGTATTGTTCCCGACTCAATCGTAGTGCATCTTCCGCCTGTTTACGCTCTGATATATCACTTAAGGTAACCCAAAACTCGCCACCGGGTGCAGGAGTAGCTTGAACCTGCGCCCAGAAAGAAGAGCCGTCGGGACGTTTGAAAAGCATTTCTGACACCTGCGGTTCGCTCGATTTAAAAGCTTGTTGACGATGCAGATAGAATAAATCCTGATCTTCCTTATAGAGAAATCGATTGATCGGCTGTTTTATCAGTTTGTCTCTGACAACTCCAATCATGTTGGCAGCGGCAAGATTGGCTTCCAGAATCAGTCCCGGCTCGCCGAACGTCAGATAGCCAATCGGAGCCAGATCGTACAGGTCAAAGTAACGCGCCTGCGAAGCATCCAGATCTGCTTGTGTTTGGCGCAACTCCTCGTTCTGCATTTCCAGTTGAATCTGATGTACCCCCAGTTCGTGGAGGAGTTGTTTTGTCTCCTCGGGGGTGGTCGGTTCCTGGACCAGCTTTTTGCCTACCTGGAACTGCATTTCGGCACTCTGCCGGAGTTCCTGAGGTGATACTGGTGGTTTTGTTTTCATGGCTGAGTATCCCCCCGTTTAATCCCCGATCCTGTTCGCCCACTCTGACGTCGCAATCGCATACACTTTTCCTGCATCGTTCAGTAAAGCTGTGGCGGTCAGCCATACTTCGACGACGGTACCATCTTTGGCGATCCGCTGTGTCCGATACGGTTCCAGCACTTCTTTCCGGCTGAGCTGCAGCACCCGTACTATATCAGCTTCGCGCAGCCCTTCCGGTATCAGTTCCCTGATATTCCGCTTCAGAGCCTCTGTCTCACTCCATCCGTACATCCTGACCGCGGCCGGATTCCAGGACATGATGCACCCCTCCATATCCTGCATCACAACGGCATCATGGGAATCGCGCACCACCACCGCCATGCGGAGCAGGTCATTGGCTTTTTTGAGTGACTCTTCTGCCCGTATGCGCTCAGTGATGTCCTCTATCATGCAGAAATGACGCGGATGTGCCTTATCCTCAACATTTTCAGGGGCAATCGTCATGTTGGTCCAGATTACCGCCCCATCGGGATGAAGGTAGCGTTTTTTCATCTGAAATCCGGGTATTTTACCGGTATTTAACAGAGCCATATTATCAAGATCTTTCTGAATGTCCTCCAGATGCGTGATTTTCATCAAGTCGATCCGTATCATTTCCTCTCTCGTTCTCCCTGCAATTCGGGCAAACATCGGGTTTACTTCATAGATCTGGCCCGTCAGAGAATCAATCAGAGCAATGCCTAACGGAGCCTCTACAAATAGTTTTTTAAAGCGTACTTCACTTTCTCGCAGTTTCACTTCTGCCTCTTTCCTCTCGGTGATATTAACAAACGTGATTACCGCCCCCTCAATCACGTTGCCTACGGTGCGGTACCACCGGATTATCGCTGGTGATTGCAGATAGCATCCCGATAACCTGCGAAAGATCAGGCTCGGGGATATTCGGTACAAAATTCGTTCCAATCAGTTCGTCAGGATTCATGCCGTAGTACCGTGAATATGCTCCATTAACGAAGGAGAGCCTCCCTCCCGGCATATAGCGGCAAATCAGTTCGGTCTGATCTTCGATAATGGCACGATAGCGCTCCTCACTTCTTCGTAGAGCCTCTTCCTGAATAGTCAGCTGATTACGTTGCTCCTTCACAAGATCATTGTGCTTCTTCAATGCGACATGATTGCGAACCATCAACTTGAGCAGGTCTAAATCAACCGGTTTTTTCAGATATTCTATCCCGCCGATATCAAAACCCTGGCGAACGGCTTCGGGTGTATCCAAGGCGGTCAGAAATATAACCGGGATATCTGCGGTCGCAGCATTGGCCTTGATGATTTTACAAACCTCGAACCCACTGATATGCGGCATCATTACATCAAGAATAATCAAATCGGTCTCGTGGGCATTGAGGAGAGTCAATGCGGCGGAGCCATCCGGAGCAGAAAACACGTCGTAGTCGCCTTTGAGTGCCGCTGATATTAGATGAAGATTAGCCGGTTCATCATCTACTACCAATATTTTGGATCTCTGATTCATGATAGCATTCCTTTATCTGACTTTTCCCCTGAAGCACCCTCTGGTTGACTATACTTCACACGGCCAATAACTGCGTATTCTCACCCCTCCAAACCCGCTGGGGGAAGGCGCTTTTAGTAGCACCGAACGGGACCAGCATCAGCTGCATGATCTTTCCGGCGACCGGATCATCTTCCACTATCAAGGTTTTCATGGATTAGTTTCCTCCTCCAACTTTTGATCGCTTCAATAAACTCATTGTTTTATGACATGCAGCGCAATTTGTGTTACGTCCTTCATTAAGCAAATTGTGGCAAAATATACAGTTTCTGTGCGCCCACTCCTTACCAAAACCTTTTATTT
>CAIYZD010000732.1 GCA_903930585.1 uncultured Geobacteraceae bacterium | reverse complement strand
AGGGATATAGAAATTACAAATTTACCGTTTTAGGGTAGATTATTATATCCCACCAGTGCAAAAACGGTGACCGTTGTAGTCGTTGTTCAAGGTCTGTTTTTTTGTCGCCGCAAACCTTGATACCTTTTTCATATGGTGCATTCAATAGCCGCGTCACAGTGCGCACCCCCTTCCAAAAAAAATTGTCAGCTCGCTTTAACACAGTCTCTACGGTATCCAACAAATATCCATTCCATGACTTCTCCAACCCAGCCCAATAGCGCTCAATCACATTGTATTTGCTGTGATAGGGAGGGTAGTAGATGATTCGGATACGAAGGCCGGTCATGTCGGCGAATTCTGTCAAACGGAGTAGAAACTGGGTGCGGCGACCGCTGCACTCTGGTCCGTTATCCACATTAATGACAAGCTGTTTCAGACCGCAAAGATCCTGCTTTCTCTCCTCCCACCAGAGAAGAAGGCCGTCAACAATGAAGTCGCTGGTTTTGTAGCTGGTGCCGAAAAACAAAAAAGACCGGCCGGTAACCGGTTCCAGAATGCCGCCAGGAACCAATTTTTCCTTGGGGCACATATCATGATCCAATGCCTTAACAGCCTCGACGCCACGCGAACGTCCACCTCTGGAGTATTCACCAACATTGACAATTGCCTTTGTGTCTATGCTGATTCTCATGGTTTCAGGATCAGCATCAGCCAGAGCATTCATCTGCCAGACGTTTTCAAAGATTGCGTCGGTTTCCGCTGTTTTTTTTGGACCTTGGTTTTGGCCACAGTGCGTAATCGGTAATCATGACGAATCAGGATGTTGGAAATTGTACGCACGGTCGGCAATGATTCAGCTGGCCACCCCTTCTCCACAAGAGCATCGTACACTGCTTTAGCTGTCATATTCGTGTACAGTAAGGTTGTGCGAAGACGAGATTCAGTTTCACTATGTGGTTCCATAATGGCGCGTATTTCGACAAGCAGCTCGGGGTTCTTTTCTTCCGTTTTCGGTTTGAGCCTCGTGGATACGTCGTTCACGCACAAAAGGCCGGTTTGAAATTCTTTGATTCCAACTTCGACAACAGATCGGCCCCAGCCAAACACATCCTCAGCTACACGATGCTTGCCATCCAGAAAAAACAATGCAACATCTCCCATCGCACGGCGTCGCATAGGCCAGGGAACCAAGTCAACCAAACGCGAAATCAAGCCCACCAGTTCTGTTGATACTCCATTTCGAACCAAAGTAGATGTCTTCATACGCAGACCCTCCTCTTTTGCAGTATGAAAACATCATAAACGGTAATTCAGTATTTTCCAAGTCCCTTATTGCCATTACTGCTATTTAATTTGGTAAGGAGGATCTCGTTGTATGCTCTATCCTTGCCCAGAATGTAGAGAGTCCCTCCCTTGGCTTGCATCCTCACCGCAGTCATGTAATTGCCTTTTTCTCCGGCAAAATATGTCCATTGGTAGTAGCCATTTTTGTCGAGTTTGCTAACAAAGAGATCGGCGTTTCCCCGTGTT
>CAIYZD010000731.1 GCA_903930585.1 uncultured Geobacteraceae bacterium | reverse complement strand
TACTGTGTGTTGCCACGAAATAGGCAGCAGTGGTCGAATCTGGCCCAAAAATGGCAACGGAACTATTCTCAACGGTAGAAAGCAGAACATGTTGCAAATGCTTGTCAAAGAGGAATCTGTCTCTGATTAACTTTGACGTATCCCTGGAGGGTATAACCTCTCGAAAAGAAAACTGATTGGTTGGGCAAAAGTAAATTGACGATATAACTCACGGTATCACTGATGAACTGACGTTAGGGCAGATATTCAATATGGCAACAAGGGCAAATCTCAATCAGGTCACTATACCTGACCTAGAAACCATTACGTGACCGCTCATGGTGTTAGTCGAAAAGAGAGTATGCATCCATTATTGAAACCATACAAAGAACTCCTACCGCCACCATTCATTTCTGCTTTACTGGCTATGGTGATGCTTGGTTTGGCTTTCAGGACCGTCGTAAGAGGCTGGTTCAACACTGGCAGAGGCGTTTATGTAAGGATTATAACGTTTGATTCAAACCCATTAGAATTTATAATGTGGATTATAATATTGGTTGTACTTACTACATTAATCGGTAGCATGGCAGTTATTGCCTACGTCAAAAACGTGAAAGACGAGAAGGGCTAATAAGTAGACGCTCCTGATAAAGAACCTTCAGGTGATTTCCTATCGTGGCTAGACAGATACTCATTCACCTGCGCAAGAAATAGCAATCTGCCGACTAAAAAGGCCAATGGGTAACCTTCAGATACTCGGTATACATTGGAAACCATAAAGGCTTCTTCCCTTGCTTGCTACTATCTCAGGGCTTTATATATTCGTTCAATCCGATAGTAACAGGCTTACTATACCAATTTTTTATCAGAAATCTGTATGAAATGCCACAGCTAACCGATTACATTTGACGGTGATGCTCCATTGTTATCCACAAGGCACAAAAAAGGCCCCTCGTCGTTCATTGGATAAGGGGCCGTCACTACACCATGTTTTCTTAAGTCAACGTCCTGATACGAATTTCGCTTACAGGTGAACGATTTCCAAGCCAGACCATTTACTTTGCAGACTTTCGACTACAAGCCTTCGGTGGCAATAATCCGCTGTAGGTTCAGCACAGAGAAAACAACTTCCATCGATAGGCTCTTCTGGAAATGTGTTGATGATACCCCTCTGCTCCAGTATCGACAGAAACCTCCGCTCATAATTGCAGTCCTGCCAGTTACCAGCAGCTTTGTAAGCATTGAAAAACTCTTTCGTAGGCGCAAGGTCAAGGCGGTGGTGATATCCAATGCTGTGCTCTTTGAGCAACTTTTCGACAGTGTACTTTTGAGGTATGGCAGATGGCACGCCTCAAGCATTAAGTATGGCAGGAAATAATACAGTCATATCAGTGCATTGCCACACCTGGCATACCTGGCATACCTTTTTTGTAAATTCGCCCTAATACATATATATAAAAGTACGATATAAGGGTTTTTTTGTTCTTATTAATATAAGGTATGGTAGGTATGGCAGGTATGCCAAAGTCACTATTCATGGGCGTTTACGCATGGCACACCTTCTTTTGGAGGTATGCCAGGTGTGGCACTCTATTTACAAAAACACCTCTCCCATTTCTGAGAGAGGTGCCTTACATATATTAATCGGTAATCCAGTCAAACTTCGAGTTCATGAAAACTTCAAAAGATTCTCTGCATTCCTCAAGTGTTGGAAATATATAACAGTTTTTTCGAACTTGTTTTCCCCTGTGATCACTTACCGTCAAACGACTCTTTTTAAACCTGTCTTTCGGCAACATCTTTTTAAGCTGAGTGCCCAGTTCTGTTTCAGTTGATTTATGCTTGGAACCCATATTCTGCACAAACGTGGTATAGCTGTTGTGCATATACTCGGTTAAAACAGTACCGTTCCCCCAGCCATCAACGGTAGGATGCAAACATCCACTGTCAAGCAGATGATACCAGAATTTCTGAACTGGAGTAGCAGTCAATAACTTTGACTCTCGTAATGCCGCCGTTTGTGGAAATTTCCTCAGATCCATACCAGAAACGTCATAGTTCATCAGATAATGCAGCAGTGCTTCCCTGCCACCATTATCCATCTGGTTCGCAATGGCTTTGAAATATACAGTATCTTGGAGGTGCTTTTCACCAACATCTATCACGAAAAATCTTCTTTCTCTGGCTCCACAAGGTGCCGCCCAATCATTGTTGGTGGCAAATATCATATGTAGGTTGTTCTTGATGGAATAAGCATCCTTGCCTTTCATCTCAACGTTAATTGTTGATTCCGTTATCATTGACTTCAGTTTACCCTCAGCAGCCTTGTCGCCAGCCCAGAACGCCTCATCGGCAAACAGTAAGCATTTATCTTTCATGTGCCCATTAAATTTTCCGGTCAACAGACCACTATCATTTAAAAGCATGTAGTGACGACCAAACAGCTTACCAAAATGTTCAACAAAAACACCTTTACCCACACCCATTGCGCCACGCATGACGATAGCAACTCCAACGAGAACATCTGGGTGCTGAATGGTCTGAGCCATCCAGGCTATAATATAGTCGTAAACGGCTTTGTCACCATTTGCAATATTTTCATCTATGTGTTTCAGGTACAAACTACAATCACCTTCTTGAGGTTCAGTAGCAAATCCTTTCCAGATATTATAATACCCCTCAGGAGTACGTTTCGGATTGAATACTATGCCATTGTACTGCCTACGGTCCGGATGATTAAACCATGCATCACCGAGCCTTTGCTTTTTGCCATCAATAGTAACGTACCTGTTACAGTTAAAATCTTTAAAACCTTTTACATTCAACAGCTCAAAGTCTGGCCTACCAATAGTAGGGCAGTCAATTTCATTCAGTACGTAACAGTTGCCGCCGACCTTTATGACGGCATGAGTTTTATTCATATCCACTATCTCTGCCGGAATATTTGAAACATCATATTTATATGCGCTGGAAACGGTCCTTATGACTTCATCAGCCTCAAGAGGTGGGTTGCATTTCATATTTTCGATTAGCGCTTTCTGCACAGCTTCCGCATGACTGAGGCCATGCTTATTGCATTCTATGGCAGTTCTAAATATATGGTTATTGCGCAGACCATCTGGAATCTTCGCATTTTTGACAGTTTTCTTTTCAACAGATTTTCTTTCACAAGCAATTTTTATCAACCATTCCGGCGCATCAGCTATTGGCACTTCAGGGTTTTCAACAATATACTTGCCAGAGCATTTATCATTTTTTACTGCCGACGGGGGAGCAACGACATAGCCACCATCTGCACGCACATCCAGGCCATCCCCAATACTGGAAGCGCTTGATGGAACGGCCATACTGGCAATTCTGAATAAAAGATGGTAGCCACCAGAAGGAGTGTTGTGCTTCCGAGTGACAGGCAAATTACCATAATATTTTTCAAGTTCATGTAACGATTCCTCTCCATTGACACCATTTTTACAATCAACATCTACCACCATGATTCCGTTAACCGTACCGGTAGCCATACCCACATTCGCATTAGAGGCTCTGTGCCACGCTTGGTTATTAACATCCATATCAGCCGTAGCGTCTTTGAATCCGTTCGGTGTAAGCGGATTCTTGCAGTTTGGGACTATCGGGAAAACGGCTATTCCATTTTCAGCATACTTCATTGCAGCTTCATGCGTCGTCATCGCATTTACATCTGGTAATTCATTCATTTTAGGTTCCACCTATAATTTTAATGCCAGTCGGACAAGCCCTTTCCAGAGGGCTTTTTCATTATAAGTTGGCGTATCTGCTTTACATTCTCGTTGAATAATTGTGGTACGGTACTATTGGTCATCTCCCCCTTTCACTAGATTCTTCGCAAAATCCAGCACATCTGATTCGAAATATCGTGCGAACTTGCCAATTTTTGCATAACGAGGCCCCATACCTTTGCATCGCCAATACTCAAGCGTTTTTGGTGATACCTTCAATATTGCTGCCACGTCATTCTGATCGAGTAGTGCAACCATCGCCTGATTGATTTTGAGCACTTCTTCTTGCATGTTGTTCCTCCAACAAAAGTTTTCCAGCTTCTGGCTGGTCATGATCACAATAAAAATTTGTGCCATGTATTGTAATAACGTGCTTTGTTAGGAACATTTCGGTGCAGTTCGAAATAAAAATGGTCAGTACAAAAAAAGGGGAAACATTACGTCTCCCCCTATTATAGTTATTCAATTGTGGTCGATCTTGGTGCGGGTCTTTATATTTGTTCGGCACTCCCTTTGCTTGTATTCGCTAACATGTTATAAAACAGGTTATAAAATAACCCGCTATAGTTAAAATCGATATGAGCAAGCAGGTCGTAAATCCGCATTTCAATATCGGTCAATGATGCCTTGACTGCGTCATCTATCGTTGATTCATCAGCGGTTAGTTTACTTAAATCATGAACAACGCTTTGCAGCGTCATATAATTATCTGCACCTTTACTGGCGAGTTCAATCAGCTCACTTTCGGACTCATACCTATTTACCCAGAATCCCTGGCGATTACACTCACAGCAATCTTCTATTTCACTGATATCACAGCACTTAATCGATTCTTCATTTACGCAAAGTTTCATTTCACATTTCCTTTTGATTTTTTTCATAGCGTCCTATGTTTTATTGTTGCCGTTTGGGTTTGCCTGCAATCAAACCCGCACGTTACCAGGCGTCCCAGTCTATTTTACGAATGATATTTACAAATAATTCCCACATATGGGGAACCCGAGGAAGAGCCCACTGCATAATATGATATTAAAATTTACTAAAATATATGAAAAAATATTTAGACACAGACCCCAAGAAAGAGCCCACTGCATAGCGTCATTTTATTGAACCTTCTTCTGTCAGAATTATTGTTTTGAAGGTGGACGGCCTGTGACTCCGTCCACCTCGCACCGGTCAACCCAGCAGTTTAGTGATACTTTCTTTCCAGCTCACTTTCGGCTCGTCCTTCAGTATTCCATGCAGCCGTAATAGTTCGCTGTGAGACTGGAGCTTTTTGAGGTCAGCAACAGCCTTGTTAAAGTTGGGGTTTGATTTATCAACTCTGGTATCAATGCTGTTCATTGCACCAATCCAGACCTTCTCGGTAACAAACGGTTCGACTGCACGAAAGGTTTCCACCGCATCTTCGACACCATGAAGCATTGGCTCCATACTAACACTGGTCTCAAATCCCTGCTCATGCGCGTGTTGCAATGCCTGCAATCGTTCCTGAGGACTAGGGGCATTGCGTTCCCAAAACTTGCAGAGCAACGGGTGCATACTGCCGATAGTAACCCGTATCAGCAACTGGCTTTTGAAATTTACCAGTTGACGGCAAATCTCCTGAATACAGCTCAGGTTGGCTTTCGATACGAACAAGACTTCGTTCCCAGCGGCCAATAATCCGGTGAGATACGGAAGGTTATACTGAATGTTGGCCGGTGTGGTATCATGGCGTGTAGGGAACATTACCAAGCCATTGAGCTTGAAGTGACGCTTGGCAATGGCAACATCATCTGCTTTTTCAATCGGCCATGCCGCACGATTCGCAATAATGCCGTCCTTTAATGCATTGGCCCGTGCATAGCAGTAGGCGCAGTCATTTGAACATCCAATCCTACAATTGCGGTTGGTATCTGCCCACTCGCCTGTTCCAAAACCGTTACGTACTTTTGTTGTTATACTTTTCATCTGAAAATCCTCGTTATTTTGAAAGTGTGTTTTTTGCTGTGTCTCGGGTGTCTCAAGGTCACAGGGGCTGAGACATCCGTGACCCTGAGACATTCCGTTTTACTGAACTTCTGTGTTCGATTCTGCCGAAACTGATTCTTCAGCATCCGACAATATTGACGAATTGAAGTGATAATACCTCGCCTGCTCCATTCCTGGCATGCGGCGTCGAGCCTGAGGCTTTTTGTCGCCTTCGTCATGGATTAAGTATTTACGATTAACACAGGTGCTGGTGACAAGCTGAGCGTTAAGTCCCAGGCATATTTCATTCTTATATGCCTCTGGGAATACTAGAAATTCATTGGCGTTACCGTTGTTGGTTAGCCTGAATCCGGCCATATTATTAATAGTGTATTGACGATCAGGATACTCCACTACAAACCGTCCATTTGCCTGTTTCTTTACCGGAATAAACCGTGACATTCCGTGGCTTCGAAGAAAGTTTTTAACCTGGTCTACGGCTTTTTCTGCCTCCATTGGACCGGTTGTTCCCCTGACAGCAAGCCATCTTTCAAAGGCTTCACTTACAGCATTGAAGGAAATGTCATCACTCCAGCCGGTAATCCCCATTTTACCGGATATTTCACCCGCCAATGCAGCGACAACAAACTTGGTAGCAACTCGCTTAACCTGGCCATCAGAGTTTTCTGGCACATAGTAGCCAAAGAACTCTTCCTTGATTCGGACAAAATCAGCCACCAGTTGGTCATAATGCCCAATCAGGCCTTCGATAAATGCCCTTATAGGAGTGCCGTAATAGGTTAAAGAAGCGTTTTTAATTCTTTCTGCAAAGTCGTGACTGCTCTTCTCACCGTGGGTCATTTCAAAAGCGCCAAGTCCACGACCCATGTCAGCAGATATATCCACCAATCTTACCGTATGACCAACTCTGGAATTACCACCATTCGAACGGATGAAATCTTCTGACGATACTTCACCAGAAGACAGGCAGTTTAAACGCCATTCTGCAACGTCTCTGGCATCACCAAGCACATTTGACCGTTGCCGTCCTTTACCGTTCATTATCATGTAAATGATTTTTCCAGCGTCTTTGGGGTTAGACTCGTGAAGTTCATCGTTAATCATGAGAGAATCAGTATACTTCTTGGATCGAGCTTCCATGCCAGCTACAGTCGTATTCCAAGAGCCAAACATACTATCAGGCTCCCCATGAACTGAAGCTGCAACATACAGTGTGGTAGATTTGCCGGTTGAACTTTCACCATAGAAGTGATAGCCACACGATTCGACCTTGAGCAACCTGAGTAACACTGATGCAAACGAAACACAGACTGCCAGTATCAACAGTGAATTACCTTTACAAATTGCAGCAACATTATCCCGCCACTCTTCCAGAGTGCCTTTGGTTGCGTGGTTATTACCAATCGGAGCGCCGGTATAGACAACTCGTGTATCAGCGTTGCCGATAGAAGAGTTGTCGTAGAATAAGTATACATCGCCATGCCAACCAATACGGTCAGTACAAATTGCTCTCTTGTCATCACATGGTGTCCCCAAGTTGAGGTAGCGCAGCAGGTAGTCAATCATCCTGCTTTCGCTTGATATATGTAGACCCTCATTGGACATTGCGATGACAATTGCTTTGCCGTTGGTAACGATGTCGCTATTACGGATAAACAACCGCTTTGCCACACCATCCCTGTCATCAAAGCGTATTACTTTGCCCCAGTTGCTGCTGGAACTATCACGAGCTTCAGCTTCAATGACAACAGGGCCGGAAATAAATTTATCAACCGTATTATTTCCAACTTGGACCAATAGGTATAAACCGCTACGGGTCTTGGCGTAATCTGTGCCTTCAACAGTAAACAGAATTCTTTCGACAGGTGCTGCTACTGCGTGAACTACCTCTGGCGTTACTGATTCCGGCGATGCGGTCTCAGTACCAGTTGTTTCGAGCTTGGTCTGTTCTTCAGCGCCAAGCTCATTTGTTATATATTCTGCTAATTCCAACATTTGAATCTCCATAAAATTTGTGAGAAGGCCGCCTGCAGACGGCTCCTCGGTGCTACAGAACGTTCTGTCCAGATAATCCGAAATGCTGCCAGAGTATGTATGGTACTCTGGCAAGATTCCGGTACAAAATTACAGTTACCCCTCAGAAATGATCAGTCTACGCTTTGCAGAATGATGATCTGTGAGTGGTATGAAACTATTCAGTTGCCAAAGAACATGGGTGCTAATGTGTCGGGCTGAAGAGCCTGGTTGTCAGGCAGGCTCCCCCGATTGGTTCTACACGTCGAATGCATCCGATACTTGAGGCCGAAACACTACAATTGCAGAGGGAAACGGTGCCGAATTAGTGGCAGTTCCGAACTTTAATCGCCCAGGCACGAAGTAAGTCTCAGCTTTAGAACAGAAGTTCTGCCACCATTTCGTGTCTGTTCTTACGGGCAGGAGACAGACCACTGTGGCTCCGTCTTCCTTGGCTGATATTGATGCCTTTTCCACCCAATTACCGATCCCTCTACCGTACGGCGGATTCATCCAGCATGATCCCGACCAGGCCTGAGCCAGACCATCAACTTCAGGCGTAAAGTAATGTGGACATTTTGCGTTTTCCGGTAGTGCGCATACATCAGTTTCAAATCGGAAAACTCTGTTAAGCTGGTTGAAAAAGCCTTGAGGGGTGGCCCACATGTCAGTTTCGCTCGAAAACATTAAATTATTATTCATGATATTTCCTCTTACTGAAGCGTAACGTTCAGTTTGTTCAGTGAGGGAGTCCTTGCAATCAGATATCCCTCGTGGTGCAAAAGCGCTCTATCCAGATAATCCGGTGACTAATTAAATCCCGGCTCCAATAACATTAGAACTTATCCACAATGCAACATCGCTCATACGATATCTGACTGCTCGACCAAATTTAACGTAGGCTAATGCTGAGTCGCCTCGGTGTCTTGCACCTTCGAAATATTGCTTGCTAAGCCCTGTAAGCTCTACCAATTGCTGCTGAGTAATTAATTTATCGACTTGCTGCGTTTCCATTTTTTTTCTTCTGCCTCCCGTATGTGCATTACAGTTGATCAGGCCGTCATGCGTTTTATGAATATCAATATACGTTACCTATTATTTTGATCGCAATTCATAACTATCATATATTGTTCATAAAATAGTACTTCAGCTCTTAAAACATCACATTGGTTCACTTTGGGTCTTAGATTGGACGTTCATAAAATAGGGGTTGCTTAAATTGATGGGTTTTAAAAGATGGGGTTTTATGAAGCGGTAGTTTTGGGGGAGCGAAAATCAGCATTCCGACTGGTGCGATTTGGCCTTTGGTCTGCCGGTGCATGAAAATTATCAGTGCATTTATTCGAAGTACATCAAACGGTCAGACATTTTTGTGTATCTTGCATAGGCAAAAGTCAGGGTCGTATTTTTCTTTTTGGTACCGCCGCTCTGGCGGGACTAACTGCATGGCGAGGGGTCTTATCATATCAATTGAAAGCTCTTTACTGGGGTAAGTTACATTCCACCTCTGTATATTTACTTCTGCATGCTTTGCTAACTCATCGTGCCGACACTCACAACCTGCATAAATTAGAGACAACATATAGTTGATAGACTGGACTTGTTGTTTTAATAATCGGGCAAATTTTGATTTTAATGGAGGATGAGTTGTCTCTTTGTAGGTCAACAATTCGATCAGTTTATTAAAGTCATCATTTAAAAGGCCATCGGGAAAATCGTTTGTATTAATGCTTTTTAATTTTAGTTCACCTAGCAGACGTTTTCT
>CAIYZD010000730.1 GCA_903930585.1 uncultured Geobacteraceae bacterium | reverse complement strand
TCTCCATCACATTCCCCCGCTCCGAAATGGGCGGCACTTTCAAGATATCCGGCACGACGAATTGTGCTGTACCGTGATGGTCATATTTCTCCAGTAGTTCTTCGAGAATGGCCCTGGCCTCGGGGCTGAAGTGATCGAAGAAATCTTTCCGGTCATGCTTCAACCGTTCGGCCCGCTCGCGGCGTGTCCGTAGCGGGGCATTGAAAGCAAGATGACAGAGGAGATCAAAGGGGTCAGCTTCCGGCTGGCCGAAGGATTCGGCCAATTCGTTGAAGCTGATCCCACGCTCCTCAAGCTGACGGATAACTTCGGCCCGCTCCCTGGGGTTGGCCCACTGTTCACGCATCCTTATTGCGCCGGGGAAAAGAGTGCGTATCTTGTCGGCGGCATAATCGCTGTATTTGACGACCCGCAACTGCTTGCCGTCCGGGTCCAGCTCATAAACCAGATGGGCGGCAATCGCTACCTGTCCGCCATCGACAAAGTATTTGCGGGGTTCTTTTGCGCCGTCATCAATGACCACTCGCGCCGGGCCGTAGTCATCCTGAACGCCGCCATCTTCCACAACGGGAGTTTCCTCGATGATGGTCGTCTCGTAGGTGGCGCCGGCATTATCGATCTTCTCTTCGCTGACCAGGGCAGGATCTCCGTCGAAATCATTATCGGCAAAGAGCCTTGTGGCGCTGCCGGTATAGTCGAGGATGCTGAACCAAAGCTTGCCGTAATCATCCCTGACCCTGGTGCCGCGACCGATGATCTGCTTGAATTCGGACATGGTGCCGATCACCCTGGCAAGGACTATGTTTTTGCAGGTGGGGGCATCAACACCGGTGGTCAGCATCTGCGAGGTGGTGAGGATAACCGGAGTCTCGGTTTCCAACTCCTGGAACCTCCCCAGGTGCCCACGACCGATGTCGCCCTCATTCGAAGTCACCCGACAGACGTAATCCGGGTACTTGCTTACCAGATCCTGGTTAAGGTTGGTGAGAGCCCGCCGCATCTCGTCGGCATGATCCTGATCCACGCAAAAAACGATAGTCTTGGCAAAACGGTCGGTCTTTTTAAGAAAGTCATTCAAATGGCAGGCAATTGCTTCCGTGCGGGCCTTCAGAGCGACAACCCGCTCAAAATCTTTGGTCTGATATTCCTCGTCCGGAATCTCCCGGCCATAACGATCCAGCTCTCCCTTGCTGGGACGCCAACCTGCCGCATCAAAGTCAGTGATAATGCGATGGACCCGGTAAGGGGCCAGGAAACCGTCGTCGATCCCCTGCCGCAAGCTGTACTGGTAGATGGGATTGCCGAAGTAGAGGTAGGTATCCCGGTTGTCTTCCCTGAGTGGTGTAGCGGTCATCCCCAACTGAAATGCCGGGGTGAAATACTCCAGAATCTCCCGCCAGTTGCTGCTGTCACGGGAACTTCCCCGGTGACATTCGTCAACGATGATCAGGTCGAAGAAATCCGGTTTATACTCCTTGTAGAGCCCCGGTCGCCGCTCGTCCTTGGCCAGCGATTGGTAGATGGCGAAGTACATCTCGCGGCTTTTGTTTGCATCACCGTTCTCGATTTTCCAGCGGGCGTCGGCGAAGGGCGCAAAAATCTTGTCCTTGGGATCATCAACCAGAATATTGCGGTCGGCAAGGTAAAGTATCTTGGGGCGACGGTGTTCTCCATTGGCATTCCAGCGGGCACTCCACAGTTTCCAACAGATTTGAAAGGCCACAACGGTCTTGCCGGTGCCGGTGGCCATGGTGAGCAGAATTCGTTTTTTCCCCTGCACAACAGACTGCACAACTCGATTGATGGCTATTTCCTGGTAATAGCGGGGACTCTTGCCGCTATGGTGATAGTAAGGGGAGAGAAGCCGCAGACTGTCGTCAGTGGAGATGTCTTGTCCCTGTTGCAGACGCTGCCACAATTCCGAAGGTGTCGGGAAGTGCGGAAGTATCCGTTCCTGTCCGGTCAGGTAATCGAATTCAATGATTTCTATGCCATTGGTAGCGTAGGCGAACTTGAGCCCCAGGATCTCGGCGTACTCTTTGGCCTGTTGCAGACCGTCGCCAGCAGACATATAATCCGGTTTTGCTTCGACAACGGCAATAAGATAATCGCGGGTATAGCGAAGCAGATAGTCGGCCCGCTTTTGAGGACGGCGCTTGACCTTGTTGCCAGCCAAAACGATGCGGCCGTCGGTAAAGGTTATCTGTTCGTTGATACGGTGGGGCTCGTTGTCCCAACCGGCATCAACCAGCTTTGGCAGCACAAATTTTCGACAGGTATCGGCTTCGTTACTCACTATACAGCTCCATATGGCAAGTTATGGGAATATTGCAAATGCCTCAAGATAAGGCCTCATGACATTACTTACCCGGCAGACCTTCGCATAACGCCAGAGATCATCGATAGTGCAACGACTGTTTCTTCTTGCTTCGCGTAACGTTTCGAGGGCAACATCCAGCCCGATTTTATGACGGTATTTGAAGCAATCGGCTACGGTTTTGGCAAGACAGTAAACTTTTATGTCCACACCGTCAATACTGTGGGTTTCTACGCCATCACTGAGCGCAGGTCCGGAAAATCTGACGAATTTTATTGGCAGGCTGGTTCTGGGGAGATGGGCTTTGACGTCAATTGCCATCCAGACTTTAAATGGCGCTTGTGTTGTCAGATCGTGAAAACGAAGTGCGGAAAGGAGGCATACCACACCGTTAGGGATTGCTTTGCCAACTTCGGCCAGAGTCTGATGCTCTGTTACCTGTGCATCAGCCAGTCGATACAGACCGCGCCCGACGCGCTGGGCCACTCCCCGTTTGCACATGCGGCTGATCTCTACCCGGGGGATTTCATACTGTTCAAGATCGCGGGAGCGTACCACACTTTGCCTGCCGAACAGATCGAGTAGTTTCTGTTGTGCCGTGAGATTCATGGTAACCGCTTTTCGTTCCAAAGTATCATGTTGCTAAACATATATACCTAGTATTTGCAACAATCAAGCAATATTGCCTGAATTCCGCTGAAATGATCCCCAGCAGCGAAGTTATACGTCTGTTTGCGGCTGCGGTGTCTCTGATAGTTCAAAAAGACTCTCCAGGTGAGCTGACCACTTGGTAAGCCACTCCTGTTTTTCCTTGTCGTATTTGTTGCGGTTGTAAATACCGATTACACCCTTCTTTGCGTGATTCAGGATCGCATCAATGATCTCATCCGGGCAGCCCAGTTCGGATAATTTGGTGGCAGCAGTCCGTCGTAGATCATGCGGCGTCCAGCGGGGCAACCCGAAATATTCCGCCATGGCTCCGGTCTTTTTCCCCTCACCTGCCGGTCGACCGCCTGCCCGTTCGTCACAGACCATGTGTGACAAAGCTTTTCTCTGCAAGGGCGGAAATACTGCTTTTTGCTCCACAGGGTCTATAACGGCTGGCCCTGGGAAGACAAATTCACTGTAGCCGGGGTTTTCACCAATAACACGTAAGGCAAGCGGGGTGAGAAAAACCCGATG
>CAIYZD010000729.1 GCA_903930585.1 uncultured Geobacteraceae bacterium | reverse complement strand
TACTGACTCCTTTTCTTCCATGAGGGAAGAGGGGGAGACACAACCACAGCGCCGGTAGGCACTATGTTGCTGTGCCTCCGGGTTGGGGGGTTGACGATTGCTACTTGGCTTCTTTTAAGCTTTTAAGACTTCTTAGAATGGAATTTGCTGCTCTGCATCAATAGAAATGACTACGCCTTTAGTGTAGTCCTTTCTCTCACTTAAGAGAGGGGAACAACACAAACAACCGGCGCCGGAGGGCACACGATAATTTGTGTGCTCCCGGTTGGGGTTGACGATAACTACGACTGTTGATGATTAACGTTTTGCGTAGATGCCTTTGCTGCTCAAATAATTCAACTGCTTTAAGCTTCGCGGCTTCCTTGCTTTCTTCATACTTTGCTTTTCTTCAGCTTTTTCGAATTCAAGAGAGAACTCGGGGTCGTTCCATAGCGCAGCAAAATCCTCATTGATGTCGTCTGCGGTCGGCACGAAATAAAATGACGGACCGCCGACGAACACCGCTTTAACTATAATCATCTTGCCGGGAACGACATATCTCATGAGATACAACGCGCCTGGAAGTGGGATATAGCGGAGGTGATGATGGAACCAGGTTGTCGGATCAGCAAGCGCTTCACTGATTTCGACCGGAACTGTTTCTGCTGTGTAGATAGTAGCTACCATGTTGCCTCCTTTTGACAGTTGATGACAGCTACTGGCTACAGCTGGTAGTTAACGTCAGCTGATATGAGACGACCGTTGCTCTCGGGGCAAAACCGGCGGACAACAACGTTGTCGTACAGATCTTTGCCTGTGAAGGTCAGGGCTTCCATGATGTACCTCGCCGATGGTTCTGCAAGACAAGAAGAAAAAATCAAAATTTCTTCTTTTTCTTCGTCAATTTTCAGCTGAGGCAGGTTGCGGACGACAAAAGCAACAGCGTCCCTGAGATGGACAAAGAGATTGTTTCTGCTGCTGTGAATGCCTGCAACGTCGTACTTGCGCTCGAATAGCGGGCGACCATACGATTCTTCGATGGCGGCGACGACTACGCGATAACCTGTATAAAACTTGGTTTCAGCGGACTGATCGGTTGGTATAGTATTATCCATACTACCTCCTTTTACGGTTGTGACAATCCCCTGGGCGGGAATGTCTGGTAAATTGACATTCCACGCACAGGCGGATCCTCCGGGGGAGGTGTATACTATACAGTGATGCTACAGATCAGAGAAATCGCGTTCCATGAGTTTGCCACTCTCATCAGACGTAAACTTGCGGACGCCTAAATGATCGTAAAGCCTTTTGCCGATGAAGGTTAAAGCTCCGTTGATGTCGCGAACTGATGGTTCAGTTACCCAAGAGGAAAAAACTACTATCTCTTCTTTTCCATTATCGACTTGGAACGCGGCTGCATTCCGGTAAACGAAAGCGATTGCATCGGTTAAATTGGCAAAAAGATCATTTTTGATCGAATTGACGCCGGCAACATCGTATGCTCGTTCAAATTGTGGGAAGAGCCACGATTTAGCGACGTTCATGACAACGACATGGAAGCCGTTGTAAAACGTGCCGGCACAGAACTTAACTTTCTTGATCGCATCGACTTCTTGGCCAGAGTTTGGTTGTATAGTAGTATCCATGCTACTACCTCCTTTTTGTTTTATGACAATCCCCTTGGCGTGGGAAAGTCTGGTAAATGACATTCCGCGCGCCAAGCGAGGCCTCCGGGGGAGGGGGGCATACTATACAGTTATGTACAGGTCAGAGTAGTCGCAAAGGTCTGCTTCAATCTCTATGAAATCCCCGTTCTCAGCTTCAAATACCTGCAAGCATGAAGAGAAATAAAAGTTGAACGCATCTTTGTCGAAGCTTGATTCTTCTTCGATTTCGCTTTCGAATTCTGTTGCTGCGAGTTCAAAAAGCTCTTGAAAAAACCCGTTGGTGAATGAATCACTTGCCATCTGATCGTTGATTTCTTCGTAGAGAACCATGGCGATCTCCTTTCATAAAAAAATAAGCCGGTCCCTTGACGGATGGCTTGTAAAAGAAACAAACCCTGTCAAGAGGGGGCTCCATGAGCGGAGTACGAATGAGTTGTCTACGAGGATTTAAGCGGTTTTGATGGAGTTAGGCCACTCGCGGGTGCAGTTTTTTGGAGCAGAGGTGAAATTGCACCATGTGGTCCAAATCTCGCGGCAGACAGCGCGGGAGCGGAGATCTGCTTTAAGAGCCAAACCAAAAACGTAGCCAAGATCAGCCGGTTTTTTGATCTGGAAAACTGCTGTTGTGAAAGATTCTACGATGTTGCCGTTGGGGTTGCTGTAGTTTTGATCGGTCATGACGTCTCTCCTTTTGAAAGAATGAGGGTTGAGGCAGAAATGCAGTAATATCCCTTGGAAGGAATAAACTGCATTCCTGCCGAGGGTGATAACCTGATTTCTGCCGTTCCTCATTCTCCTATTGTCGCTTTTAAAAGCGGCGGTGGAGAGGGCCACGGGGTCAAAACTACATGTTGTTTTTGGTGAAAGGGGTCAAGCCGTAGCGGGCCATGCCGAGGCGCGACAGATACAAATACAGACGAGTGATCTCATGATTACGATCTTCTGCAACTGTGTTAGCGATCTCTGCCTTACTCATGTGAAAAGCCTTGCCGATGGCCGAATACGTCAACTCAAACACCAGTTCTAACTTCTTTTTTCTCTCTTGAGCGCTCATAGC
>CAIYZD010000728.1 GCA_903930585.1 uncultured Geobacteraceae bacterium | reverse complement strand
CGGCATAGACCAAGGATAGCCATGTTTACTTACCACCAGTTTTCAATTTTTCTGTTCGCCTAACGAGTCTGTAGGAAAACCCGATTTACAATAATGATCCGAATGAAAAATGAGTGATTTTTTCACCGTTTTCATTTTTGTTGGATATCTTTATCCGTTTTTATTTCCCGACCGTCTTGTTTCTATTATTCGAAGCTCTATTCTCCTTTTAAATCAACTGCATTGTCAATCAATTTCACCTTTTTCGTGGTAATCAGGCAAAGCTCGGCCCATATCTTGCCACTTTTTTCAGATTGTGGACGATGCAGAATAAATATCCATTGGATATTCACCTTGGTCTTACTGCGCAAAGTGAATCGGTCCAGGCCCATGATCCGGCAGATGTGGGCGAATGGCGGTTCAACAATGGCTACCCGCAGGCTGTACAAGGCACGGCCGGCGGCGGAGTCGATCTTGTGCTTCATCTTTTCGGTGAAAGTCTCTTTCCCTTTGGCAGTGCTGCCATGAAAATATGCCACCTGTCTGATTTCCGTCCGGTCCGGATGACGCAGACATTGTGACCGAAGCTTGCAGGGAGCGCAAGCTGACTTGGGGCCTTTGAATTTGGTCGCCAGAAAGCCTCTTACTTCCATATTATTACCGCTGCGATACAACCGCTTGCCTGCCGGACAGATGCAGTGACTTAAATCCTCGGGAAAAATGAAGTCGGCGGTTGAAAACAGGCGCTTGCTTCCGGTCAGTTTTGCCCGTTCCTGCCGGTGGCGTTCCCGGTAGCGGTCGGCACCAACAAAACGCGGGTCGCGCTTGCGGAAAAGATTGTCGGCAACATAGGCATCAATCTCTTCACTAAAGAGCATCTTCATATTGGCTTCTGTGTGGAAGCCGCTGTCGGCGGAGAGTTTTGCTGTTGTAAAGACATCATCATCCTTGCCGATGGACTGGAAGTTTTCTCGGGCTCCATCTATCATGGGTTTCAGGAGATCATGTTCCTGGGCCTCGCCGAATGCCTCGGCATGGACGATGATCTGGTGCTTGCCGTCAACCGTGGTCACTCCGTCGTAGCCCTGGATCACCCCATGCGAGGTTTTCATCTTAGCCGATTCGTTGTCGGTGATGTTGCTCTTCTTCGGCTTGCCGGTTTTCCCCGGTTTATCATCGTTGTTCTGCAGCCACTCCTTGATCTTTTTAGCCCGCTGGCGCAGGGTTTTCACATATTGCTCTTCTTTGGCTTTACCGTCAGTGTCCGTCTGTTTGCAATCCTGTTCCCGATGGGTGGCGACAATATGTTCTATGGCCTGCTCCAATTTGGCGGTCTTACTCTCAAAATCTGCTTTGGTGCCGCTCCATTCCTTACTGGCATTGGAAGGCATTTTGCAGCCATCGATCGCAAACATCTCCCTACCGATCAGGCCCAGGTCATCACAGACCAGCAGTATATCCCGGAACAGATGGATGATTTCTTTGTCCATGGAGGAAATGAATTCGGCGATGGTGGTGAAATGGGGCCGGGTATCAGCGGACAGGGCCATGAAGATCACGTTCTCATGACAGGCCCGCTCGATCTTCCGGCTGGAGACGATGCCTCGGGAGTAGGCGTAGAGAACGATCTTGAGAAGGATTCTGGGATCGTAGGCAGTAGCTCCAGTAACATCATTCTTGAAACGTTCATCAAAACGGGAGAGGTCCAGCTCATGATCAATGAGATGGTTCAGGGAATATTCGAAGGTGCCGGGAAGGATCTGTTTGGCAAAGTGAATGGGAATGAATTTGCCCTGGGCGTAGGAGTAAGGTTTGTAACGAGCCATGCTGCAATATCTCTCGAAAATGGATGGTTAACCGCTTTACTATCTTGATATTACAGTAATAATAATGCTATCGGGCTTGAAATTACAGGGAATTATTATAATAATTTGCGTTTTCCTACAGGCTCAACGTCTGAATTCACCGGCCTTGCGCGGCTTTATGCGCAAGGCCGGTGAAATGATGGGTTGGGCAGCTTGTAGCAAACCACCTATTGCATCCATTCCGCGAAATCCAAGGTCACTAGCGGCACTGGATCGCTAGCGGCTACTGCGGGGAAGTCTACTGCACGCCCCCACCACTCGTTGATAATGAGCTTCGCGTTGGCTCCAAATGTAAGGTAGTAGCCATCGGGAACGTGTTGGTCTGTGTTTGCGGGCGAAAGAACTGCAACGGCAATCAAGCCAAAGATGATG
>CAIYZD010000727.1 GCA_903930585.1 uncultured Geobacteraceae bacterium | reverse complement strand
TGCATAACACACACCGCCGTTACACAATAAGGTAGCAAATAGTAGAGCAATGCACGCTGTGAAGGTGCGACAAAAAATAGTATTCATCCGGTAGACCTCCGTAGTGAAATAGACTAATTAAAAAGACATTTTTGCTCCATAAACGGGATGCACTATTACATAATCATAAATTTTCAAACATA
This sequence comes from uncultured Geobacteraceae bacterium, assembly GCA_903930585.1. Lineage (GTDB taxonomy): Bacteria > Desulfobacterota > Desulfuromonadia > Geobacterales > Pseudopelobacteraceae > JACRCG01. Next base: position 3,384 of record CAIYZD010000727.1, on the reverse strand, counting down.
TTTTGGTAATCAGATGCTTCATCGTTAGCAATACAAATACCTCAATAATACAGCAACTACAGCAAACGCAAGAAGGCCGATTGCAACCGACACCCATGCATAACCGATGTTTACATGCTCTTCATATTCTTCACTCATTCTAATAACCCTTGCTCGTTTCTATCAAAAGTATAGAAAAAAAACAAGGGGAAATTAGAATGTATTTTGGTTATGTGCGGGGGAGTCAGACTACCATCAGCGGGGATAAATCAATTCCGTAGTCAAGCAACTTCAATGTGTCCATCTGCCGAGTTACGTTCAGATCTTTAGAATAAGTCTTTTCGCTTTCGGCATTACGGTCATAGCCTTGCAACTCCATAGCTGCAACATCGTCTTTGTCCAGATGACCTGACAGCGCATTCCGTGCGGCGTAGTCCAATTGGCGCAGGTTTTGCTTGAACCAGTTAACAAATGTATGCCGTGTACTATGAAATGTCTGTTTTTCAGGGTTCATTAGTTTAAGCTTTGCTTTAAATGTACCGTTCCACCACTTTGATACATATTTTTTTATAAAAATATTTCTTCAGATCTTGCGGCACACGCAATCTAAAATAATATGTACCCTTCCGATTTACAAAAGCACTGGACATAAAAAAGCTTTCCTTTGTGGTGCGCCCATTTCTGTGCCACAAAGGAAAGCTTTTATATTGCAATAACTTACAATAAATCAGTAAGTTAGTCTATTTGGGGTGGCTAGAGGGATTTGAACCCTCGTATGTACGAGTCACAGTCGTATGTGTTAACCGCTTCACCATAGCCACCATACAAGAACTGACTTAATAGCCCGAAATGAGTTTGGAAGTCAAGGAATATTTAGTGACTTCGCTGGAAATTTCGGCTCACAATCCCCCCGCTCCCCTGATTTCATCGCAGTTAGTACACAATGGGATCCATTGAATCAATCATCGGATTGAGGCGGACAGCCAGAGAGAAAAGATACGGGTAATCATGCTTTAAATGTTGCATGTACATGACCCACTCACGGGAAAGAAGCCCAAAAACCCGCTTGATATCGCCATTAATGTGGTCAATATCACTCTGCGGCATATTTTCAAACGTTGTACGCGCGTCAAGCTCCTCCACCAGGTGAAAGACAGCCCACAGCAGATCGGTAAACTCTTCATGTTCCAAGAGATTCTGATTTTCCAGTAAACTGACCAAAAAACCTCGTTTCCCAACCAGGTATCGCTTCAGATCATTCTTTTCACTGCGATTCGACTCTATTGAAACAGTGCTTTTTCGCAAATATTCGAGTGCCGTGGTAAACTCTAATTCCTTCCACGACCCGTTAATCAGTAAATGGCGTTTAAGGTCATCGCTGGAAACAACATACACCGACAACTCTTTGAGCAGACGATTACCCACTTCACTAAAAAAAACGCCAATAACCATATTCAGCTTTCGCATGACGACCTGACGCTCCCTCTCCTTTACAACCTGCTCAATCATCAAAGTAACTATGATGACATAAATAGGCAAAAATGCGAGGTTACCGAGAAACCAAACCGCTAATTCTTTTGCACTGCCAAGTAACACATAGTCCAAACTGTAGAGAATAATCGAGAATAAAAACAGGGAACATACCATCAGTTTTTTGTTGAGAATCAGTTTATGAAGCATGGGGACCTTCCTTGAAAAGAGAGCAGATCTAAAAGATTGAATATTATGACGTTTTAACCGGTAGCGCAATAATAAACGTGCAGCCGCCACCAGGTGGTGATTCGGCGGATAAAGATCCGCCATGTGCTTCAATAATGCGGTAACTGATTGCCAACCCTAATCCGGTCCCGGCGGGCTTTGTCGTCCAGAACGGTTCAAAAAGGTGCCGTTCGCCATCTTCAGGAAGCCCGAAGCCGCTGTCAGTAATACGTATATGGATTGTAGCCGGGTCACAACTGCATTCAACCCGGATTTCCCCCCCATCAGGCATCGCATCTGCGGCATTTTGCAGCAGATTGACAATAACCTGATGGAACTGATTCGAATCTACAGTAACTTCAACCGAGTCCGGCACAAGATTGTGAAGCGTAATGCTTACAAATCGATGGTCCTGTGCAAGAAAAAGAAATTCTTCATCGATATACGGTTGCAACCTGATCCGCTGAAGCTGCGGCGTTGCCGGACGGGCATATATCAAAAACTCCGATATCAGCGCGTCGAGTCGTTCCGCTTCCCTGGTGACTATTGACAGGAGCCGGGAATCATGTTCCTGAAGTGTTGCAGCGCTTGAAAGCAGTTGAACCGATCCGCACAGAGCCGCAAGCGGATTTCGTATCTCATGGGCCATTCGGGCAGAAAGCTCGCCTAGTGCCGCCAATCGATCCGCTTTTTTCAGCGCAGCCTCCATACGGCGGATATCGGTAATATCTCTGAAATTTACAATATAACCTGCCAAAAAACCGTTACTGTTATTAAAGGGATCTACACGATAACCCAAAGTAACGATGGTGCCATCGGCTGTCAGATATTCAAATTCCCGCTGCACAGAAAGATTGAAGAAATCAGACAGCTGCGGAAATACCGTTTCTATCTGCTTGTCATAGGCATCTGACTGGCTGAGTCCGACAATGGCTTCGGCATAAGGATTAAATACCCGAATCCGCCCCGCAACGGTTGTAGTCAAAAGACCGCTCTCACTATGGGCAACGATGGCTGAGTTTAACTGAGCCAGCTCGAAATAATCAATAGAAGATCGTTGAAGGGCCTCTTCGCTTAAGCGGGCTCGCTCTGCCAGCAGGCCGGTAATAAAAGCGGTCAAACCAAAGGCAATAAGGTTGAACGAAATCATATAAAAGAGGCGTAGCGCTCCAACCTGGTACGCATCTTCCTGACTCAAACCGATGAATGAAAGATAACCGAAGTATTGAAAATCCAGAATGGTACCGTAAAGAATACCGCACAGTGATGCAGTATAGAGGGCTTGACGCCGCCCCAGCAACATCCCGGCAACCATGATCGACAGTAGATATAAAAATGAATACGAGCTTAGAATGCCTCCGGTAAAAAGAACCAGGACAGTGACGAACAATAAATCCCAGATTATCTGAAGATTGGTAAGAAACTGCGTATACTTTTGCTTATTACTAAAAAATAATGAACTGACAGAGAAAACAAAAGAAAACGCCATCAACCTGATGATACCTGGCTGAAAGCGTTCCGTTCCAACAGAAGAATTTTGAAATTCAAGCAGCAGTGTTGTCGCCAGAAAAAGAAATGAGACAATTATCCTGGCGTAGATGAAGAGTCTGAGTCTTCGTTCGGACCCCATAATCAACCGCCGACGGCTCCCGCCAGCTTGAAGATCGGCAGATACATGGCAACAACCAGACCACCGACCGTTGTTCC
>CAIYZD010000726.1 GCA_903930585.1 uncultured Geobacteraceae bacterium | reverse complement strand
AGCCGCAACGATATCGACCTTAAAGAGGTTCATTACTATACGACTCATGAACTCGAAACGGAGCGGACCTGTCCGCGCTGTACGGTCGGGCTGAAAACCATTGACCTGAACATAAACGGCACATTTCTTATTGAGCGCTGCAATGAATGTCTGGGGCTTTTCTTTGACCCGAATGAACTGGAAACGCTGCTGGAAGCCGCGGCAACCAATGTTTTCACGATTGACCGCAGTCGCCTTGACAGCATCAACAGCACGATGAGAGCCGGCGACTACGGTGTCAGCTACATCAAGTGCCCGGTCTGCGGCACAATCATGAACCGGGTCAACTTCGGCGTCAAAAGCGGAGTCATCGTCGACCGCTGCAGGGAGCATGGCGTCTGGCTCGACGGCGGAGAACTGCGGCATTTGCTTGAATGGATGAAAGCAGGGGGCAAACTGCTGCAACAGGAACGGCAGGAGCAGCAGAAGCAGAGTGAAGCGCGGGAGTTGGAACGTAAAAAACGCAACATCCGGACAGAGCCGGTCCCCGGCGGCATCTACGGAGAAGATTCAAGCTTTGACCTGCTCGGTGGGACGTTACGGAAAACCGATCCGGATCTTTTTGATATCGTGGTTTCGGCGGTCAGGTTTTTTACAAAATAACTTGCGTTCTCTATGACTTGCGGATATCCGCCACCATTTTGTCCACCAGCACCCAGTTACGTTTGTAGTCCATGGGGGTGCCGCCACTCTCCCGGATCAAATCCCCGACAACAGTACTGATACGCTCCTGATCGGACTTGAGGATATAAATAAAACGGAATCCGCAGCGCAGCTTTTCCTCCGCCCGCTGTTCCCATACGGTTTCAGCAAGAACGCAGAGCGGCAGCCCCTGGTCCAGCGCTACAAAAAACATCGAATACGGCGTCGGCCGGTTTTGCAGGTCAACCGTAAGCCCGATCCCGCCGACACTCAGATTGATCGCGGTTTTTTGCGGGACGACTCTCGGTAACGCGCCGGCGGTGCGCATATGTTCCCTCACTCGCTGCCACTCCTTTTTAAAAGAAGCAAGCGGAAAGTTTCCGTATATTTGGGAAATATTGGTCGACAGCTCAACGCGGGGAACGATACGGCGCTGGAACATCTCCAGTGTGCCTTGCATACGGAATTGAAAAATAGTGTCGCCGATGACGCCGGTCTGGACGGCCAACACCTGAATCCCACTCCCGAATGCCTCGCTTGTCAGTTTGTATATCGCTGTTCCAACCTCGTCGGCAGTTGTTGCCGCTCCTCCGCAGGCAACCATGAGCTCAAGAGAATTCATGCCACTGGAGGTAACGACGCCGCTCAGCGACTCGTAGATCTCGTTGTTGCGCGTCGCCGACATATTGACCAGGTAGACTTTCTGTCTCTGGCTGAAGTAGCGGCTGTAATCGCTGAAATGGGATTCGTGGGACATGCAGGCATTGTACCTCAATTGAGCCCAAAATACCAGATGGCCGCCAAAAAAAAACAGCATCCTGTTACGAGACGGCTTGGTTCACACCATATCATGAACGTGCCGGGTAAAACGGCTGCAATGGCCTTGAACAGATCGGCATAGTCACCGACATACCATGTTGTCAATTCCTTACTACCCGTTCAACAGCTTCACCGTTGCCCGACCATCTGCATAGTAATCAATAATATTCAGGCACCCGTAGGACTGCTCGATATTGAACATCCCGGCAAGAGACGCGCCAATGACATTCAGCAACACGATGCGATTGACGCCGCCATGCCCGACCACCAATACCTCCTGTCCCTTGTGCCGTTCCACGATTTCGTTTATGACCGGCATGACCCGTGCTTCGACATCCAGAAGATTTTCTCCCTCCGGTACCCGGTAGTTGACCAGATCGGCCAGACGCGCCTGCCAACCGTCCGGCCAGGTAGTTTCGATATCCTGCCAGGTCAGTCCTTCCCATACGCCGATATTCAGTTCACGCAGTTCCCGGCGGGAAACCGGGTCTATGCCGAATGCCCGGCAAATGATGCCGGCGCCGGTGGTACAGCGTGACAGGTCGCTCGTATAACAGGCCGATATTTTCGCATCGGCCAGACGCTCCTTAAGGAGGTGGTACTGTTCAACACCGTAATCGGTCAAAGCGACGTCAGTCTGGCCGTTGTAACGAGGCTGATCGAAACCGGCCACCTGGCCGTGGCGAATAAGATAGATGCGGGTATGCGGTGTCATCTCTATGCTCCGAAATCAACCGGCCTGTTATGCCGGATATTAGAAGGTAATGTGCGGCACTGCCGAAATAACGATCAGAGCCAGAATTTCATTGAGTTCGCTGAGGCATCCAATCGTATCACCGGTCAGACCGCCAAGTTTGTGCAGAAAAAACGTACGGCCGGCAACGGTAAGCAGACAGACCGCCGCCAGAGCAATTATTCCTGTGTACCCGAGCAGGTAAAAACCGGCTGCGGCCACCATGGCAAAAGCCCAAAAAAGTGCCCAAGCACCGGATCCTTGTACAAAAATAGCTCCGAGTCCATCTTGTCTGGCTTGTCGGGCGCCGGTCATTGTCAGGACCTGGCCAAAACGGGCCAGAGCGGGGAAAACCAACAATGCCTGCCATTTAAACTCCACAGGTATCGCCACCAGCGCCTGCCACTTCAACAACAGTCCCAGCACCAGCCCGACCGCACCGATAGCACCCACCTGAGAATCCTTCATAACCGCCAGAAATCGCTCCCGGCCACCGCGAGCCGCCAGACCATCACAGACATCCGCCAGACCATCCAGATGCAGGGCGCCGGTAACCAGGGTCATCAGGGTTATCAGCAGGGCATCAGAAAGCGGGCGGGCTATCAGGGGGGAGAGCAGCCAGTTGGCACAGACCAGCAGTGCCCCGATAGCCGCCCCTACAAGCGGAAAAAAAGCGGTGGAACGCCCGAGGTCATCCTTGTCACAGCAGAGGGTGACAGGGAGAGGGATGATGGTCAGAAATTGAAAGGCAATCAGAAAGTGGCGCATGAGGTATCAATTACCACAGGGGGCGAAACGGGAACAGTAAAAAATGATACCGGCCTTAATCCGGAACACCGTACTGCACGGAATGTCTGGGTTGACCGTCGCCGGCGCCGGAACATGCGCTGGACTGCCGATTTCAGGCTTAGTGGAGCGCAAGGACATTATGAAGGCGTTCTGCATACTCCCGCTCCACCCATTCAAACTGCCGGGGCATGACATCCGCCGCGCGACAGAGCGCCCGGAACGCCTCCTTCAGGCCGGAATTAATCCCACTTCCGCCACGGTGACCGTCATGATGCATTGCACAATTCCCTGCGGCGGAAGCGGAACAGGTCTGCCGCAGGGCATCCATATCACTGAAATAGTGCGCGGTCAGCCGCCCCATGGCCGAGCAGATATCCCCCACCCGTTCATCCCGGAACCGGCAGCGGGCCTCGAACGGAAGATGTTCGTT
>CAIYZD010000725.1 GCA_903930585.1 uncultured Geobacteraceae bacterium | reverse complement strand
CCTTTACCGGTGACTGCCCCCATGCGGGCGCACATCTCCTGGATTACAACCAGTGCGATCGTGGTCGGTATCATCATCCAGAGTATGGAGTAACCGTAGTTTGCCGCTGCCAGCGAATAGGTGGTGATACCGCCGGCGTCGTTATCCACGTTGGCGGTGATGATACCCGGCCCGAGGATCGCCAGAAAAATCATGACATTCCGGGGGCTGAAGCTCTTGAGCGGTTTCAGGAATCTGTAGGAGGAAATGGTGTTGAACATCGTCGATCTTTCCTGTCAGCGGCGTAGCTTGAGCATACGCGGTAGATAATGTTCCAGTATATCGTCAACCGTAACGATCCCGGCCATGAGGTCATCTTCATCCAGAACCGGCAGTGCGATCAGGTTGTACTTGGTCAGGGTTTCAAGCACTTCGATCAGTTCGTCATTGACACAGACACTCTTGATGTTTTCAACCATGATATCGCTGATATGGCTTTCGGGTGAAGCCATAAGCAACTCCTTGAGGGAGACAACGCCTTCAAGCTGATCGTCGGCGGTAACGATGTAGCCATAGTAGACCGTTTCCACATCTTTGGCCGTTTCCCTGACCTGTTGCAGAGCCTCTCCGACAGTAATGGCGGGTGACAGTCTGAAGTAGTCGGTATTCATGAAACCACCGGCGGTATCGTCTTCCTGCTCAAGCAGTTCCTGGATCTCTTCGGCATCTTCCTGATCCATCTTGTCGAGCAGTTCCTTTGCCTTGTCCTCGTGCAGGTCCGAGAGGATGTCCGCGGCTTCATCCGGTTCCATCTCCTCCAGGATATCGCTCAGTTCTTCGGCATCAAGCTGGCTGACAACGATGTTACGCATGTCGGCTTCCAGCTCGTAGAGGGCATCACCGGTGGTTTCCGGGTCGATCGAGTCCAGAACGGTACGGATATTCCTGATCGGAATGTTTTCAATGATATCGGCAAGATCGGCCGGGTGGATCTCGTTCATCTGTCCGCGGGCGATATTGAGTGCCAAACGGGATGAATGCGGCTCCAGCGGTTGGACATATTCCCAGCTTATTTCGGTGGTCGGAATGTCCCGTTTCAGCATCCGGGCCACCTGCTCGCCGAATTTCATATACCCGAGGCGGCGTAGCAGGCCGCGGAAGCCAATATCCACGGTGAATATACACAGCTTGTCATTGAATCGTCCCAGCTTGAGATCGTTGACCCGCACAACCTTGGCGCCATCGACATCGACGATCTGCTTGTCCAGCAGGCCCCGTCTGACCAGGATTTCTCCGTCGCACGGCTCGTATTTTCTGAGTCCGGGAGGATTGATCCCGACAGAGGAAATCACAACATGGGTGAACAGGGCAACTTCAGACCATGGCAGGGATTTGAGCCCCGTGCCGGAACGGAAAACAATGTGCGAAACCTCGGGAAATACTTCACCCGGAATCATGATCAGGTCACGCAACACGCCAAGGTCTTCACCCTTGTTGTTGATAACGCTCTTTCCCAACACTTCGCTGAGGTATATTTCGTTGAATTCTTTTGTCATATCGTGTCCTGGCATGTTTCCCATGCCGAGTGCAAATGAATCGTCCCTCTGCGTTGACTACAGGAACCACTTGGGAGAAGCAAGTAAAAACATGTATTTTATTAAGATGTTACATTACTGGGACACATCTGTAACATTCCATATGCCAGGAGAAGGAATCCCCTCCTTTTAATAAAACAGACTCCCCAATCCCAGTGTCCGCCGCATGTCCCACAGATTCATGAACAGGGCATCAAATCGTTCATGTCGCACCTGCTCTTCCTCGCGTTCCCAGAAAAAAAGCTCCGCCACCGGAAACAGGTAGCCGAACGGATAAGCGGTCATACTGGAACGTTGCCGGGCTATGTGAGCAACCGGATAACGGTACATTCCTTCCTGGAGATGTACCAGGGACAAGGCGTGCCGACGCACCAGCCGTGCCCTGTCAAGTAACGGTTCCGAAGCGCGTGAATGATCGATGTTGCCGGCATGTTCTCCCCGTTTGGCCAACAGGGCTCTCAAGGTCAGAGCCCGGTGTCTTGCCCGCAGAGCGGTCACTGCGAGGCCGCGTTCAAGCTCTCTCAGTAATTTGAATTGTATTTTGCCGATTCTGTTTTCCCCCAGAAGATAGTCAATCCTTTTCCCCAGGCAATCCGTAAGCTCACCCATGCGCAGCGCATACTCTTCAAGATCTGCCACAGGGGCGGACAGCAGACGCAATGCCTCGGCGGGGGGCGCGTCATTCAACAGCCAGTCGTAACGGAACCCCGGTTCCGGTTGAAACGGTTTGTTAAATGGAGGCGGCATCTCCGAGAAGGGAGTCAAAGCCGACATGAAACGCAATAGTTCCTTGTCTTTCAGAAAGCTTTTCTGCAATGCCAGAGCGCGTTTCATCAACCTTTGCAGCTCCCGGTCACTGCTCAATTCTACTACTTGCGACAGAGGCGAAGTCTGACGTTTTCTGCCGTTATCCTTCAGGGTCCAGGACCAGCGGGCGATACTCCAGTCGACCAGCCAGTACCCCCATTCCCATCCGGAAGAGAAGGTGAGATGACCGCTTACTCCGAGTTTAGCCATGGTCTCCATATCGCTCCAGCGGGCGTCCAGATAGGGCAAAAGCAACAACGGCACTGAAGAATCGAAACCAACCCAATAGGAGGACTCGGGCCAGTACCAGGTCTCACGGCGTTTGCTCTCGGCCTTTGCTGCCTCAAACATGAAACGCTGATTCCGGTTGCCGTACACCGGCGCTTTAGCTTCCGTCGCCGAATAGCACATGACGGTATGGATCATGATACCGCTATTGGGCAATTTGGGGCGGCGAACCATCTCACCGCCATTTGAGCAGATGACATGAGTGGCGTACATCAGGCGTGCTCCGTAACGCTTTTCCACCTGCTGCTCAATGTGCATCTGCACGTCAGGCAGCAGTTTGTCCAGAAAGGGGAGGTGTTCGCCCAACGTAACGTCAAGGCTGAGATAATCCCATGGCGCCTGAAAAAGCCAGGTCAGCGTACCGTCCACCTGTTGTTGATATGACGGATAGGGTTTCAGCAGGGTGATAGCCTGAAAAGCCTGCTGCTGAATCATGGAGAGTGAAATCTCGATACCGCAACGTATTCCGCGCTGGTGCGCATATTCCACGATTCGCCGGGCATGCTCAGGCCACCGTGTGCGATCCACGTCGCGCAGCAGGAAAAATTGAAAGGTATTCTGTCCGTTTCGGGCCAGCCAGTCGATATAGCTTTTCACATCTTCAAAGGCACCGGGAATCAAGGGATCGTGAAGCTGCTCCGTGAGTTCCGTCGGATGCTGGGTATGGAGGTGAAACCCCCGCTTTTCAAAGCGAGGCACACCGGAAAATGAGAACTGTTCCGGGAGAGGCCAGCTGCTTAGGGAGGGAATAATGCTTTCCCGCTGGTGATGAAATCTAAACCTGAGTTTGTCCTGCAACAGGCCGTACAGTCCGGCTGCAATCCCTTCCGGAGAAACGGTTGCGAGCTTCAGGGTTATGGTCCCACCGTTTCTGCTTGATTGCCAGCGATATGAAGCATCCGGAACCGCCGTACAGAGATAGGGACGTACCGATGGGCCGGGAATACAGTAATCCCTGTTTGCGGTGACGTCCGGCAGAACGATCCGGATCTGACAGGTACGGATGTTATGGCCAATCACTGCGCCGGGAAAGGAGCGGCGTAAAAGTTCGGCAGCATCGGCAACTGCCAGTGAAACGACCGAATTGGCACACAAGCGCTCCGATGCGTCAATGGAGAGCGTCAAAGCGTGCGCAGAGGAGGGATACAGGTAAAAGAGACTAAGGGCTATCGCAAGAAAGATCAGACGGAAACATCGTGCCATGGCATTGCTGCCGGACAGTGGGGTGACGAACGGGAAAGGCCTCATGATATCCTGATCTCAAGTAATGGGTATTTGAAAAGCTCCCCAATTGAATCCGTACAATGTATCAGATCATGCATTGTTGTGGTGTAGCGATTTGGCAACAGTTTGGTTACAAACGTCATACAAAAACTATACAATTAAAATGTTGCGTACTACAGGTTGTCGTCACAAAAAAATTACAAAAACGTAACTATGTCGCCATGATACTGAAATATTTGTGTGCTACACAGGGGATGAGATTTCTACATGAGATCCATCCACCGACTTCTCGGTGGAAACACAAACGGAAGGAGTATCAAAGGTATGGAAACGATGAGAGTGTGTTATATGAGGTTTTTTGCGACGTCGCTGTTTGTCGGCCTCTTCGCGCTGACCGGCTGTTCTTCGGGCAGCAATTCCGCCACAAGCCAGCAGTTTACCCCGAAAACCGTAACCGTCAATGGTTCAATCAATGCGGTTGTGGGCAAGGCAGTACCAAAAGAGGTTGCAGCCGCAGCCGGAGCAGTGGGGAGTGTCACCGCGGTTGATGCCTTTACCGGCGCTACGTACGGTCCTGTGGATATTAATTCCGATCTCACGTACAAAGGGCTCCAGTTCACCGTGACAAAACCGCAATCGGCATTCGTGCTCGTGGCAACTGTGAGCGGCACAAATCCCATCACCTACCGGGCGCTTATTCCGCTTGATCTCAGCAATCAGCCGACTGGCCTTGCAACCACCACTGCGTTATCCGGACTTCTTGTGGGGCCGAAGTCCGAAGCCGTGGTACACAGCTTTGAATCCTCACTGAAGATCGGGGCCAACACTCTCGGTATCACGAGTGGCGCTGCAATTCCCGCAGGGACCGACTATACAACCGTTACCAACGCAGTGCTCTCAAGCGGCGGTGGGGTCGTCGCCTACGGCACAACGGGTCTGATGATCAATGGCGGACTGGAGACCGCGGCACATGCCGTGTCGTTCAGGTTTGCCATGACTGACGACAGCCGCGCTTCCGGCGGCGCTGCAGCGGTCAATAATGGTGTCTCAACGGCTGTCGTAGCTGCCATTGCCAAGGATATTGCCGCCATGAACTCCGCACAAGGTATCGATTTTGTCCTGTTCCCCGGCGACATGGTTTCCGGATATGCCGATACGGTAGCAGTCGGCTCCATGCTGGATACCTGGAAGGCGACCATGAAACCGGTATACGACGCGAACATCCCCGTCTACACCGCCCGTGGCAACCACGAGTATTACGATCTGGCCCTTGGCGCCCCTAATGCCGCCGACCCCAGCAGGACGCCGTATCTGGCAAAATTCCTCATGCCTTCGAACGGCCCGACTACCAACGCAGCAGGCCTGAGCGAAGTGGGGTTGACCTACTCCTTTACTTACAAGAATGCGAAGATCATTGCGTTTGACGAGTATGCCGGCCGTTTGAGCACCTTCGATAACACCAAGTTTGCGGCAGGCTCCAATAAGGGGCAGATGGTGAACCCCTGGGTTCTCAACGAAATCAACAACTCCACAGCCGGAGTAAACTTTGTCATGGGCCACGAGGGTTTGTGGCCCACCAAGTCCCATCCCGACACCCTGGGCAACGACCCGGACAGCCGCGACGCCCTGATCACTGCCATGAGCGCGAAGAACGGTACCTTCCTTACCGGGCATGACCATATGTTTGTACGTGCTACCGTGAAAAACGGCAGTGCGAAGGTTCCGCAACTCCTCGTGGGCACCGGCGGTGGCGGTAACTACGATTTTGGCGTTTTCAATACCTATTCGGCCGGCTACAAGGGCGCAACTACATATACTCCCTCGAATCACTATTCCAACAGCAAAAACCCGTATTTCGGCTACATCGTGGTTACCGTCTATACGGATAACACCTGGAGCGCACAGTTCCGCGGCTTCCAGTTTAACTCATGGAACAGCGCCACCGACATATCTTTGACACCAATCACAGTAATGGACTCATTTACGAGCGCCGATTTTTACAAATAACCGGATTATAACAGGGTGAACTCAGAGACCTCCGGGGCTTGCAACTCTCCGGAGGTCTCAATTTCATACTGGAAGGGAGTAAATCAAGCATGAATGACAAGGTATGGATGTATTTGATTAGAACCGTTGCCGCGATAGCGCTTTTTGCACTTACCGCATGCGCCGGCAATGGGATCTCAAACAGTGGGACACCGGCCCAAGCAAGCCCGATGAAGGTCACCGTAAATGGATCTCTTGAAACAGGGGTTGCCAAAACCGCCTCGAAGTCCGTGGACGCGGTAACCGGTTCGTACGGAAGCGTTACCGCGGTTGATGCCATGACCGGTGCCGTTATCAGCAGTACACCGGCCGACATCATCGGCGGTCAATTCAGTCTGTCTTTCAACCTCCCCGGAGCGCAATCGATGATTGTTCTGGTGGCCAAGCTCAACTCGGACGCCACCTGCCGATACCTGGCACCTATCGATTTTACCAATGCTCCCGCTCCAAACAGCCTGAGCATTCAATACGGTGTGAACGTTGTTCTGGGGTCAAGCTCTGATGACATCGTAAAGTCGGTTTCGACCGATCTGGGGCTGGCAAGCGGCAGTATCCTCGGTAACGCCGCCATCAAGATCCCAACGGGTAAAACATTTGGTGACGCCAAAACCAGCGTTATTAAATTCGGCGGTTTGTGCATTGCATACGGTCCGGATGGCGCACTCCAGCCTTCGTCCGCCTTTACCGGCGGTAACCTGATCGTCAGCCGCACCGTTTATGCGGGGACCGCAGCCACGGTCACAATTGGTCAGGCTCTGCCCGGTGGCGGCACTGCTACTGTCGACGGCAGTTTTCCGAACGTTTTCAAAAATGAAGTGCCCGATCCCTCCTTCGGTATCACTTCACCGATTTATCTGGACCAAATTGCCACTGATGGCAGTCTGGTCAGCATGAGAGCCATTGACACCGGGCTGATTACTTCCAGCTTTGCCTCCAAGTCCGAACTGGCTCTGAATGTCTCCACCGATGGCACGGCAGTCACCTTTATGGGGTACAAAGCGGGAGTTAACCAGTTGGATGTGTCGAACGCAAATACTCCGGGCGTTTTTGACGCAACCAACCCTGTGCAGACGACTTTCCAGCGTGCCGTAGCGCAGGTAAATCTCAAATCGGGTGGCCTGACGGTAGCAGGCGTCAATGCCTACAGCGGTAACAATGGTCGCGCCGTCGTTCTTGCCAACGGCACGTATTACATGGTCGGTAATGCCGGTAACGGCAACGGTGACGGCAACTCGTTGAGCGCGCTCAGCGACAACACCGGTGTACAGTCTATTTCCGCGCGCATGCTGAGTACCGGCAATACGAGCGCAATCGGTCTGGTGCTCGGTACGTTCGGCAGCAGCACCGGTTATCAGCGAGGGTTTTCGCTTGCTCAACTGGCAGACCTGGCGAATCCCGGTAAAAACTATGCCGCCGATAAAACGGGAAAAGACAACAACTTCAGAGGTCTGACCGTATTTAACAACACGCTCTATGTAACCAAGGGGAGCGGGAGCAACGGTGTCAACAGCGTGTACCAGGTCGGGCCTGCAGGCGCCCTGTCCAATGGCGGAACCATACCGGGCGACTCCGTGATCAGCATTCTACCCGGATTCAATGCGCTCTCCGAAAAGGTTGCGGAGGCCAAAGCCACATTAACAGCCACTCCGCATCCGTTCGGGATCTGGTTCGCCGATGCCAATACGCTGTTTGTAGCCGATGAGGGGGATGGGGTCAGGGTAGGAGTGAGCGGCAAGGTCACCACGTTTGCCGGTCTTGCCGAGTATAAATTGGTTGGCGGCAATTGGACCAAAGTTGCAACTTTCCAGAGTGGCCTGCTGGATCAGTCGCTTTACAGCGCGGGCATGCCCTGGAATATCAAAACTGACGGCCTGCGCAATATAAGCGGGAAGGTGAATGCCGATGGCTCGGTCACAATCTATGCCACGACCGCAACGGTCAGCGATGAACTGACCCATGATCTGGGCGCCGATCCGAATCAGCTGGTCTCCATTACCATTAACGCCAACTCGACGCCGGCAAATACGTCATTCAAGGTACTAAGGACAGCAGCTTCCGGGGAACGCTTTGGAGGAGTAACCATGGTTCCATAGGCTGTGACTGAAATATTACATAATCGTAACCATGCCGCCATGGCTCTGCAATAATGATCTGCTACATATACATATCTCTGCCTTTGAGCAGGGGAAAAACAAATTGAAAGGAGTAATAAGAAAATGGAAACGATGAGAGGATTGTTTATGAGGTTTCTTGTGACGGCGGTGTTTGCCGGCCTGCTCGCACTAACCGGCTGTGCGGGAAGCGGCTCTGTTGCCAGCTCGCAGTTCACCCCCCAACAGGTAACCGTCAATGGCGCCGTAAATCCGGTTGTGGGCAAATTAGTGGCAAAAGATGTCGCGGCTGCCGTGGGCTCGACCGGTACGGTAACGGTAGTTGACGCGCTGACCGGTGCCACGATCAGCACGACTTCCGCCGATATCGTCAATAATCAGTTTTCCGCCACGTTCAACGTAACGGCGCCAAAAACGGCCGTCATACTGGTGGCGAAACTGACCGGCACAAATACCACCTACCGCACGTTGATTCCCCTTGATCTCAGCAACGCACCGACCGGCCTCACCGTCAATTATCCGTTGACCGGGCTTCTTGTCGGGCCGAGATCAGAGGCTATTGTACAAGCGGTGCAAGCCACGTTGAACGTTACTGGATCGTTAGGCATCGACAGCGGCGTGGCCTTTCCGCACGGGACCGATTTTACTGCCGTTTCCAGCGCGGTGCTTGCAAATGGTGGCGGGGTTGTCGCCTACGGT
>CAIYZD010000724.1 GCA_903930585.1 uncultured Geobacteraceae bacterium | reverse complement strand
CGACTTTTCCACCAATGTCAAGAAAAAAATGCAGACTGGCGGCGATTTTTTAACTTTTTATATTCAAAGAACACTGCAATAACCTAACCGGACAACGCTGAGTTTCTGTCCGGAAACTCCGGGCGGAAACTACCTAATCTTCCGCCTTGTTAAGAGGATTCGTAAACCCTCGCGGCGGCCGGTAATCCCAACCGATCATCTCACACATTTCCGCGTTCAGAAGATTGATCTCATCCTTGATCTTTTGGCTCCGCACAAGAAAATCCTGAGCCTTGTCGAGTTGGATATTGCTGCTCCTGCCCATGTTCATTCGCAGCTGGTAGAGCAAATTGTCGAGGGTATTGAGCATGCCGATAAAATCGCTCTGGTCCCTGGTCTTCCGGGAGATAACATCAAAATCATCTCGATTAACCTTCTCAAGCTTCCGCTCCTGCCACGATTTACCTCCATTTTTGCTTCTCTGTCCATCACTCCCATTCCTGTCCTTGTCTGTCATGTTCGCTCCTTTCCTGGTTAACTTCTTCCGGTGGCCCTGCGGGCTACTCCCGTTCCAAACCGGTCTGTCAGTTCCGAGAAGACGGTGTCGTCGAATCTCTTCATGGTGAGGACCAGCATTTCAATTGCGTTTATTTCGTTAACGACGTTGGCGTACCCCTGTTGAGCTGTTGTCAGGAGAACCCGTGTCCTGTTGGTCAATTGATCAACGTTCTTCATCCCGTCGAACAATAGCGCGAGCTGGCAGCTGCTGGGACTGGTTCCAGCCTTGTTGTCCCTGTTTTGTGACTGAATCTGTACGGAGAGGTTTTGCAGTTGTGTTGCTTCCTGCAATAGATCGAGCAGCATATAGTACGCGAATGCCCTGGCGGTAACCGCTGAAAGCTTGCCGATTACTTCACCTTCAGTGTTGGTGGCGATGGCGGTTTTCAGCACAAGACTGATGGAAAGCGGAGTCGCATTGAGAAACGGTACGTCATTGGACATGTCGAGAGTCTGCTTTGCTTTCATCTTTGTCGAGATAGTCTGCATCCTGGTTGAAACGTACTGCATAAGATTTGCGTTGGCGTCAGTTATGGGGGAGCATACTCCGGCTGAATTTTTGCCCTGAGCTGTCCCGTCGATGAATGTATCGAAATCGGTATTCTTGTCGCAGGGTGGAATATAGCTGGCGATGTAGGTGCTGTTTGTCGTGGTGGGGGACTGCACCATCACGTCGCCGATAAATCCCCTGATGAGCTTTACGTAGCTGGCGTTCATTCCCTTCTTCGCAGCCAGGTTGTCCAGTACCGAGCCGCCGCCGAAAATATCGGTGATGTCGCTGGGACAACCGGCCGTACCACCCTGTGATGCCTGGGAGACCGCATTTCCGGCTGGCGGTGTATTTCCCATGGCGGAATTCATTACCGCTGTAAGGTTGGTTTTCGAGGTCTGGTAGAGGTCATTAACGCCGCTGGACACCATGAAGTCGTTCATGGAGTTGCTCATTTCATTTTTCACGCTTTGGCTCATGATCGGCGAGAATGGCTCAGATGCGACGGCAACAAGGGCTTTTGCCGCCTTGCAATCGTTCAACTGAATGTTGTTCAATCGATCAGCAATTGCCTCAAGGGATTTAATGGTGTCGGCAACCTGGGGGGCCAGTGTCTTCATAGCAATGTCGAATGCTGCTGCCGGTGCCGCAGACAGAATTCGCTGCAGTTTCTGGACGAGGTAATCGACATTCATGAAGCTGAAACCTCCCAGGAAGGCGTCAATCCCACCGCAACCGGACTTGATCGACGGCAGGGTTACGGTAACGGGATAGTCCGTGCCATTAGGCCAGCGAGCCGAAAAAGATCCGCCGGCATAGTAGCCCCGCTTCGCACCCTCATAGTAACTGGGGGATGTCGCCGTCTTCTGGGTCATCCAGTCATCGACCCAACCACTCCAAGATAGGGCGGGCATCGCGGCGACCGAGATGGCAAGTGTCATAGCTATAGTTTTCTTTACTGTTTTTTGATTCATGCCTGTTTCACCTCCCTTCATTCGGTGGTGGAATTTCACTGCTTGTCAATGTTTGATGGTCTCTTCCTGACATCAAAGCCACCTCCCTTCTGGAAATCGTACAAGCTGAATTCTTCCGGTGTGATTTCGCCTTTCAGCAGGCGCACCGCCCGGTACGTTTTGTCCTCGATATCCTCTGATGTAATCAATCCGCTCGATACCGGGAAGTAGTTCTGATTACCCTTTTGGATAAGGATGATGGATGGCGTTACCTCGATACCGAACTTACCTGCAAGGCCAGGACTATCCTCAATGTTGATCCGTTTTACCTGCCATCCGGAGGAGTTTGCGAACCAGTCGATGATCGGCTGCTGTTGTCGGCAGTAACCGCAGTCCATCTTGTAGAAATAGACCAAGGCGAATTCCTCCCGGTTGTCGCGGAGCTTCCTGGCTTTTTCGTCCTGTATCTGTCCGACTCGGCTGAGATTGCCGGGGGTGGCTATCGGGTAATCCCTGGCGGTGGTCAACTCGGGATATTTTTGCCAGACGTATTGGGCAACGTTGGTAAATGCCAGGGCCTTCTTTCGGGCGATCTCCTGGACCTCGTAATAGTCCCTGACGTTTTCCTCGGACGGGTTCTGCACCGCCTTCCTCTTCAGTCCTTCGGCAAACTTTTCGAAGTCGTCCGGGTGCATGTTCCAGATTTCGTCATAGGAGTAGTCCGAAAGTGCTGGGACTTTCTTCACCCTTGTCTTATTTAGCTCTTTCTCTTTTTCCTCCTTTCTCTCAGGCTCTTTCTGATACCACCACCATCCTTTACCGGAATCAGTGTAGTAACCGGCTCCGGCCGTGGCAGCAATTGAGACGAGCAGCAAGGCCGCGATCAGATAACGCACGTTTCAACCTCCAACTGTTTCGGTTTTATCTCTTTGACCATCTTTTTCAGCAGGGGAGATTTCAGACTCTCCAGTGCCGCAGCGCTTTCTGCGAAGGCTTTTACCCTGAATGGCACGAGGAGCGCATTGATCCCTTTTCCCGCTCCGGTTACGATGGTTGCTTTGGTTGTGTAAAACTTTTCAGAAACATATTCTGTGGCGATGGCGTCTTTACCCCTGCTCAGTTCCCACACAAAAGTGTAAAGGAGGTTTCTTTTCGTCTCTTCATCGCCATCTGCTGCGAGAATGTCGGGATCATTGCAGCTCACCTCCCTGATGGCTGCCCACAGGCCATCAGTATTGGCGAAGACGAGTTCCTGGCTTGTAGATACTGCTGTCCATCGGAGCCCTTTGGGCGTTGTTTCCAGCTGGTTGATCTTTTTCCTTACCGCTGCAAGGAGCGCATCGGCGTCAAACCAGGACGGCAGTTCCTGTACAACGGGGTCGGTAAACTCCTGTGATTCTGGTTCCCCCAGAGGATGTGACTGTTTATTCTCCTGGACTGGGGCATTCTTTGTGGCCGGCTTTTCAGTGGCGGAGCAACGCACGGTTTGGGGTGGAACTCTGTTTTCTGTTGTTGCTGATGCCTTATCCCGCTCTACCGCTTCACCGACAAGCATAGCCAACTCCTCTTTACGCACGGCCTGGTCGCACTGTTTGAGCATCTTGGTGAGTGGATATTCAGCCTTAAGCAGATGGTGTTCCCTGATAATTTTGTCCAGTTCTTCCCGGTTCGCCAGGGAGGCATATTCCGTGATCCCATTGAGGACGATAGCCGAAATGAGCGGATGATCTCCGGTGGCATACATTTTGTCGTGGTAGGACGGTATTTTGCCGATGTCATGGGCGAGGGAGACAATGAGTACATCCGGCAGCATGACCTCCTGATTGACTTTCGACGCGAACTTACGCGCTACATGGAGGGTGTGCCGATACAGCGGGACTGTAGCCAGCATGGAAAATGTGTCTTCCGGAAATTTCCCTTCCGCTTCCAGCGGGTTCATCTTTACGACGGACGGGCAATCCCCGTCTTCGTCGAGCATCTTGAGGAGTTTGACGATGATGGTCCGACGGACTCCTTTAAAGGTGTGGCGTTTCTCTATCATCTCGGAGAAAAACTGCTCGATATCTTCATGGTTGAACACCGGGCGGGGTAGGGGGGGCGCAGTCTTGACAGGTTCGGGCTCGCGCCAGATTTTGGCTATATCTCTGAAATCGACAACAGTTCCGCTCAACGTTTTGTTCTCATGACTTTTCCAGGTGTTACTGACCTCCGCCAAAGTTTTTTTTTCGACCTTTTCACTATGCGGCTCGCCCAAGAACGAATTGCCGACAAAATGATTAATAAAGTTTCGGGCCGCGTAGGATATGAGCCCGGTCCCGATAACAGCCGCTGCGAGGAACGCCTCTTTCATGGAGTTTCCGGCTCATCCTGCGAGCGGCAGGTATTAAACGTGGAAACAACTGCAGGTGCTTCCGGGAAGATGATTTTCAGCTTGGGATTTGGAGCATCGTGAGTTGTGCCCTTGAACCTTCCGGAATAGGAAAGCATGTAAAACTCCCGAGGTTGGAGACTCAGAATGTCTTGCACCTTGAGGACGTCCTGCTCCACCTCACGGGTCGTTACCTGGTTGGATCCGAAGATCCCGGTCAAAACAGTGCGCACTCCGAAGTGCTTGACGACGTATTCACTCGTCTCCGCATCGGAACAACGCATGAATATCTTTGTATTCGTGTTGTCGAGAATGCTTTTGCCGAACTCCTCACCAACAACTGCGTAGACCTGATTCACCGATTGGGCAAAGGCCGTTACCATTACGTCCGCTGATCCCGCCTTGGCAAAGAGGTCTTCAACTCCCTGGTAAAAAATGCTTTGGGCTTCGTCTATGAAAACGGAAAGAGGGGGATTAACCCTCTGCTTGTTTGACAGATAGACCCGGCCTATAAATGACTGGATCATGGAGAGAAGTACTTTGCCGAGCGTAGCTGCCGCTTCACGGGTTATCATTGTTCCGGTGTGTACTACGAGAATAACCCGTTTCCCTTCTTCAAGGCGTTTGATGAAGCGGTTGGAATCAGCTTGGCCGATAATTTTGCCGATGTTGCCGGAAGAGAGTTCCATGAGGGCTGTTCTCAGCGTCGATGATACCTTGGCGTAGTATTCCATGGGCGACTTGAGAATGTCCTCCAGCATTCCGGCAGTCAGGTTTGCCTCACGGCTGCCGATCCGCCGCAGGGCGTTCATCGTCTCTTCCAGCGCGTCACGGCGAATGCTTTGCCGAATGGTATCAATGTTCATAACCGGCAGACGTCCCTCCTCCCTGGCCAGCAGGATGTTGGCGGTGATGACGGCGGTGGTGATTTCCTTTGCGATATTCCGGTAGAACGGTTCCTTTCCTCCCTGAATACCGGAGATGATGTGCCCAACCAGTTCGTCGACCATGAAATAGAAGGCCATCGGGTCAACTACAGACGAATATTCCGGAAAGATCGGGGTCACGAGCATCAATTCGTCGAGACGATCAGCTTGCCGTACAACGTCGAAAATCTTCGTGAATATCTGTTGATCCCCTTTGGGATCGAAGTAGACGACCGAATATCCCTTTTTGATGTCCTGTTCGATAAGATTCTCGCAGAGCCTTGTCTTGCCGACGCCGGTTGTGCCGAACACGAACATATGCCGTTTCCGGTAGGAGTCAGGGATCGAAAGTGGGACGATCCGTGTCGGGTGCTCCATGTTGACTCCGGTGCCGATAGTGGTCAGAAATTCATCTTTTGGCCGCTTGAAAAATGAAAACATTCAGGTGCTCTCCCAATTCTTTTCCAACTGAGTTGATTGAATCCTTGGGAATACGTACGGGGGTGACAATGTCGCTGAAGCCACCGGCGACACGGCGTCGACAGATGATTCCGGCTACCCCGGTCAGTTCCATTAAAAGTAGTGCGGGCAGTTCCTTTGTGATCCGGTTGAGGCGGATACGTACGCGGGCTGACCTGCCGTTGGCGACAATCGGGAGTACGCTTGAAACGAAGAACTCCCGTACATCGCCGATTCGGTAGCGGCTCCTTTCATGGGAAGGCTGGAAGCGCAGCGGACATTCTCCGGCCAGGATCAGATGCCGGAAAACGTCGGCGATCTCCAAGGTAACGTACAGTGTGCCGTCGTTGGCGATCCGGGAAACTTCACCGATGACATTTTTTCCGCGTAGTTCCTTCAATTCTTCGGCTTCATGCAGAACTTGCCGTTTTTGCAGTTCCAGTTCGACCAGGTGGAAGATGTGGCGGCGCAGCTTGCGTTTGATCGTCATCGAAGGTAGTTCAATTGGTTCTCCCAAATGCGGGAATTCCGTAATCTCCAGCCTGTCCTCAATCCTGACGGCGAGGTTTTTTCGTAATGCCATGATCAGAGCCCTGGCAATTGCGAACTCGATGGCCCGTAATGCTTCAGCCTGCTGAAGCCCGTATTTTGTCAAAAGTTCAGCGGGGATCATGGCCGAATACCGTTTCCCAAGGAGATGTTGTAAGAGAATCGTTTGCAGTTGCCGCTTGTCTTTGTTCCAACCGGGGTTGTTGGAATGCTACTACCGTTTCTTTACTCATCAGCCGGGCGATCCTGAACGCATATCTGTCTCGTTTTGATGGGGTGCGTGAGTTGTAGCAGCCGACCGCAGACCACGTGTAGCCATAGTCGCTTATGCAGTGAGCAAGTACCCAGGCACCGACCTTGACGTTAGTACAGGG
>CAIYZD010000723.1 GCA_903930585.1 uncultured Geobacteraceae bacterium | reverse complement strand
CAGCCAGGGCCTGAGCAGCGTTTTTGAGAATATTCAGCAGCACCTGTTCCATTCCCGCCACCGACAACAGCACCGGCGGCAGATCGGCAGCGTAAAGGCGCTTCAGCTCAATCCGGTGGAAATCGTATTTTTTCTTCATATCATAGTCAGTACCGGCCAGCTCCAGCGTCTTGTCCATAAATGCTGAAAGGTCAATATGTTCGGCACCGGCGTCGCTGCGGCGACTGAATTGAAGCATATTTGAGATAATCTCCGAAGCCTTGATCCCGGCGGTACGGATGTGACCGATAAAATCGAAGATGCCCCTCTTCTGCATATACGCATGGACCAGATCGAGGCTGACACCTACTTCAGCCGCAGCCTGCACGTTGGCCGGGATATCCGCCGAGACCCGTCGTTCGATATTCTGGGCATGCTGCAGGATCGCACCCAGCGGATTATTAATTTCTTGAGCCATACCGGCGGCCATACCGCTGATCATGGTCATTTTTTCGGTCCGGGTCATCAGTTCTTCAAAGAGAAACCGCTCAGTCACGTCGTACGCCGTTCCGAAAAGAGTATGTACTCCATTTTCATCACGATGCCTGTTCACGCGGGCGGTATGCCAGCGCCAACTGCCGTCAACATGTTGAACGCGATAGGTCATCTCCTGCATGGAGCTGGTCCGGATCACCGCAAAAATTACATTTTCGCAGCGCGGTACATCCTCCGGGTTAACAAACTCCTTGAAATTGTGTCCGATAACCTCGGAAGGTTCATGCCCGAGAATGTTCTTCCAGGCGGGGGAGACGTAGACCACGTAGCCTTCCATGTCCAGCGAGAAGATAATGTCGCAGGAATTTTCCACCAGCATTCGATAGCGTGATTCGCTTTTGAAAAACATTTCAGCTTCTTTTGGCGACATGCATCACCTCTCCTCCCATCACCTCTCCTCCCATCGCCTCTCCTTCCATCGCCTCCGCAACCGCCCGGCTCAGTTCACTCCGGTTGTACGGCTTGTGAATAAACCCGCACGCGCCCAACATCGCGAGCTCATCGCCGGTACCGTCATTACTGAACCCTGAACAGAACAGCACTTTCAACCCAGGTGCCTGTTGCCGCAGCTGCTGGAAGGCTTCTAGTCCCCCCATTTTCGGCATGATAATATCCAGAATGACCAATGATATTTCGTTACGATGCGCGGCAAAGACATCTAACGCATCCGCCCCGTTTTCTCCCAGAAATACCGTATAACCAAGATCCTCAAGCAAATCGCGACCGACGTCACGCAGAATTTCTTCATCATCAACCAGCAGGATTCCGCCACTGCCGCCCACCGTTTCGGCACTGCAGGCGATATCACCTGTTTCATCTTCTATCACCGGGAGGTATATTTTGAAGACAGAGCCGACACCCGGTTCGCTCTGCACATACAACTCCCCTTTATGACTCTGAACTGTTCCATACACGGCTGCCAAACCAAGGCCGGTACCCTTGCCTATCGCCTTGGTAGTAAAAAACGGCTCGAAAATGTGATCGACGACCTCTCTTGCCATGCCGATACCGGTGTCGGAAACGGCTATTTCTACATACCGGCCCGGTGCAAGGGTGAGGCTCATTGTACGGCAGGCGATTTCATCCAT
>CAIYZD010000722.1 GCA_903930585.1 uncultured Geobacteraceae bacterium | reverse complement strand
GTCCGCCTCCATATAGCGTTCGAAGTCCATTGCAAAATAGAACTTAGTGCCCTTTGACGGAGGATAATCCCGTACCCATTCCGCTGTCTGCCAAGCAGTGGCAATGATCGCGTCTCCATCAGGAACCCAGCATGAAGCTGCTGCAGGGATCCAGCGCAATTTGATGCGCGTATCAAGATTAAACCAGCGATCCGGTTGCCAGTGCATAAGACCTACCCAATTAAGCAGATAGCTAGCGGCGGCTCGACCACAACCGCGAATGCCGCTATTCTTGGTCACATAAGCGCAATGAAGAAGGGTTATCTGGTGCCCTCTTTCGGCAAGTCGGTTGGCATGTTCGTAGATGTTCTTGACGCCACCGGTTACCGTAGGGGAACTACCAGGCAGAACAAAACTAATTTTCAAGCGGGCCTCCTTCCTCAAAGTCTTGTGCACCTAGCTTAAATTGACAGGAGACACTTTTAACCCACTATATTTCTTTCAGCAGGTCTAAAGACAAAACACTATGGACTTAGTCAGCCATCTCCGGACCTTGGCTACCAGCACCTGGCAAAATAATCCGGGGGTTTTACTATAACCTAGAAGGTGCCTGCAGACTACAGCAGCTTTGAACAGTTCGAACCATTTCTGTATTTTAGGTGGGAGGTCCTTTTTGTATGAGTCAAGAACAGCTTGGTACCGATTAATATTGTTTCCCGCGTGGGTATCACTAAAAGTTTTGGTCCCTTCGATAAAACGGAAATTACCCCAATTCTCGTCCACATAGGTGACATGGGAAACCTGCACCGCACGGAGGAGAAAGTCTAGATCGAGAGCGTAGTTCTCGTAAATATCATACCACCCGGCCTTGTCATGTAGTGACTTGTGGTAGAAGTAGGCGGCTGGGTTAATTGGCCACGGATTTATATAAGGATTCAAAAGAATATCTTGGAGCCTGATCCTCGCAGGTCGGTTCACGAACAACAGGTGGTCTTGGTCATCAAGGACTCGGCAGTTGCCTACCAGCAAAGCCGGTTCCGAAAGGCTATTAAATCGCGAAACTATCCGGCCCAGCACATTTGGCTCATAGAAATCATCCACATTTAAGAACCCTAGGACACTTCCTTTTGCTAAGAGAGCCCCCTTGTTCATAGCATCGGATTGCCCCTTGTCTTTTTCTGAAATCAAACGGATGTGGGGGTAGATTCCGGCATATTTTTTTATTATCTCTACAGTCCCGTCGGTTGAGCACGCATCAATAATGATATGTTCAGCAACTGGGCATTGCTGGGAAATAACATTTTCCATGCACTTGGAGATGAATTTAGCTCCGTTATAGACTGGAGTCACAATACTAAGGGAGATTGGCATCAGTTTTTTTCTCGTGCGAGCGTTCTATACACATCGACGGTCTGCGCTGCAGTCTTCTCCCAACTGAACATTTTGGCTCTTTGATATCCTAGCGCAATTAATCGGTCACGCTCTGAACTGTTTTCAAAAAGCGTGAGAAGCATGTCAGTCAAATCTTCAGGTGCATGAGGATCAAACAGCAATCCGGCATCACCGACAACTTCGGGAATGCTCGACGCATTACAGGCAATCACCGGTGCCCCACATGACATCGCCTCTAGCGGCGGGATGCCAAACCCTTCATACAGG
>CAIYZD010000721.1 GCA_903930585.1 uncultured Geobacteraceae bacterium | reverse complement strand
CGCCGTTTCTCTGTTATGCATTTAGATCGAGTTAAGACTGTCCGCATGATATATCATCCTCCTTACTAAGTCACATTATAGTCCCGTGAAAGACCTTTTCAGGTCGCTACCCACAAAACTTCATTTCTCCAGAGCCAGTGCCAATACTAAATCTTATGGATGTAGCGGCTGAAATCTGTTAAAAATACCCGAGCCGGGTGTCAGAGTACGAAGTCTCAGGAGTATTACAATGATCTCTACCATAAACAATATACGGCTTACTCAAACGGTCAAAGGCGCCGGATGCGCAGCCAAACTTGCACCAGGAGACCTGGACAGAGCGTTATGCGGACTGGACCTGCCTGTAGATGACAATCTCCTTGTCGGGCTTGAGCAGGCTGATGATGCAGGGGTCTATAAGATTTCGGATGACCTGGCTCTCGTTCAGACAATTGATTTCTTTCCGCCGATGGTAGATGATCCGTACGCTTTTGGTCAGATCGCCGCCGCTAATGCCTTGAGCGATATTTATGCCATGGGAGGTATTCCAAAGACGGCGATGAATGTCGTGGCATTTCCCGCGAAGACGATGGACATTTCAATTCTGCGTTTAATTATTGAAGGTGGGCTTAATAAAATGCGGGAGGCCGGCGTTGTACTTGTTGGCGGACATACAGTGGAAGATAGTGAATTGAAATATGGTCTTTCGGTAACCGGTTTTATTCATCCTGACCGTATTCTGACGAAAAGATGTTTGCTGGCCGGCGACTGTCTGGTGCTTACCAAGCCTGTGGGCACCGGGATAATTTCCACTGCCATCAAGGCCGGGCTTGCCGGCCAGGCAATTATCGACACGGTTACTCGGAATATGGCAACATTAAATCGGGATGCTGCATCAATTATGCTGGGTTTTACGGTCCATGCATGCACGGACATCACGGGCTTCGGCTTTTTGGGGCATCTTGCCGAAATGGTGGTGTACTCGGGATGCGGGGTACGCATCAAGGCCGCCAATGTACCTCTATACCCCGAGTCGCTTGAATGGGCAGCCATGGGGCTGATTCCGGCTGGCACGTATAACAACAGGAGCTTCAGGGGAGCTTTTGTGGATTTTGACATGAACGTATCTCAGAAAGTTCAGGATCTGCTTTTTGATCCTCAGACATCCGGTGGGCTCCTGATAGCGGTTGCGGCCAGGGAGGCAGACATGCTTGTTGCTGCCCTGCATGCTAACGGAGTAGAGTCCGCGGCCATTGTCGGAGAGGTCGTCGCAGAGCCGGCCGAAAGAATAATTGTAGAATAATGTCATGTGGAGGTTGTATGGGAATTGAACTTGATTGTCGCGGCATGGAGTGCCCAGCTCCGGTGTTGCAGGTAAGAAATGCTCTTGAAAAGAATGCTTCGGATACTATTACGATACTTGTGGATAATGAAGCGGCCCGGCAAAATGTCAGCCGCTTTCTTGAATATCAGAATTATCGGGTTGATTCCGAACGTTGTGGGAGTGACTATCGGGTCGCCGGAACACGAGGTGAGGGTGTCGGTGCTCCGGAAACTGCAGCCTCAGTGCCTGTTATTGGCGAGCGGCAGGTAGGGAATAAAAAAATCATGGTCCTGATCACAAGTGTTCATATGGGGCATGGTGATGACAGTCTTGGGGATATGTTGATGTTTAATTATATAAAAACCCTGAAGGAGATGAGACCATATTTATGGCGTGTCATGTTTGTTAACAGTGGCGTCAGCTTTACCGCGGAGGGGTCCGAAGCGGTGCCCGTCTTACAGGAACTTGCCAGTGCTGGTGTCGGTATATTTGCATGCGGCGCCTGTCTGGCGTATTTCCATATTCTGGATAAAATTCAGGTAGGTCAAGTCACTAATATGCTCGAAATTGTTACAAGCATGCAGCATGCCGACAGTGTCGTCACGGTATGACGTCACGAAGGTATGAGACCAGTTATGTCTGAAAAAATATGGTTTACCCCTGAACTTGTTGATAACCACTGTCTTATAGACGTGAGAACTCCGTTGGAGTTCGAGGAAGATCACATTCCCGGAGCCTGCAACATTCCTCTGCTCTCGAACGAAGAACGGGTGGAAATAGGTATACTATACAAACAAATCGGACCGGTGGCGGCACGCAGGAGGGGACTTGAGTTGACCTGCTCCCGGTTTTTTGGCATGGTTGACCGGATTACTGCCGTGGCTGCCGGCAGGCCGATTGTCGTCTATTGCTGGCGCGGAGGGCTCCGCAGTCTCTCAGTCGTCATGCTTATCGAGATGTGTGGTACACCGGCTCGGCAGCTAGCCGGAGGATATAAAGCTTTTCGGGCCCATGTTGTCAATTATTTTGAACAGTGTGATTTCAGTGCGCCACTCATCGTCATGCACGGAATGACAGGCACCGGTAAGACGGAATTCATCAATAGCCTGAATCCGGCCAAATGGTCTGTCATTGATCTCGAAGGCATTGCATGCCACCGGGGCTCTGCTTTTGGTGCTCTCGGGTTGACGCAGGGCATTACGCAAAAACAGTTTGAGACAACCTTGTGGGATGCTTTCAGGAAGATGCCGACCGGGAGACCGATCATAGTGGAGGGGGAGAGCCGCCGCATCGGGAAATATTCTCTGCCAGGTATCTTGTACCGAAAAATGGAGGAGAGCTGCAAGGTCTGGTGCCACGCAGCCATGATGACGAGAGTTTCGCGTCTTACCTGCGAGTACGCCCGTCTTGAATATATGGTAGCGATGCAGGCTGCTCTTGAGCGTATCAGAAAAAAACTGGGCGGAACCAGATATGCAGAGTTAAAAGGCAAGATTGATATGTGGGATGTCGAAGGGTTTGCACAAGGTCTCATGGAAGGATATTACGATAAAATTTACTACAAGCAACGCCTCTGGACACCGGATCTGAACATTGAACTGGAAGATTTCAATCAAGCTGAGAGTGAATTGGAAAAATACTGGAATACGATTGTCTGATCACGGGAGGCCCTGTTATGTTTACACATACGGAAGCAATGCAACGAGTAGCGACAATGCAGGCGCAGCTTCAGGCTAAACGGTTGGATGGCGCGTTGTTTATCTTTCCGATCGATGTCTATTATTTTTCCGGAACTCGCCAGAACTCTACTCTCTGGATACCAGTGGCCGGTGAACCGGTCCTGATGGTGCGAAAGAGCTTGCACCGTGCCAGGGTTGAAAGCGTCCTGACTGATATCCGGCCATTTCCGTCCAGCAAGGAGTTCCCGGCGCTGTTCAGTACAGAGGTGAAAAAAATCGGCTTTACCTTCGATGTGGCGCCGGTTCAGCAGCTTAATTACTATACAAAAATACTGCCGGAATGCGAGTTTATCGATATTTCTACCGTCAATCGCGAGGTCCGTTCGGTCAAATCGCCGTATGAACTTGAACAGCTCCGCACGTCGGGTGCCAAGATCAGTTCGGTATTTAAACAGGTGCCGGAGTTTCTTAAAGAAGGTATGCGTGAGATTGATCTTGCGGCGGAATTCGAGCATCGCCTCCGCAATGCCGGGCATGAGGGATACATCCGGATGCGGGCGTTCAACCAGGAGCTGTTCATGGGACTGGCCGTTTCTGCAGAGTCAGCGACTTATGGATTCTTCGATGGGGCCGTTACCGGAAAGGGGCTTTCCAATGCCTCGCAAGGGACCTCAACACTGGAGATATGCCGTAACAAGCCGGTGTTACTTGATTATTCCGGGGTATTTAACGGTTATATCACCGATATGACCCGCATGTTCGTAATCGGTACACTTGATTCGGAATTGCAGCGGGCATTTGAACTGTCGCTTGAGATCCAGCAACATCTGCAAAATGCCCTGAAGCCAGGAGCAATTTGCGAAGAGCTCTTTATTCAGGCGGTCGAAATTGCTGACAAAGGGGGTATTGGAACTCATTTTATGGGAATGCCGGGGGAACAGGCCCGCTTTGTCGGCCACGGCGTTGGATTGGAGCAGGATGAATTCCCGGTACTGGCGCAGGGTTTCAAGATGTCGTTGCAAGTCGGGCAGACGATTGCCATAGAGCCCAAGTTTGTTTTTCCCGGCAAAGGAGTTATCGGTATAGAAAACACCTTTGCCGTGTCACATAATGGCGGTGAGAAAATCACTGATATTGATGACCGGATAGTATTTTTGTAAGCAACCTGCCAATGTTACCGCCATCGATGTGAGTGCTCAGTCGGTAAGAGTCTAAAAAGTCTTGACGTAGCGGGTCTGATTTGCTACAAAGTGTGCTCTTCTCTTTAGGGGTATCGCCAAACGGTAAGGCAACGGCCTCTGACGCCGTCACTCTAGGTTCGAATCCTGGTACCCCTGCCAATCTATTACAGGCACTTACGTTAATTCGTAGGTGCCTTTTGCCATCTAAAATATATAGTGACGCAGATATTGACGCAGATGTAACAGTTACTGCAACAAGACTAAAGTCTGTATAGCTCATATTATTTAGTGGTTATTGCTGTTTGTGTTATACACCCCAAATTTGTTTCTAAAACTTCCAAATATTGTCAGTACACATTACCTTTAATCCCTAACATGCTAATATCAAATGATGTATCTGTCTGGCATATCTTATGCTACATCATAAATAGATTTTACCATCAGGCAGAGTATAGGAGTTGGTCATGTGTACAAAGTTTCAGTACTATTCATCTGCACTAGGTTTTGCTCACTCCATGAGAACACCAGTCGTGATTATGCTGGGGCAGGACAGCTTCTATTGGGTAATGGAAAAGCAGCTTGAGGCAAAGTATGTTAAGCAAGGTCGCTCAATTCTTTATACTGGCATGTGCTAAATGTAGTTGGATGTAGTCTGTATATAATTTAAACACTTATGATTCTAGGTTAGTTGAACCACCTCATTTTTCTCTAAAAAATGTCCACCT
>CAIYZD010000720.1 GCA_903930585.1 uncultured Geobacteraceae bacterium | reverse complement strand
GTGCATGTCGCCGGTGATCATGGTTGGCACGATATCAGACGTGTTGTTGTAGCAGATGTCAAACACCCAGTAGCTCTCATGCTGGTTTGCGCCCAACAGCTCGGTTTGTAAGGCAACATGGTTGGCCAGCAAAGTGTAAGCAACAACTCCGCGATCTTTACCAAAGTATTTACGCGAATGACGTGCCTTGAGAGTTGGGTTGGCAGCGGCAAACTTTTGTCCGTCAACACTGCCATAGAGGGCATCCATGTCGATTGAGTAGTACGGGAATATTGGCAGACTGGCGATGAAATTGCTGATCTGGTCGTTCGCTTCAATCAGCATGGCCGGGCGCAGGTATTGCTGATGAGTGGCCTCCAGAACGTAGTATGGGATGTCACAGGTCTCAGCCATGCTGAAATTGCCGTGGTTCATGGCTTGGGCAAAAATCACAGCCATCAAACTATCTTCGTCGGCGATATTTTTTGCGTAGCGGGGTTGTAAAGGTGTCATTGCTGACAGGAAACCGCTTTTTTCATTCACAAACCGGAATACATCGGCAATGTCATGTGCCTGGAGCTTGGCGTAAAAGCTTTGTTGTAGCAATTTGTCCTTGTCAGCCTTGTGGCGGTGCCAAATCAGCGTTTGCTTATCTGAATCTAACTCAAGATGTTTAAGTTTGCCGCCGCGCAGTTCCTCATCGAATGCACGCCACTCCGTATCCAACTCGGCGAACAGGGCATCGAGAGTTACGTCAACCGGTTGGCGCAACCTGGGAATGTCCAGTGCCTTGAGTGCATCCGCCTTTGCCTACATGGACACTAGGTCGTCGGCAAAGCGCCGGTGCTGCACACTATCGTCAAGGTAAATGTCACCCATATCAAGGCGTTTGCGTAGTTGCCGGTAAACCCAGAACTCATATCGGTCGCTGTGTAATCCAACTGGCTTTCCATCTTGGTCAAAGCTCAGCAAAAAGTTGTGCAGGCGTTTCGGAAGCGTGTGAAGCGGAATCTCTGCCAGTGGCTGCTTGGCAAGTTGCTGTTTTCGTGGGAATATATTTTTCATCCATTGTAGAGCGGCAATCCAGATTTTACCGCTGCCGGTGACGCTTTCAAAATTTAAGACCATGGCAAGGGAAAGAAGATTATTTGTGCAAAGTCCGCTTTGCTTATCCACCGCTTGCCACCGCAAATCCATCTGGCTGACAGGCTTTTCCGCCAAGAGCTTACCGGTCGAGCGTAACCTCTCTTCCGGTATGATCCGGAATGCGCGCTGGCGTACTGTGCCAAAAGGGGCCACATCTGCGAGCGTATCATCTACATACAGCAAGAGCAGTTCACCGACCCTTGGTGTGGCTTGTTGGCGTTCGTTGTGGATTTGAATGGCCTGTTTGTTGGCGACGGCCTTAGTGTTATCTTCGAGATGCCGTGTGTGGTACCCAAAAGCTTCAACTAAATTGTCCGTCAGTTGCCGGTAGCGCTGCCAGGCGTAGCACAACAAATAGAGATGTGTCTGACCAGGCTTGAGTTGGCGCAAGTCATATATGGTGTAGAAGTTGGCGAGACTGGCGTAGTACGCAATATTGATCTGCGAGATTTCAAGTTTTGGTAGCAGAACCTTGGCAATGACATACAGAGGGGCCATCATGAGCTGCTTTTGGCGCTCCAGACACATCTGCCGGTAGCGAAAGCTTTTGGCGTCTTGTTTTAGCGCGGCCAAATCCGATAGAGTGTTCTCTCGCACCAGCAATTGCTGCAATATATTGAGTGAGGCATTAGTAAGGTTCGCTGCGACAAGTTGCTCCAGGCGATCACGCTCAGCACTGAGCGCGTCCCTTATGCTGGTTTGCAGTGTGGTGTAGCCTGGTCGCACGATGCGCTGGCCAATTAAAAACACCATCATTTCGGCCAGTAAAAAAGTGGGGGTTATATCTGTACGAGCCAGCAGTATTGCCTTGTCCAGCAATGTTGGCAGATCATTAGCCGCCCAAAGGCGGTAACCGAATAAAGCAACAATTTCGCTTCGCTGTGCGTAATATTCTTTGGCGCTTAATGGCTCTACGGTTAGCGTTTGCTCAGGGAAATAACGTTGTAGCAGGAACGTGACATCTTCTGGTGGCACTTCGTCCAGAGAAAATTGAAAAAACGCCTGTTTGGCCTTGAAGTAACCGATCTGCAGCAGGCAATAAAGCTGTTTCAAAAGGCCCTTTCGCTGCATAACCAGTGATCGTTCAGAGTCGGTCATTGCAAAATATTCGAGGCGCTGGAAGTCGTCAAAAAGGGGAATGCCATAGAGCGCTGTCTTCTCTGCTTCCGAAAGAATAGTCAGTCGATCGTTGTTATCACCGCGCATGCGGCATTACTCTGATGCTAAACAACAGACAATCTTGCACGGTAGCGAACTGGATTGAACAACGTGGCATGGTAAACTCCCTCTCACAATGTTTCGCAGCTGATGCCGTATTCACAGGAAACAGCGGCTTCTGTCCTCCTGCGGTAATGTACATCAATCTGATGTCATGGGGGTATGTAAAACTCAAAATACCCTTGATTGCAGCAGACGATTGAGATACAATGTATCTCAATTAAAGAGGAGATCGCTATGGGTACCACCGCAATGGTCCACGTCCGTGTGGATCAACAAATCAAGGTGCAGGCCGCTGAAACGCTGGCCACGATGGGGTTGTCAGTCTCTGATGCTGTACGTGTGTTTTTGATGCGAGTCGTCGCCGACAAGCAAATGCCGTTTAGGCTCAGGGTGCCAAACGTTGAAACTCGTGCAGCGATGGACGAAGCCGACGAAATAGTACGTACGCATCACGCTCGCTTCGATAGTGCTTCCGAGTTGTTCGATGATCTCGAAAAAAACAGCAGCAAGTAAGCGCGCTCCGTTGCTGCGCGCGGCGGATTATACAAAGTCTTTCCTGAAAGACTGGGAGCGGTTGTCTCGGTCAGGTCGGTATGACATGACATTGTATGCCAATCTCTCCAGATCGCCAGACGTCTGAAACCCATATGGATTGACCCGACCTGCAAGGTCGGCTCAATCCAATGTTCAAGAAGCCCGGCCGATTGGCATGGAATTTCATATATAGGGTAATGGTTCGATATCTGTTGGGGGTG
>CAIYZD010000719.1 GCA_903930585.1 uncultured Geobacteraceae bacterium | reverse complement strand
TGACAGACAATCACCGTGTCGAGAGTGATGCCGAGCTTTTCGAGACTCTCTGCCGCTTCGTCGAGTTCAAGCATTTCCATCATCTCGGCAAGACAGAGCAGGGTCCCCAGATCTCCTCCCCGGTTGAGCAAGGCATCCTGAATCTCGTCCGACAAATTCAGTTGCGCTACAATAACCTTCAGATTTACGTCATAAATTTCTTTCAGCATTGAAAGAGTGCCGACCATAAACGCTTCATCCGGTTGCGCGTGGCGTAACAGACGAGGGCTATGCGGTTTGATGCGCGCAAGCTCCTCCATGAAAGCAGCCCGCACCGCAGCCATGTCGAGGAGTGCGCTATTCAGTCCTGAATCGCTATCGTCCGCAAAAAGTGCAAGTTGCACCCAGTGATTGAGATGATCCAAACCTATCTGGGTAATTGCATGACGAACTGTACGGATTTTCTCGCGTGTGGAAAAAGATACCGAATTCACCAGCAGCAGAAGTTTATAGGTGAGTGCCGGACTCTGCTTAAACGTTTGCTCGACTTCGTCGACATCGGCATTGGAGGATAATTGCTGCATGAGCCTGAAAAATGTCGCCGACGAGCTTTCCATCCGGGATTTTTGCATTAATGAAGGACGTGCAAAAAAGTATCCCTGAAAAAGCCCAAAACCCATTCTGCGACACCGAAGATACACATGCCTGCTATCAACCTTTTCAGCAAGAAGTGTGACCGGAAATCGGCGTAATTGATCGACATCCTTGTAGAGTTCTTCCAGCGGCGTTGCAAGCAGGTCTATTTTGACAATATCGACCACTCCGTTATAGAGTTCCTCGTATTCCGGGGCATAACGATGGTCGTCAAGCGCCAAAACAAACCCCTTGGCTTTGAGTTTCCGGCACCGGTCGACGATTTCAGGAGTGAGGATGACATTTTCCAGCAACTCTAATCCGATCATGTCTACCGGCAACAATTCCAGAGCCTCATTCATCAGCATATCGGAATCCACGTTGATAAATCCCCGATAATTGCCGAGGATTTCACGGATGCCAAAATTTGATAGAACGTTGAGAATGACGCTGGATGTTGCCTGGGAAGAGTTGAGTATGGTTGCCGAGGAAGGTGATTGCTGTGAGCGGAAGAGTAACTCGTAGGCGACGACCTCTTCGAGCCCGTTCAAGATGGTTTGCCTGCCCATGAGATGACTGGATTGATTCAAAAATGCTCCAAACGGAAAGCTGGAAAAAAGAGTCTACAAATGGGCTGTTAAAATAGACCTGATTGTTCATATTGATTTGTGAAAAATACTCATGAGAGTAAAAAATGGTCTTAAGGGATGTTCCTATTCAATTTGGTCCCCGATTTGAAAGCACGAATTCGTCGGAACGGTAACTCCCGTCAGCGACCGAAGTGTTCGCAATTCACATGAGCTTCCTGTAGTCGCAGTGCAGGGCTTCCGCTACTTTCTTTGTCTATGACCCTCTTGTCACTCTCTATCTCTGAAATACGCCGTTGCGGTATGCCTGTCAATACTGAAAGCAGGTAGAGTCAGGCAGGGGCTGCAACGTTTTTTTGGCCATGTCAATATTCGGGTTCTATGGAACCCGAAGTCCGGTAAATTCGGACCGCAAAAATGGCCGGTTGAGGAAGAACATTATCGACAAAGGAACAAGGCCGCATAGATTCAAGGTTGATCATCAATTAAAGAGTTACTACCTACACTGACAAAAAGTCGGCGCGGGGAGACAAATATCTAAAGTCCAGAACTAATATAAAGATAGCTCATTTGTTTAGCTTGACATTTGAATTAATATAGATATGCTTTCTCTAATTTAGTGAACCGGATACGGGGCCACTATACAAACCATAATAAAGGACCAGTCGATGAAAAAGTGTCTTACAAAAAAACTATTGTTCAGTGAAGTCTCAGGATGTCTG
>CAIYZD010000718.1 GCA_903930585.1 uncultured Geobacteraceae bacterium | reverse complement strand
TCGTCAAGGATCAGCAGCACCGGCTTTTCGGAGGACGTACCCTCAGCGACTGCACGCCGCCAGTGGGTTTCGATCCAAGCTGAATCCAGCGGGACAGGGCTGTCGGCTGTGGCATAGATAGAGGGGAAGCCGATTGTTTCCAGAATTTGACGGGCAATGGTGGTTTTCCCCACCTGACGCGGACCGATCAGGGCATGAATGACCGGTGTCGGGTGCGAGAGGAGGGTGCGAAGGGTTGATAAAAGTGGACGCTCGTAGCTCATAACAGGCTTATATCACATTGTATTTTAGTGAACAAGCGATTTTACTCAATGACTGAGTAAAATTACTCAATAGGGGAGGCAATGGACAGATGTCACTCCCGCATAAGTGGCGTCGGATACGATACGAAGCTTTTTCAAGATTGCGACTACGGAAAGTAAGCCTCCTGCAGAGCCGGTTCGGGGGAAGTTCTAAAAAAATATACGGAGTATGCACACAACTGGAGTATTCACTTGCTCACCGACGTAGCCCGTACAGAATATGAGCTATTTTCTCCCGTGCCATCCTGACGGTACATCACCACCGCCGAACCATCCCAGTTGATCCAGCGCCGTGCCTTTTTGTTCGAGTCCGTAAAATCCACGATCCGGCAGGGAAAATCCCGGTCTCCGATCGTGTACTGCGTGTTTTTTACCAGACGGTATTCCCGCTTGACTACAGCTAATTTTTCTACATCCAGAATTCTCAGCGTGATCTGCGGAGCGACCGAAAAATCCAGCAGCGCTTCCGGACATTCCATGGTGGTGTTATCATAACTGCTGCGTGGGATAACGATCGAGCGGGTCGTCCCTCGCTCGCGCACATCAAAGCGGAAAGATGAGTTTTCAAGCCGTCCTTCAATATCGATCTCGACCCCGTTTTCACTCCCCTTGCGGGTATAGTTGACCAGATTTCCTTTCAGCAGTGTTCCCTTCTCGATTGTTTCCTGCTGGTATCCCATCCACAAAAACGATACTTTGACCGCAGTTTTAGTTTCGAAGCGAATAGTTGCAACTCCCCCATCTTCAGAAGTTCGCTGGGTGGTGGTAACTTCGCCGATAGTAAAACCTTTGGAGGAGACCTTGTAGTGGGCAATTGTGCTGACAGACGCAGCGGCAATCGAAGCCGATAATGTAAGTAGCAGCAGGAATAAAAATACCGTTGTAAGCGTTTTCAAAAACGCGATTGCAGTAACATTCAAGAATACCGGCCATTGCAGCATTCGCGGCAAAATGCCGCTCCTACGGAGTTTGGTTTTTTCTTTTTTCATTGTTCTCTTTTTTTGTCAGAATCGATGGCGTTGATAGTGCGTCAATAAGTGCGTGTCGCAGAATAACAGCTACACCTTCGGAAGTTCTTTCTGGGCCAGTGAGACAAGATAGTACACGATACCCAGGATCAACAGGGTGCCGGCAAGAAATGCCTGGGTGGTGAGGTCGTCTTTGCGTAGCGTGGAGATGAGGATCTCGCGGATCATGGCGACAATAATTACGCCTATGAATACCAGTATGTTGAATTTACCACCCTTCAGGTTCTTTATCTCATTGTCCATCAACTCAATCATCATCCATAAAATCAGTAATGATCCAAGTGCCGACAAAATGCCCTTTTCCACATTTCCGTGCAGAATATGCGTGAGATCCCATACAAACAGGAAGACAACCGAGATGGAGACACCGACCAGAGCCAGTACCAGTGTCAGGTTCAGGCCATACGTAAAGCGTTCGGTGGCTTTGATCAGGAATGACTCAACCTTGCGTGATACGAAGACTTTTTTCATCTCCTCTTCCCTGTAGGAAGAGGTCATTACATCCAGATTCATATCAAGAATTTTTTCAACCGCATCCCGCAGGGCGCGCCGCTCATCGCGTTCTGCAAAATGGTAATCAATCAGGTCCAGCAGGAAGTGACGGATCTGATTCATGGCTGCATTCACAAAATGGATACTGAGCCCGACCTTGACATGGGCATGACCTATGCGGGTCAGGTGG
>CAIYZD010000717.1 GCA_903930585.1 uncultured Geobacteraceae bacterium | reverse complement strand
TGCACTTTTTCTTTGTTGTTTTGCCATGTCGTTGGTAAATTTAGGCTTAAAAAGTGCTAACATTTAATTGAGGCTAATATATAAATAATCTTGAAATTTCCAGCTGAGTCGGTTATTGAATAGGTTGTTGAATCAAATCCAACATAAACATAAGGAAAAGGGAATAAGCATTGGCCTTCAATTAATTTACCTTTAATTATATAATTTTGAGAGTAAGATAAACTCACTGTGAGAATAAGAAATATAAATAACAGACCCTTCATCGGTATGAATTAAAAATGCCCCCTAACGGTGGGTCGCTAAACGCAGCAAAGGCAAAGCCTTTGAAAAGCAACATTGCGCCAGCATTGTTGCGGTTAGCGACATGTTGTACTAAATCCCGTCCCAGGCAGAACCTGGGAACGGGATAGACATTTTCCGATAAATATAGTATAAATGATAATAATTACAAAATCGTTATACTATGGAAAATGTGAAATCTAAATTACAAAAAAGAACGTTCACCACCGTTGAACAAGCCTGTCATGAGATTCAAGGCTTCAAAAAGCTTTATGGAGAACTTCAGGACAAGATTGTATTATCAGGGCAGTCAAAGAGTACGCTGACTAATTATGGCCGGAAGCTGGCCCAGATCAGCCTTCATTTTAAAAAGCTTCCGCAGCATATTAGCGAAAAGGAGATGAACAAGTACCTGGCCTCGGTTGCCAGGCAATCGAAGACTCCCTCCCTGAGTGATTTCAAATTTGCTGTTCATGGGTTGCGGTATTGCTACCGGTTACTGGGCATGAATGAAAAAGTGCTTCAACTGCCCAAGATCAGGGAACCACAGAAACTTCCGGTGGTTCTGAACCGCCAGGAGTGCAAAGCGTTGTTTAAGGCTCCGGAGTTATTGAAGCACCGGGTTCTGTTGTCGCTGATCTATTCCGCGGGATTGCGGGCACAGGAAGCAAGCCGGTTGAAGATTGCCGATATTGATTCTGGCAGGATGATGATCCACATCCGTCAGAGCAAATTTAACAAAGACCGGTATGTTCCCTTGTCACCCTTGATTTTGCAGGGACTTCGAAAATATGTTTATGCCTGCCAGCCGGTAGATTACTTGTTCAACGGGAACAGTCCGGGAACCCCATTAAGCATCCGGGGAATGCAATGGGCCTTACGTGAAGCGGTCAAGAAGTGTAAGCTTCAAAAGGGGATATCGCTTCATACCCTGCGCCACAGCTATGCCACGCATTTGCTGGAAGAGGGGATGGACATCGTATCGATCAAGGATCTGCTGGGTCATGTACGCATTCAGACTACCATGATTTACCTTCATGTAGCCAAACCCAACCGAAGTAATTTATTCAGCCCGTTCGACCGTTTGTATAAGAAAGGGTGAGGCCGGCTTATGAACTGGCCCAGGTCATCGATCGTTTCGGCCCCGGCTTTGTTCAGATACACTGTCCCAATACCTATGTACAACGGATACTACGGGCTATCCAGCGTTGCCGTACAGCAGAGTTGGGCGGACATAAGGATCGATGTGATGAATGCTTTCAGGCCTGAACCAGACCAGTGCCATTTCCTGATATAGAATGATGCCACCAAAATCAGGGAATTACGTAGACGTAAAAAAGGACGTCTATGCGAACCCTGGTATGTCGGCATTGTGGCAGGCAAGTTCGATCGAATAAAAAGCTTAAGCATCTCACCCAGCATTATTGCGGCAATAAAGCCTGCCAGTCGGCTCGTAAACTGAGTTTTGACCGACACAAGTACAAGACCAATGGATTATTCCGGAGCCATAAACTCCAGGGAGTCCGGGATCGGAAGAAAACCAAGAAGTCCGACGAGGGCGATCCTTTTTTTGGAGCACAGTACCAGAGTTCTTACCGGGAGTCGCATCCTGAGTATGTGTTAGAAAACAAGCTCAGGCAAAAGCACAGGAATGCTAAAAGACGCAGAAAAATGAATGATAAACCAAAGATTGTAAATCCGGACGCGTTCATGCAGCAACGACCTGATAATGATCAAGTTTACGCGATGATCGCGGTGGATTATCAAAAGATTGTAAATCCGGACGCGTTAATGATGGAACACCTTCATATGATGACAGTTGCAAAAGCCGAACCAATGTTTGTACGGGTATTGTAAATCCGGACGCGATTGCCTGGCGGGAGGCGATGAAATACTTTTGGCGAAAAATCGCCCCCATGGACCCCATCATGGTAAAAACGGAAGAAATCAGGGAGTGGTCGAACGAATATCGACTGATCCAACCTGAAGCGGTAAGAAACATGACGACCTCGATGCGATCTACCGGGCAGCTTCAACCGCTGATCTTATTGAAGAACGACGAAGGTTATCACATCATTGATGGGATCAAGCGCTACCGCTCGGCCCTGGAACTTGGCCTCTCAGAGCTCCAATCGGTGGTCTTTGAGGTGGATGTGGTTATGGCCAAGGCCATGATCCTTCATTACAACCGTCATAGCAGCAGTTTAACAATGTACGAGCAGGGACTCATCGTACACAGTTTGATCCATGATCACTCCATGTGCCAGAGGGAAGTGGCTAAGGCCCTCAGACAAAGCCATAGCTGGGTATGCCGGCGGTTAAGCCTGATCGAGAAGCTTCTGCCCGAGGTTCAGGATGCCCTGCGCATGGGCAGTATCACGGTGAGCCACGGCAGGGAACTGGTCAAATTGCCGCGCGGCAATCAACAGAGGGCGCTGGAGGTGGTT
Source organism: uncultured Geobacteraceae bacterium (assembly GCA_903930585.1). Classification (GTDB taxonomy): domain Bacteria; phylum Desulfobacterota; class Desulfuromonadia; order Geobacterales; family Pseudopelobacteraceae; genus JACRCG01. The sequence goes on along the minus strand of CAIYZD010000717.1, from coordinate 1,331 downwards.
ATCCAAGAGGGGTTAACTTCCCGGGAGTGTGCCATCGTGGTGGAGAAGCTGTTGAAATCCTTGGGTAGCGAGGGAGAAGCTTATGTATATGGTCATGCCCGTGAAGTGATCCGGGGTGTCTTGCAAGGCGACAAGATCCATGACAGCCGATTATCCGATCACGGGAACCGCTTGTTAAAGGCCAGGGAACTTCTTCGCTTACAAGTGAACATCCTGGGCGGGGTCTTACAAAGTGAACATACGGTGCAACTTCCATCGGAGCAAAAAGCGATGGTACTGCCACCCATGAATGAATTAGTGGCTCCCATGGAACGGCTAACCGGGATTATTCATAAAACATTGCAATCGTATGAAAGATGAAGCCTTTGAGAACAGCGTAATTTATCATCGTGGGCAGGGCTGGTCCATCCGACGTCTGGGGCGGGAATATCACTGTGGCCGCGAGCGGGTTATCAGGATACTGGCGGAAAATGAGCGCCGGCGAACGCAGGGGATAAATCCCCCGAAATCGACCAGGGTTTACCCGACAAAACTGGATCCCTATAAAGAGCAAATCCAGCAGGCGCTGCAAAAGTTCAAGGACATTACCGTGCAGAGGATCTTTGAACAGATCCTTGAACAGGGGTATCCCGGTAAGATCACCATGGTGGAGGTCTACGTGAGTAAGATACGGGCATCAAAAAGGCACCCGGTGATACGATGCGTGGAGACCGCTGCAGGGCAGAGAGCCGCGCATGACTGGAGCGAATACATGATCGAGTTCACCTCGAACGAAGGCCGGGAACATAAGGTAATCTTGTTCAGCTACATCCTTGCTTACAGCCGCCGCCAGTGGATCGAGGTGGTGGAGGATAAGACCCAGCGTACCCTGATGGAATGCCTGGTTCATGCCTTCATGTATTTTGACGGGGTGGCCCGCGAGATCAAGAGTGATAATCAGAAGGTATGCGTGGATCGCTGGGAATGCGGGCAGCCCATCTTTAACCGGCATTATCTTGGTTTTGCTTCGCATTATGGCTTCAGACCTCTGACGATTCATCCCGGAAAGCCTACTGAGAACTTAAAAATAGAACGTCCGTTTTATTACCTGGAAACGAATTTTTTAAACGGCCGGCGCTTCCGGGATAAGAATGATTTGAAAGAGCAGTTACGAAGCTGGCTCGCCCAGGTAAACGACGCAAGAGTGCACCGTACCACCCGTCGCAGGCCTATCGATATGTTCCTTGATGAAATCCCTTGTTTGGTTCCATTGCCTGCAGCCCATTATGATACTTCGCTGATTGTCTATCGGGTGGTGAACCAGGAATCCTGTGTCAACTACCAGGGATATT
>CAIYZD010000716.1 GCA_903930585.1 uncultured Geobacteraceae bacterium | reverse complement strand
GAACGGGTACGAACTGACGAAACAGATCCGGAGCGATGCCCGGTTCAGCTCCCTGCCGATCATCGCCGTTACCTCGCTTGCCGGCGAAGAGGATGTGGAGCGGGGGAGACAGGCAGGATTGACCAACTACCTGGTCAAGCTTGACCGGGAAAAATTGCTGGAGGCGATTGCGGCCATTAATCCAAATCCCGTGGTCGATAGAAAGAGAATAAGCTGACGTATTGACATACATCTTTATTACAGGAAAAGGAGTGTATTAATGTCATTTTTCACAGATCTTAATATCGGTAAGAGGCTTGGGTTAGGGTACGGCGTCATACTGCTGGTGGTATTACTCATGAGTATTGCCGGTTTTGTCGGGTTGGCGCAGATATCGGAGCAGATCCACAAAATTGTACACTCGAATAACGTAAAGATGGAGTCTGCCAATAAACTGCAAAACTATCTGGGTGACCTGTACTACGCCATGGGGAATCTTCAGACGGCAACGAACAAGAAGGAACTGGATGAATATCAGAAACGGATACTGGAGGCGCGCGACAATTATCGTAAGGTGCTTGAAGAGCTGGAAAAACATGAGAATTATGAAGAAGGGAAGAAGTTGATCGCGGCGTACCGTGAGATTGCGGGGAAGGCTGCTGCGGTAAATAACAGGGTTATCGAACTGGCGATGGCCGGAAAGTCGGCTGAGGCGATTAAACTGAATCACGCCGAGGGGATCGCTTATAAAGCGGAGGTAAATAAGGTATCGGAAGCGATTTTAGAGTTCCAGAAACAACGGACAAAGATACGTTCGGACAGTGCGGAAGTGGTTATTTCCCGTTCGCGGCTTCTGTTTGGGATAGCCACTGTCGCGGCCTTTATTATATCAATTATTTTAGGTTTTATTACCTCACGAAGCATCACGCGGCCGCTCAGTCTGGGGGTCACCTTTGCCGGAAAAATGGCGGAAGGGGATCTGACCCAGACAATCGCTTTGGAACAAAAAGATGAAATTGGTGAACTCGCTTCGGCGCTTAACATAATGGGGGGCAATTTAAGGGAGATGTTTACCAACTTGTCCGGAGGCGTTCAGACTATCTCTTCATCGTCAACGGAACTTTCCGCGGTTTCACGGCAATTGAGCTCCAGCGCCGAGATATCGTCCTCCCGCACCCATGGGGTGGCTGCGGCAGCCGAAGAGATGAGCGCTAACATGCTATCGGTGTCGGCTGCCATGGAGCAGGCCACGGCCAATGTCAATACCGTTGCCAGTGCTACCGAAGAGATGACCGTCACGATTGCCGACGTTGCCAAAAATTCCGACAGGGCCCGAGATATTACCGGTCAGGCGGTGATGCAGGCAGACAAGATCACGGAGCAGATTTCGGCATTGGGGAGAGCGGCGCGGGATATCGGTAAGGTAACGGAGGTTATCACCGCCATTTCGGCCCAGACCAACCTGCTCGCCCTGAACGCCACTATTGAGGCTGCCCGGGCCGGAGCAGCGGGCAAAGGATTCACGGTTGTTGCCACCGAAATCAAGGAACTTGCCCAGCAGACCGCCGCTGCCACTGAGGGGATCCGTGACAAAATCGACAATATTCAACTGTCCACAGCGGAGGCGGTGGAAGAAATCGGTAAAATTTCACATGTCATTCAGGATGTTAATGGTATCATTGCCACAACAGCGGTCGCCATCGAGCAGCAATCGACGGTAATGCAGGAAATCGCTACCAATATTGCCGAGGCGGCTCACGGGATGCAGGAGGTGAACCAGAACGTGGCTCAGACCTCCGGCGTGGCAGAAATGATAGCTCGCGACATTTCCGAGACGAATCAGGCGGTTGGCGAGATATCGAGCGGTAGCGCCCAGGTTTTGGAGAGCGCTGAAGACCTGTCCCGGCTGGCGGTCGAGCTGGAGCAGATGACCGGACGTTTCAGGATATCTGCGGATTCTTCGAACATTGCGACAGGGGGAGGGCGTATTGACGTGGAACAGATCACCAAGGCGATCAGTGCCCACGGCATGTGGAAAACTCGCCTGAAACAGGCCATAGATACCGGTAAAATGGATGTCTCGGTTCACGATGCCCGCGCCGATAATGTCTGTGCTTTCGGCAAATGGTTCTACAGCCAGTCGATTCCGGCGTCGGTCAAGCAATCTTCCCGCTACCGGTCGATAAAGGAGATGCACGCGGAATTCCACAAAAGTGCGGGAAAAATTGCCGAACTGGCGCTGAGTGGCAACAAACGGGAAGCAGAACAGTTGATGGCTCCGAATAGTGCGTTTGCGGCACTCTCGCTAAAACTGACATCGGCTCTGATGGAATGGAAAAAACACATTTAAATATTTTAATAATACCTGTTATTGCCGGGTGAAAATATATACATTCATGTGAAGGGGGAAGTAATGGACAGATTGAAAACCAGATTCAATAATCTGAGTATAATCAACAAAATAATGGTGTTGTGTTATGCCTTTCTCATCATTACGGTGTGTAACGTGATGTTGTTTGTACTTCCGGCAGTTCTTGAACAGGCTACTCAAGGAAGGCGCTATGCAATCCGGAGTCTGGTGCAAACGGCGACCCAGCTGGTGGCTGAATACGACGCTCGGGCTGCTGCGGGCGAAATGACGTTGGAAGACGCTAAAAAACGTGCTTTTAAGAGTATTGGAAATTTACGCTATGGCTCCAATGATTACTTCTGGATTAACGACATGAAGCCGGTCATGATCATGCACCCGTTGAAGCCGGAGATGAACGGGAAAGAACTGGCGGAATACAAGGATCCCAACGGTAAACTTCTCTTTATTGCCATGCTGGATGTCTGCAAGGCAAATGGCGAGGGGTTTGTCGATTATGTCTGGGACAAGGGTGGGAAGCTCACTCCAAAGGTTTCGTATGTTAAATTGTACAAACCATGGGGGTGGGTCATCGGAAGCGGAGTTTATCTGGACGATATTCAACGGGACGTGAATGCATTGCGCTGGAAAATACTCGGTGCTACAGCCCTGATGCTTATTGTTTTTGTTGTGCTGGCATATGTGATCGGCACTCTTATTACCAGGCCGTTGAGAGGCGCGGTTGTCACGCTGAAACAGGTTTCGGAAGGGGATTTGACCGTTGATGTGATCGTGGAGAGCAATGATGAAACCGGTCAAATGATGCTGGCCATGAAAAATATGGTGGAGAAATTGAGGGCGATGTTCTCGGATATTTCAGGAGGCGTGCAGACGCTCTCCTCATCGGCAACCGAGCTTTCATCGGTTTCGCGCGAATTAACCACCAACGCTGAAGAGTCTTCCCGGCGTACGCAGGGGATTGCGGCGGCTGCCGAGGAGATGAGCGCCAACATGATGTCGGTATCGGTGGCCATGGAGCAGGCCACTGCCAATGTCAACACTGTGGCAACTGCCACCGAAGAGATGACCGCAACTATCTCCGATGTTGCCATCAACTCGGACAAGGCCTGTACTATCACCGCTCAGGCGGTGAGCCAGGCAGGCAAGGTCACCGAACAGATAGCGGCGCTGGGGAGGGCGGCGCGTGATATCGGCAAGGTGACGGAAACAATTACCGCTATCTCGGCCCAGACAAACCTGCTGGCGCTGAATGCGACAATCGAGGCTGCCAGAGCCGGCGCAGCGGGGAAAGGTTTTACAGTGGTCGCCACCGAAATAAAGGAGCTTGCCCAGCAGACCGCCGCTGCCACCGAGGGAATTCGCGACAAGATCGATAACATCCAGGTATCCACGGCGGAAACTGTTGAAGAGATTGAAAAAATATCCCGTGTAATTCAGGAAGTGAACGACATTATTGCTACCACGGCGGTTGCTATCGTGCAACAGGCGGCGGTGACGCAGGAAATAGCAGCCAATATCGCCCAGGCTGCCCGCGGGATGGGAGAGGTGAACCAGAACGTGGCCCAAACCTCCGGTGTAGCCGATATTATTGCCCATGACATCTCTGATACGAACCATGCGGTGGGCGTGATTTCCAACGGCAGTACCCAGGTGCTGGAGAGTGCCGAGGACCTGGCCCGCCTGGCCGAACAGCTGCGCGAAATGAGTGAACGTTTCCGTCTCTAACCAAAATGTGATTAATAACTTTACATGAAAACAAAATTAACCAATAAAGTTCTCACCATAATCGGAGCGACACTCTCATTCAGTTTTGCCGTAATGGGTCTGTGCTGTCTGTACTTTCTGTATGAAGCAACCCTGGATCTCCAGAAAGATAATGCCCGTCTGCTGGTTCGTACCGTAAAGCACGACCTCCTCGGCCAGATGGTGAAAGGGGATTTGAAGGATATCGGAGGATATATAGCCGAGATCAAGAAAAACAGTGAAGTTATGGATATCCGGATCTATAATGCTGAAGCTAGGGAATGGGGCAATGGCGTCTCTCGCAGCGAGGAGATGTCCAAGGCTCTTACAGCGGGCGTGCCGCTGGAGTTCACGGGCAAAAAGGAGGGTAAGCGTGTCCTTACCGTAGCCCTGCCGATGGTAAATGAGGAGCGTTGTTACGGGTGTCACGATTCCAAAGCCCGTTTTAATGGGGGGTTGTTGCTGACAACTTCCCTGGAAAAGGGAATTGCCAGTGCCATCATAATGATGGCCAAGATATCGGCAGTCGGGGTATTCTTTTTTGCCGTTATCCTTATGATTCTCTTTTTCTTCTTTAAAAAGAGAATCATTTCTCCGATCATGCAAATCTGTAAACACGTGGAAGGCATCGCCGATGGTGACCTGACCAACACCATGACCATCGACCGGACCGATGAGATAGGCGACCTGACGATAGATATCAATCGGATGGGGAGTAATCTGCGGGAGATGTTTACCGAAATCTCCGGAGGCGCGGAGACTCTTGCCGTATCTGCTACCCAATTGATTGAAATATCGGGAGAAATGTCGGCCAGCGTTGAACAGTCGTTGCTTCGCTCGCAGGGGATTGCTGCTGCTGCCGAGGAAATGAGCGCTACCATGGCCACGGTCGCGTCGGCCATGGAAGAGACAACGGCCAATGTGAATACGGTGGCCGGTGCTACCGAGGAGATGACCCTCTCCATCGCCGATGTTGCCAGAAACTCGGATACGGCGCGCACGATCACCGGGCAGGCCGTTGCGTACACCAATCGTGTCACGGATCAGGTTGCCGCCCTGGGGCGGGCTGCCCGGGAAATCGATAAAGTTACCGAAGCGATTACCGCTATTTCGGCACAGACGAATCTGCTGGCTCTGAACGCCACTATCGAAGCGGCCCGGGCCGGGGCCGCCGGCAAAGGTTTTACCGTGGTTGCCACCGAGATCAAGGAACTTGCGCAACAGACCGCCTCCGCCACCGAGGGGATACGGGAAAAAATCGGGAATATCCAGGTGTCTACGGCTGAAACGGTTACGGATATCGGTAAAATTCTGCGCATTATTCAGGACGTCGATGAAATAATTGCCGGTACCGCGACATCGATAGAGAAACAATCGGTCGTCACGCATAATATGGTGTCCAACATCGTGCTGGCGGCTCACGGCGTCCAGGAAGTTAATCATAATGTCGGGCAGACTTCCGGTGTCGCCGCTACTATTGCCAGGGATATCGGCGAGGCCAACGTGATTAACGATACCTTGTCCGGTAACGGCTCAATGGTGCTTGATAGTGCCGGGGAGCTGGCCGAACTTGCCGGACAATTGAAGGAATTGACCGGACGGTTCAAGGTGTGAATATGGTGTCAGGTCCGTGGAGCCGCCGTCGCTTAAGGATCTTTTGAATACGTAATTTTGGAAACCACTACAGGAGATACAGCGTATGCACGCAAACGACGAACTTGACGATACCCCGCTGGCATCGACGTTTACCATCGGCACTACCCTGCTGGGAATATCTACCCTGCATATCCAGGAAATCATCAAGATGGTGGATATTACGGAAGTCCCCCGTGCTCCCGGCTACATCATCGGCATTCTCAACCTGCGTGGTCGGATCGTGACGGTCCTTGACCTCGGGAAACGGCTGGCGCTTGGTACGTGCCGGAGAGACGAACTGAGCCGGATCATCATTGTCGATGATCGTACCGAATCGGTGGGGCTTTTGGTCGATCGGGTGCTCGATGTCATTCCGATAAATCCCGAAGCGCTTCAGCCGACGCCCGCAAACCTGAACTCCGTCCAGGGAAGTTTTTTTGAAAATGTCTACCGCTGTACGGATGGCCTGGTAGGGTTATTAAACCTCGATGTCATTTTGAATCACGAATAAACGGGGTAATTCATGACGTTGAAGGTTCTTGTCGTAGATGACACAATATTGTTCCGCAAGGTGGTAAGCGAGGCGGCAGCGGCTATCCCGGGAGTGGAGGTGGTCGGTTCGGCGGCAAACGGAAAGATTGCCTTGACCCGTATCAGGACGCTGAAACCGGATATTCTGACCCTTGATCTGGAGATGCCGGAGATGAACGGGTTGGAGCTTCTGGAGACCATCCGGCGCGAATCTCTGGACGTGGGCGCCATTTTGATAAGTTGTTTGACGTTGCAGGGCGGCGACCTGACCATGAAGGGTTTCGATCTTGGCGCCTTCGATTTTATTACCAAACCGGACGGGGGCTCGGTTGAGGAAAATATAACCGCTATCAAGGATGCCCTGGCTCCTCGTTTCAAAGCATTCCTGGCACAGAAAGAGTATCGAAGAAAACTTCCCGCAGCAGTCCCGGCACGTCCGGTGGCTACTACGCTTGCTCCGCCCCGCGTGCCGACGCCGCTTGCGCCGATTCAGCCGGCAGCGGCCCCAAGCGTGCCATCGCCATCGCGTAAGGGGCAGCGGGTCGATGCCGTTGCCATCGGGATTTCCACCGGCGGCCCCAATGCGCTCACCGCAATGTTGCCGACGCTGCCGGGAAATATGGGAGTTCCCTTTTTTATCGTCCAGCATATGCCTCCGATTTTTACTGCGTCCCTGGCGGCAACCCTGAACAGCCGCTGTGCCATGCATGTCAAGGAAGCACAAAATGACGAACGGGTTCTCCCGGACACGGTATACATTGCTCCCGGCGGACGCCAGATGAAGGTCGTTATGGCGGCCGACGGCGCCACCAGACTGATCAAAATTACCGACGATCCTCCCGAAAATAACTGCCGTCCGGCGGTGGATTACCTGTTCCGCTCCATTGCCCAGCAGTATCAGGGACGGGCGACCGGAGTAATCATGACCGGTATGGGAAGCGACGGCTCCATAGGAATACGGCTGATGAAGCGTAACGGCGCTTATATCATTGCCCAGGACGAAGCCTCCTGTGTTGTTTTCGGTATGCCCAAGGCGGCCATTGCCACCGGCACGGTAGATGTGGTGGCGCCGCTGGGGGGGATTGCAGCGGAAATACTGAAGAGCCTCGGCATGCTGTAATAGGGGAGCTCGCCTGATGGGAACTGTATGCCGAGTTCCATCACGTGGCGGGTCCGGTCGCCAATAATTATACGAAGTACGCATTGATGGAGAAAAGGTAATGAGTAGTTCCGGGCAGTCACATACGAATAATCATGAATCTGAGCGCGATTTACTGGAACGACCCAGAAAGTATCTACCCGGTATTCTGAGCAGTCAGGTGTCGTTTTATATTCTGGTTTTCCAAATCTGCTGGTTACTCGTATCATACCTTACCGTCTCCTCTATCATCGATAAGCGTCTTGAAACCGAGCTTCGGCAACATTCCGCTGAACTTGTCAAGACTTCGGCCGCAGTTACGTTCCACTTTGAACGTTCCCTTTCGTTTTTACACGTCATCCCGGCGACCGTTGCCGATAACATGGCGGTAATAACCGCGCTTCGCTCTCTGGACGAGCATGCACTCCTGAAGATAGGCTCCCCGGAGGATAAACGCATATTCCTCAGTTCCCGGCAAGATATGAAGGAGCTCAACAGTCATCTTGCCGGACAGCGCAAAGATATGGATGTCGATGTTCTCTGGATTATCGCTCCTAACGGCGACTGCATTGCCAGCAGTAATTACGATCAGCCGTCAACGTTTGTCGGTATCAATTATGCCGACCGTGCCTATTTTACTACCGCCATGGCGGGACAGAATGGGAGACAATACGCAGTCGGACGTCAAACCAACATTCCCGGTTTCTTCTTCTCCGCTCCCATATACGACCGCGGGCATGTTATCGGTGCGGTCGTCATCAAGATTGATGTTACTAAACTTTCCAAATGGTTCGACCGTTTTAACTGCTTTGTAACCGATGCTTCGGGCGTCATTATCCTTACCAGCGAAAAGCTTCTTGAACATTATGCGCTTGCCGACGCCCCTGTTTTTAAGATGCCGCCCGGGCTTCTTGACAAACAGTACAAGCGGCGCGATTTTCCGGTACTGAAAATCACCACCTTAGACGATCAATCTCCTTCGCACACCACAATTACGCTACCGGGAAGCGACAGCGTTTACATGCTGTCGCGAGGCGAACGAAGCAAAGACGGCTATACGATTTTTACCTATGTAAAGATCCCTGAAGTCGGACAGTCGCGTTCCATCACGTTCCAGTTAACAATCCTGGTTTTCGTTGCCGGAGGGGCGCTCATTTTTCTCGTCGCCGGTATTCGCGGCTATCTGCGCGATATGCGGAAATCCATTGCCGTTGCCGAAGCGGCCAGTCGGGCCAAGAGCATGTTTTTGGCCAACATGAGCCATGAGATTCGTACTCCCATGAACGGCATCATCGGTATGACGGAATTATGCTTGACGACCACAATCACCCCTGAACAGCAGAACTACCTGAATGCGGTTAAGAGCTCGGCCGATAACCTTCTTTCGATCATCAACGACATTCTGGATTTTTCAAAGATTGAAGTAGGCAAAATTGAGCTTGACAGCGTGCCGTTCTTGCTGCGTACCACTATTGGCCAGACGATGCAGAGTATTGCCGTGCGGGGAGCCGAAAAAGGATTGGAGGTGCTTTTCAATCCGGCGCCGGATACTCCCGACGCCTTGATAGGCGATCCCGGCCGTTTGCGGCAGATTCTCATCAATCTCGTGGGTAATGCCATCAAGTTTACGGCACGCGGGCGGGTAGTGGCCAGTGTCTGTGTGGTTGAAGAAGATGAAAACGGTTGTCTGCTCTCTTTCAGCGTTCAGGATGAAGGTATCGGCATTTCACCGGAAAAACAGGTGCTGATCTTTGATCCTTTCGAACAGGCGGATCAGTCGACTACCAAGTCATACGGCGGTACCGGTCTTGGGCTTGCTATCTCCCGGAATCTTGTAGAACTGTTGGGGGGAACGATCCGGGTTGAGAGTGAACTGGGCAAGGGAAGTACCTTTACCTTTACGGCCCGTTTTGCCCTGCAGCAGACGCCGCCTCCGGTGCTCACATTGCAGAAACTTGAGGGGCGTTCGGCGTTGGTTGTCGACGATATATCCATCAATCGTGCCGTCCTGTCCGATTTTCTCGGCAAATGGGGTGTAACCGTTACGGTGGCAGAAAATGCGGCTATGGCGCTGGCGCTGCTTGATGAATCGATCCGCCGGGCAACACCTTTCGATTTTGCGCTGATCGATGTGATGATGCCTGAATGCGATGGCTGGCAGCTGGTCACGGATATCCGCAGTCAACGGGCGTATGACCCGGTACGCTGCATCCTCATGCCCAGCGCCGGTATGCGTGGCGACTCCCAGCGCTGCCGCGAACTGAGAGTCGAGGGGTATCTCACTAAGCCGATTATTCATTCGGAGCTCCACGATCTGCTCTGTCTGCTCATTTCGACCGGAAATCTTTCGCAACAGCCCGAACTGGTGCCTGCCACGCGCCACCATGTTCTGGAAAGCAGACAGAGGCTTTCTATCCTTGTAGCCGAGGATGTTCCCATCAACCAGGCCCTGATCAAGACAATCCTTGAGCGTAATGGCCATGCCGTCACCATTGTCGGGAACGGCGAGGAAGCCGTACATGCCTGGCAGACGGATGCGGGCAATTTCGACCTTATCTTCATGGATGTGCAAATGCCGGTGATGGATGGTTTTCATGCCACCAGCAGGATTCGGGAACTGGAAGCGTCCCGGGGGGGGCATATTCCCATCGTCGCCATGACCGCGTATGCCATGAAAGAAGACAGTGACAAGTGCCGGAACGTGGGGATGGATGACTTTGTCAGCAAACCGTTTCAGCTGGGGGATATTTTGGCGGTGCTCGAGCGTACCAGCGGGGGTGGAGAAAAAAAAGCGAGAGAAATCGATCCGCAGGCCAATTCAACGGATACCGTCCTTGTGGAGCGTGGTGCAATTTTTAACCGCACCGAGCTGTTGAGGCGCCTTAGCAATCAGGAAGAGCTGATTGCCGGATTCGTCTCCATGTTTATGGAGTCTGTCGATCACGAATTGCCACTTCTGGAAGCGGGTATCCTGTCCGGCGACATCGAAGCAGCTGCCGGTCACGTACATTCCATAAAAGGGGTGTCGGGAAATATTGGAGCCGAACGGATGTACTCGATTGCTTTTGAGCTCGAAGCATACGCCAAGGCTGGGAATATGGCCAGTCTCAGGGGGGGGATGCCGTCTCTTCGAACCGAATATGAACGGTTCAAAACCGAGACAGAGGTGGCCGCGACCACCGACGGAGCGCAATAACAGGTAATGGGAACTCCATGATCAAACTCTGGAAAAAATTTCATGCGAGTCAACTTACGATCAGTTTTGGCGTACTGGTTGTTTTTGCGGTAATCATTCTGGCGATTGTTGCCGCCCTGACCCTGCGCAAACAGGAAATCGAGGTGTGGCGGAAACAGCTGGACAATAGCTCGCTCGTTTTGGCCGAACATGCTTATCAGGCCATGGCATCTGCCTATCTGGCCCTTGACGGCATTGCGGAAAAAGTTCGCGAACAGGGGGCGGACACCCCTGAATCATTCAGGAAACTCCTGGGTTCCGAAAAGATATTCAGGATGTTGAAAGACAAAACGGAGTCTCTCCCGCAGATTGATGTTGCATCTGTCGTTGCCGTTAATGGCGATGTTATCAATTTTACGCGTTCGTATCCTCCTCCTCCCATTAATCTTGCCGACAGGGACTATTTCAAGGTGCAGTCCAAAGGCCACGATGGCGCCGACTATATCGGTGCTTCCGTACGTAACAAGGGTAACGGCAAGTGGGTGTTCTACGTCAGCCGGCGTATTGATGATATGCATGGCAACATGATGGGCTTGCTGCTTGTCGGAATATCTGTCGATGTTTTTACCAATTTTTATGAGAAACTGGGGCTTAATCTCGGTAAAAATGCGTCCGTTTTACTCTATCGCAACGACTTTACTCTGTTGACCGGCTGGCCGCGCAAAGACAGCTTGATCGGCAAGGTTAATAATACCGGTTCGACATATATCATTGTCAATAAAATGCGTAAGGATAACGGCGTCATTTACCTTGATACCCCCCGGTTTTCGCAGGATAATCGCAGTGAGGGGCGACTGGGGGCCGCTCGGGTGGTTAAGCGCTACCCGCTTATTGTCGGTTTGTCCATTACCCAGGATTTCTTTCTTTCCAACTGGCGCCAATCGGCAAGAGGTATTGCTACTGTAGCGTTCTGCAGCATTGCTGCGCTGCTTTCAGGGATAGTGGTCATTGTCAGTGTCCTTCGTCAACGCGAGCACGACCTCCTGGCGACACTGGACCTCAAAAGCCGCGCCGAGACGGCAAGCAAAGCTAAAAGCACTTTTCTGGCCAACATGAGTCATGAGATTCGTACCCCGATGAACGGGATTGTCGGGATGACGGAACTCTGTCTCGATACCGATCTGGATAAGGAACAGCGTTCCTACCTGAACGCGGTAAAGACATCCGCCGACAATCTTCTCTCTATTATCAACGACATTCTTGATTTCTCCAAAATTGAAGCGGGGAAAATCGATCTGGACTGTGAACCGTTTCTGCTCCGTTCGACCGTTGGACAGATCCTTCAGAACATTTCTGTCTGGGGAGTTGAAAAGGGGTTGGAGGTGCTTTTCTGTCCGGCTGCTGACGCGCCTGATGCCTTGACTGGCGATCCGGGTCGTTTGCGTCAGATTTTTATCAATCTGGTCGGTAACGCCATCAAGTTTACCGAACGGGGCCAGATAGTGATCAGCGTCGATGTTGTCGAGGAAGATGGAGATGGTTGTCTTCTCCGTTTCAGCGTGAAGGACGAAGGCATCGGCATCACTCCGGAGAAAATGCGAAAAATATTCGATCCCTTTGAACAGGGCGATCTTTCGACCACAAAGTCGTATGGCGGTACCGGGCTGGGATTGTCTATTTGTAAAGAGCTCATCGGACTGATGGGTGGAGAATTACAGGTTGAAAGCGAGCCGGGGAAAGGAAGCACATTCTCCTTTACGGTGGTATTCGGTTTTCCGAAACAGCCTAAGCAGGAGTACCCTGCTCAGTATTTTGAGAATCGTTCAGCGCTTGTAGTGGACGACATCGCCATGAACCGCACCATGTTAGCCGATTTTCTTGGGAAATGGGGTGTGACCGTTGCTCTGGCTGAAAATGCGGCTACGGCGCTGAAACTGCTGGATGAATCGAACCGCCAGGCAACGCCCTTCGATTTTGCTTTGATCGATGTGATGATGCCTGAACGCGATGGCTGGCAGTTGGTCGAGGATATCCGTCGCCAGCCAGCCTACGACTCGGTGCGGTGCATCCTTATGCCCATCGCCGGTATGCGTGGTGACTCGCAGCGTCGTCGCGAACTGAGAATTGACGGGTATCTAACCAAGCCGGTCATCCATTCGGAGTTGTACGACATTCTATCGCAACTTGTTTCCTCCGCCGGTTCTCCGCCACAGTTTGACTCTGTCTCCGCCATGAGTCCGCAGACTCCTGAACGGGGGCGGAAACTTTCTATTCTTGTTGCCGAGGATGTTCCCATCAACCAGATCCTGATCAAGACGATACTGGTGCGAAATGGCCATGTCGTTACTGTTGTCGAGAATGGGGAAGAAGCTGTGCAGGCCTGGCAAAAAGATCATAAGAGTTTTGATCTTGTCTTTATGGACGTTCAAATGCCGGTGTTGGATGGTTTTCAGGCCACCCGCAGGATCCGGGAGCTGGAAGCATCCCAGGGGGGGCATATTCCCATTGTGGCCATGACTGCCTATGCCATGAGAGAAGACAAGAATAAGTGCCGTGAAGCCGGGATGGATGATTATGTCAGCAAACCGTTCCAGCTGGAAGATATCGTAGCGGTTATCAAGCGCCGTACCGGCGGCGAGACAATTGAACTTCCGGAACCGGCTCAACACACTAATCAGGCCGATAACGTCCTGCAAACAGCTCTTCCCGTGGAGCGGGGGAAAGTCTTTAACCGTTCAGAACTGTTGAGGCGGCTTGGTAATGAGGAAGAACTGATTGACGGATTCATTACCATGTTTACCGAATCTGTTGATCAGGATCTTACTCTTTTTGAAGAAGCTGTTGTGTCCGGGGACACGGACGCCGCTGCCAGATATGTACATTCCATCAAGGGTGTGACGGGTAACATCGGAGCCGACAGGATGTACTCGATATCACTTGAACTTGAAGCATATGCCCGTGCGGGGAATATGGCCAATCTCAAAGACGGGTACGGGTCATTGCGTACGGAGTATGAGCTGTTCAAAGCTGAAACAGCGACGGTTACTGTTGTCAGCACAACCGCTTAGTAAAAGAACCAATGAATACTTGGGGCCATTTGACGCAGGCTCTTATCTCCATAATCTCCTCCTCAACAGGAGGTGGTAAGATTTCCCCCTTCTTTCCATACCCCTGTCGTTGATTTCACCATTTTATCTCTTGTGTCCGGCTGCTTCGGCTTCCAATCCTTGTCGCCGGAACAGAGCCGCCTGATAAACTCTCGCTCTTCATAGGTCATAGCTTGTCTCCCTATTCTGGGGAATAACATCTTCTGCAATTCTTATCGGGCAAGCTGGCTATTTCTGAAGGATCAAAGCTATGCTGTAGGATGGGTGGTTCTCTTTTTAGCGGTCCGGGTGAGTTGATTGGTCTTTATATATTGAGTTAAATGTGATACTAAAAGGCAGCGGTAATTGAGTCATACTGGGGGGAAATGATGATAAATTCTGAAATGCTGGAGCAGTTGAACACGACAGAAGAACAGCTCATCAAACATCTTGATGAGGACGTCCGGGAGATTTTTTCTTCAATGGTTGGAGTGGTGATCCCTCAATCTCAAATTACTGATACGACAACACAGTTCAAGGAGTATATTACCGGTATGATCGGATTTGCCGGCAGTTACAACGGAATGATAAGTGTAAATACTCCAAATAAAATAGCAATAAAGATTGCCTCTCAAATGCTCGGCATGGAGGTTACGGAAGTTGATTCCGATGTTCAGGACGCTCTCGGAGAGATTGCCAATATGATAGGCGGTTCTTTCAAACACCACTTCGTAAGTGGGGGACACGAAGTCCGACTCTCAACCCCTTCCACCATATCAGGCAATGAATATGTGATAACGGTCTCCTCTGCCCCGGACAGTTTAACGCTTCTGTTTACGTTCGAAGATGATCAATTCATGGTCAACCTTTATCTGGAAAACGGGAATTAGTTTTTCAGGTTTGAATCTCTTCGGGTAATTTTTACCGAATTATACCTTTCGGCAACGAGTCAGCATTTAAGAAAATAGCTGTAGTCCTTTGTAAAATAAGGTCTGTAGCTGTTTTTTTGTTTATGCGGTTCCGGACAGTGAATGGAACTAACAAGAAGTCTGTTGAAAATATGTGATAATTAGTGGTGATGCGTTTCTGTAGTGGCTGTATAGTGACCGACGTGGAAAAATGAAGGTGATTTCCACCTCAAAATAAGGCTTAGGAAAAAACATTATGACAGGCAAGTGCATATATTGTGGAAACGATCTGGAAAGAGATTCCACCTGTACGTTGTGTGGGCCACAGCCAAACGTGACATGTCCAAAATGCGGGGAAGAGTACTTTGCCACTGGCAAGGGTATTTGCCCAATATGTGGACTCAAGTGGTCTGAGTTGAGCGGGTAAGCTGTTCACAAATCTTGTGCTTTCGAACGCCATGTGCAACCGGAAGATTGCCGCCGAATTGAATAACATGTCAGTGCCGACACCAAGAGAATCGCTGTGGACGGCCCAGGCTGTTAAGAATGCCTTGGTACGGTAGCAGTTGTGATTGGCTGGAAGAGAAAAAGATGTTAATGTCGCCAGCATTTCGTGAATGTTAAAATTGAACGTCCAGCAAGCTGAGAAACGGTAGTGATACGGAGGAATAGATAATGGACGGTAACTTACGAGTTGCTATAGTAACTCCTTATCATAAAGAGTCTGACTCCGTTTTGGAAATGTGTTTGGAAAGCGTTCGCAATCAGACCTATGCAGAATGCCGTCATTTTGTTGTCGCTGATGGTTTTCCAAATGTAATGGTCAGCAATTCGGACGTTACACATATTATTCTTCCTACCGCGCACGGAGATAATGGAAACCTTGCTCGGTGCATCGGTGCCATGTCTGCGATCTCTGAAGGTTTTGATGTAGTTGCGTTTCTTGATGCGGACAATTGGTTTCGGAATGATCACATTGAAACCATGTTGGCTTTGCATCGTCAAAGCTGTGCTGCCTTGTGTACAAGCGGTCGTATGCTTTATCGCATTGATGGCACAGTAATGTGCCAGGATGTTAAGGAAAGTAACGGCATTGATTTTGTCGATACGAGTTGTTTATGTTTCTTTCGTCCGGCATTTGACCTGTTGCCGCTTTGGGGAATGATGCCGGCTATTTTTAGCCCCATATGCGACCGGGTGATGTGGGACGCAGTTATTACGAGAGGAGTCAGTCGAGCTCACAGTCACGTTCCTACTGTGGCATTCCGCACACAATATGCAGGCCATTATCAAGGTCTTGGCGAAACTCCACCGCCAGGTTGCAAGGAACATTCGGTTACATTTCCCGCTTATGAAGCATATCGGACGATGTCGTATACCGATCGTATGACACTTCTCTTGGGCTTTGCCTATAGCAAGAGAATAGGTGCTCCCGTTAAAAACTCATTTATGTAATAAACTTTATGGGCTTTGATTTCTTCCGACCGCCACGGAGACCGTTGAGTGCGCTCTTTTTTTTACCTTCTGGGGTACGCGGTCCAGTTGAAAGTCCACCGTTCCAGCGGCAACGACAGCCTCCATAGACCGCCCTCTGCTTGCATGGGTGGCCCGCCCTGGTCTTCGCTCCACAGACTATGTTTTTGTGCCCAGCAGGCAGAGGCAAGTATACGGGAATATGCCTGCGGTCGTAATTCCGCTTAGCCCAGGCAGCAGCCCTTCGATTGTTTTCTGCCAGCACCCGCTTGAGCTCCTTAATCAGCCCTCTCTGCGGATGCTCCGTGGTGCGGCGGGCAATAGTGCTGAACGGGCCTATCTCGGTATTTCCTATTAGGGGTTTGGAATTTACTGAATTACCGTTTATACTGTTTTCATATTGCAAAAG
>CAIYZD010000715.1 GCA_903930585.1 uncultured Geobacteraceae bacterium | reverse complement strand
TCAAAGCTCATCTCCCCAGAACCAGCCTGCCAATAAAATTCGTCAGATTTTCAGGACCTGCGCTCATGGATGGTGTAGAAACCCACAGAATTGACGGTGTGGACATAAAAGTTTACTGTCTTGCCAAGACCGTAGCCGATTGCTTCAAATACCGTCATAAAATCGGGCTGGATGTTGCCCTGGAAGCACTTCGTGAAGTAATTGGAAGCGGCCGCTGCACAATCGATGACATCTGGCGTTACGCGAAGGTATGTCGGGTAAGTAATGTGATGAGGCCGTATATGGAGGCGATGGCTGTATGGCCTTGACGTTGGAGTTCTTTACAGACGTTCAGAAAGTCAGACAGTGGAAAGCATTCCTCAATCGGGCTGGCTTAACTGCGGAAGTGGAGTTGGCAGAGGTTGCGACCTTTATTGCAGGTTTTGTTATGCCTCCAATAGAAAAGACCGGAGTTGGGGAAAAATTTACTGGGCGTTGGCATGCAGACGGCCCATGGCAAGAAGCCATAAAATAACGAACATCCCTTAATTACCCATCAACCATAAACTCGACAGGATGAACGAAAACAAGCTTTTTGTTGATCCAGTAAATAAAATTACAGTTTGTGAGGCAGTTAATTGGCAAATCCCGTTGCCCCCGGCATATACGAAGCTCTCATCGATGAATACCTTCGCGATGCCCTTGCATTGCGACCGGAATTGCGTACCGTTTTCGGCAAGATCGATCCTGAGGAACAGCCAGCCAAGTATGCTTCCTTTGTGTCCAAGGTATTGGAACAGGCCCTCCGCGAAGAATCTGACCCGGAGAAGCGCCTTGCCCTCTGCAACCATATTCTCGGGTACGTTGCCAACGAGTCGGGCCGAGGCCACCTCGACAAACATCGCCTGGTCCAGAATCTAAAGCCGATCCTCCTTGAAATAACCCCACCGCATTATGGCAGGTCAGGCATTCCCCGACCGCACACATCGCTGACAGAAAGCAGTCTCTTCACCGGCTCACCACAGGAACCACAACTTGGTCATGAATTACTGGAAGAGATGCGCTCCGCCGATGGGGTGGACATCCTCGTTTCCTTTATCAAATGGTCTGGTCTGCGCCTGCTAATGCCGGCCTTTGAAGACTTGCGTGACCGGGACATACCGGTGCGGTTGATTACCACCTCCTATATGGGGGCCTCCGATGCCCCGGCAGTGGAGTATTTGGCGAAGCTGCCCAATGTCCAGGTGCGCGTCTCCTACGACACCGAGAGAACCAGACTCCATGCCAAGGCATATCACTTCAAGCGCAACAGTGGCTTTTCCACGGCCTACATCGGTTCGGCCAACATGTCCCATGCCGCCATCACCAGCGGTCTGGAGTGGAACCTTAAAGTTACCACGCAGGATATGGGGCACATCCTCGAAAAGTTCTCCGTCGAATTCGAGACCTACTGGAACAGCCGCGAATTTATCACCTTTGATGCCGAGAATCCGACCCTGTTCCGCACCGCTATTGATCGCGCCCGCAATCCCAGATCAAGCAGCCCGGCAGTATTCTTTGATCTGCGTCCACACCCGTTTCAAGAGCGTATCCTGGAGGCACTTGATCGGGAGCGCACTGCCCATGATCGCTGGCGCAACCTAGTCATTGCTGCCACCGGTACCGGCAAAACGGTGGTCGCCGCCTTCGATTTCAAACGCTTCTTCGAACAGAAACAGAAGCAGGCCAACCTTCTCTTTGTAGCCCATCGTCAGGAGATTCTCCAGCAAGCCCAAGCCACCTTTGCCAATGTCCTCCGCGACCAGAATTTCGGTGAACTGCTGGTCGGCCAGTTTCAGTCCAATCGCCTGGAACATCTTTTCTGTTCCGTCAGCATGCTCACCAATCGCCGTATCTGGGAGCAGGTAGGGAGCGGTTTTTACGATTACATTGTGGTTGACGAAGCTCACCACGGCACCGCTTCCAGCTATCGGCCACTCTTCGATCACTTTACACCGCAGATTCTCCTCGGTCTGACCGCCACCCCTGAACGTATGGATGGTGACAACGTGGCCGCCGACTTTGGCAACCGCTTTGCCGCCGAGATTCGACTCCCGGAAGCTCTGGAGGAAAAACTCCTCTGCCCCTTTCACTATTTCGGGGTTGCCGACCCGATCGCCATCAATGGGGAACAGTTCTGGCGTAACGGCAAGTACGATGCCTCAGCTCTGGAGAACGTCTATGTGCTGGATAACGTCCGCGCCAAACAGCGCGTCGATGCCATCGTTGCGGCTCTCCATCGCTACGAGCCCGATCTTACCTCCATCAAGGGAATCGGTTTCTGTGTTTCCATCAAGCATGCCGAGTTCATGGCAGATACCTTTACCACCCTGAGAATCCCTGCCGCTGCTTTTGTTTCTGGGGTAGACGGTGATCGTTGCGGTGAACTGCTGGCTGACCTGAAAAACGGCCGGCTCACCTTCCTATTTACCGTGGACAAATTGAGTGAAGGGGTGGATGTCCCGGAAATCAACACGGTGCTATTCCTCCGCCCTACCGAGAGCCTAACCGTCTTCCTTCAGCAACTCGGGCGCGGCCTGCGTCATGCACCGGGCAAGGATTGCCTCACCGTACTGGATTTTGTCGGCCAGACCCACCGCCGCTACCGAGTCGATACCAAACTAAAAGCGCTCCTCCCCCGGCATCGCTTCTCCATCGATAAGGAAGTGGAGCAGGATTTCCCCCACCTCCCAGCCGGTTGCTCCATTCAGCTCGACCGCCTCTCCCGGCAGTACGTGCTGGAGAACATCAGGGAGAATCTCGGCAGGTTGAATGTGCAGGTGCCGGACCGGTTACAGACTTTCACCAGCGAAAGTGGCCAGAAACTGACTTTCGGCAATTTTATCCGCTATCACGACTACGATCCGGAAGTGCTGTTGGTCAAGGAAACGTGGTCAGAATGGAAAGCCAAAGCGCTGCTAGACCCAATTCCCAATGATCCTGATCTGGTGCGGTTGAGTAAGACCCTCGTACGGGCCGCATTCATCAACGGTCCGCGAGAAATTGTCCTGCTGCGTGAGGTCCTCACTAAAGTTGCACAGGGTGCCATTGATGAGGCGCTGATGATCGCTGGAAATTCTGTCAAGTCAGTGTACTACCGGATCTGGGGGGACAAAGGGAGCAATCTCGGTATCACCTCACTGAAAGATGCCTTCAGTCGCCTGTCATGCAATCCGTCGATCCTGGCCGACCTGGATGAAATTCTTGTCTGGTCGCAGGATACCACCGAGGTCAGCGGCCTGATTCCGCAACTCCCCTATGCCTGCCCGCTTGAACTTCACGCCCGTTACGGTGGAAAGGAGATTCAGTCAGTATTTGGCAAGGCAAATCTGGAGACCGCCGGGCAGGCAGGGGTAGGAGTGTTTCATTTTCCCGACTTCAAGACCTATGTGTTACTGGTCACCTTTCAGAAGACCGAGAAGGAGTTCTCACCGAGCACCATGTATGCTGATTATCCCATCAGCAGGGAGCTCATGCACTGGGAGTCACAGGCCAATACTGCGCAGCATCACACCGACGGGCAGAACCTGATTCACCATCAAGAGCGGGGTTACACGATCCTGGTCTTTGCCCGCGATCAGAAAAAGCGGAACAATGTCACTGTGCCGTTTACCTACCTGGGACCGGTGGAAATGGTAAGTTACGAGAGCGAGCGGCCGATCAAGATGGTGTGGCGGTTGCGGCATTTGATGCCGGTGGAGATGTTTGAGGATAATCGTCGGGGTGGGTGAGGATACAAGTCGACATTGATTCAGCGTCTTCCGGTTAGATTTTTGGGATCACACAGGTGTCGTGTCTCAACTCCAAACATCATACAACGGCTGGGTCAGCCACTGACATGAGACTTAAGCATGAAAATTGCCAGCGGATAAGCAAATGAGAGAGTATCTATGACTGACGAGTTGAAGATTGTGATTATAGCCGGGCCGAATGGCGCAGGCAAAACTACCTTTGCCCGTGAATTTCTTCCCAACGAGGGCAACTGTCCAACATTTATCAATGCCGATCTTATTGCTGCCGGCATTTCCCCATTTGCCCCGGAATCGGTGTCGATACGTGCAGGGCGGTTGATGCTGAATGAGATTGATGACCGGGTACACAATCGTAAGAGTTTTGCTTTTGAAACTACGTTGAGCGGTCGTTCATACCTCCACAAAATTCGGCAATGGCATGAGCTTGGTTATCACGTAAAGTTGTTGTTTCTGAGTCTGCCGAATGCTGATGTTGCGATTGCGAGGGTAGCAGCCCGCGTCTCGCAAGGTGGCCACAATATTCCAGAAAATATTATTCGCCGCAGATTTGATTCCGGTCTGAAAAACTTTGACACGATGTATAAACATCATGTTGATGCCTGGATGTTGTATGATAATTCTGAAAGCAAGCCGAGGATTCTTGCGTGGGGAGAAAAATAATGAAGAACGAAAAACTACCCAAAGATCCCGATCTGTTGGGTTCTGTTCAGGCAATGAAGCGCTCAGCTGCAAATGCCCTGAAGCTGGCTCGTAAGACACATACGCCTTGCTACGTGGTAAAGGATGGCAAGATAGTGAATGTTGCTGAACGACAAAAGCCCAGTAGAACGGAAAAGATTGTTTCCAAGTAATAGTAGCATCAAGCATATCTTTGAAGATGGCGAACTGGATGGAAATTCAGTAGTTCGGTTTTTCCGAACAACTGCCACAGATGGTAAACAGTGCGATGATCGTATGATAAAGGTCGCGTCTCTTCCGGCCGTATCATTGTCGGGAAATAGAGACAAAGGATAACCCGCTTCTGGACGAATCGCTCTCCAGATCTACTTGCACAGAAACACCCGATCCCACTTCTTTCGCTTATCGACAGTCGACTTGTCTAGTCGCAGCCGGACGTCGCAGATATCCCAAGAGTTGAAACAACGCTTGTATGCCCCACCTGAAGCAAGTTCCTCTACATGGCGTACTTTGTGGGAAGCAAGCCGTTTTGGGGCAGATTTCCGAGTCGGAGCAATTTTCAATATGAGATTTTTCTTGATTGATCGTGCCATGATCAAAATCACCTTCATGATCAAAATCGTACCAGCAGTACAATAGATTATCGGATTTTTCTGGGTAATTCCAGTGAACTTTTCTGGGAACCTTTTCGTGAAGCAAGGTTACGTCAATTCGATTATCAACTGGTTGTCGTACTGCGGATTAACCTCCACATCCTTATAGCCATAGGGGTTTACCACCACCCGGGTTTTGCCGAGTGGATAGTCGAACGAGTTGTGCGTATGGCCATGTACCCAGAGATCTGGGCCATGGTCGATGATCTCGTTGGAAATATCGGTCATGAAGGCACAGTTGAGACTGTCTCCCCGAAACCGCTCATGGATGGACAGGGGAGATACACCATGGTGTGTCACCACGACGGTCTTCCTGCCGCCGGCGGTTGCCAGCATCTCGAAAATGTAGCGTTTCGATTCCTGAAACAGATCGACCGTCTCCTCCGGCATGAGCCGCGTGCCGTCAGGCTTTTTGATCAACACAAAGTCATTCATGTTCTTCCGGGCGTACTGCATCTTGAAGAAGTCCTTGCCAAGAAAATCCGTCCAGAGAGTTGCTCCGATGAAAAGGACACCGTCGATGTCGATGGACTCATTTTCCAGGAAGTGAACATTCGAGGGCAGGGACAGCTTGGCCTTCAGCTCGTGAATGCGCCCGAAGAAATCGTTATGGTAAAAAAAGTGATTTCCCTCCACATAGATGACTGCCAGGAAGCGCTTGGCAAGAAGGCTGATAACCTTGAGCCAGGTCTCCTGACGGTGGGCCAGGCCGATGTCGCCGGCAACCAGGGCAACGGTTTCCTTATCAGTCGGCAGCGGCGGAACTACCATCTCCAGAATGCGCGGGATTTTGTTGGGCTGCCAAAATTCGGCATGGATGTCGGAAAACGGACGGACAAGCATGGAACTCTCCGGAGGGACTGAAAACACACCGCCAAAATGGGTGCTAAGATGATGCATATAATGCTGACATTCGAAATATACACGAATTAGGAAGCATTTTGGCCATCAAAAATGGATCATAACATGCCGCTTCAAAGGTTCCTAAAAAGAAGTCTACTGAGTTTTACAGAGTTATTATTCTGCGAAATAGTACAACGCAGCTACAACAAAAAAACAGCCACAAACGATGCTAATCGTAAGTGGCTGTTTTTATTATAAAAAGTGGTGCCCAGGGACGGAATCGAACCGCCGACACGAGGATTTTCAATCCCTTTGAGCCGACTTAAACACACTGCCGGTTACTCCCAGTTAGTCCATATTAGTCAGTGAAATTAGTGCCTTATGCCACTGTTTTATATCTTTGTCAGAACTAAGCGGGAGAGCCGGATTTAGTGTTCACTGCTCATTTACTGCTCATTGGCAGGTTCTTCTTTCTTGATTGGCTTATATGCTTCCGTCAAGACGTTGATAGCAGAAAGCTTATGGTTCGGAGCAAGATGTGAATAACGAAGTGTCATCGCTAACGTCTTATGTCCGAGCAATTCTTTAACGGTCATAAGGTCAACGCCAGACATTACCAAGTGGCTGGCAAATGTGTGTCTCATGTCGTGGAAACGAAAATTCTTAATTTCCGCACGAGCACATGCCGTATGAAATGACCTCTTAATTTCACCAAAACGGGTATTTGTTCGGTAGTCATAGAACACATACGGGATGTTCTTTTTCTTATTCGCATCTTTCCGCTTTTGAAGGATGGGCTTCAAAGTATCATTAATCGGAATATCCCGACGCTCTGACGGTTTAGTAATATTGAGCGTAATGAACCCGTGAACCAAGTCAACATTCTCCCAGGTAAGCCCCAAGATTTCACTTTGACGGCAACCGGTATTTAATCCGTATTGCACGATATCTAATAAATGCTCTTGTTTTTCACAGGCGGTCAAGAAAACCGGAATTTCATTCCGTGAGAGAAATCGCAACCGAACATTTTGTTCTTTCTCCATCTTGACTTTATGTATGATAACATTTTGTGCAGAGCTGACGTAGCCCCAGTCCAGGGCTTTCGTGAACATATTCTTGATAGTAGCAAGATGCCGGTTAATTGTTGAATCG
>CAIYZD010000714.1 GCA_903930585.1 uncultured Geobacteraceae bacterium | reverse complement strand
TGACCCGCCTGCCGCTCCGGACCTTTTTCTTCGGTACGATGATTGGGATCATTCCCGGTGGCTTCGTCTACGTAAACGCAGGGGCTAGTCTGGCAACTATCGATTCGTTATCCGGTATCGCTTCGCCGCGGGTTATCGGTTCATTTGCGCTGCTTGGGTTGTTTGCCCTTGTGCCGGCCATTTACAGTGCAGTTAAACAGAGAAAGGGAACAAAAGACTGACTATGGTTGCTTCATTCCAACAACGCCTTCAGGAGGTAAATCCTGAATTTGAAACATTTGAGCGGCTGCAGACGGTGCAGGTAAACCTGGGTAATCTGTGCAATCTGTATTGCACCCACTGCCATGTGAATGCTTCCCGGCGTGGTACCGAAATGATGGAAGTTGACGTTATTGATCAGATCGTCCGGTTCCTCGGCGATCATCCCGGGCTTACCCTTGATATAACCGGCGGTTGTCCTGAAATGAATCCAAACTTTCGCTACCTGATCGAACAGACCGAAGGGAAAGCTCCCCGCCGGATGGTGCGCAGCAATCTGGCTATTATGGCCGAACCGGGGTGGGAGTGGCTGCCGGAGTTTTGTCGCAGCCATGGGCTGGTTATTGTCGGTTCGCTTCCCTGCTATCTTGAGGAAAATGTTGATCAACAGCGGGGAAGTGGTGTGTATCAGAAGTCCATCAAGGTGCTGAAGCGCCTTAATGAACTTGGTTATGGCTCGGAACTGGAGCTTGATCTGGTGTTCAATCCGGGCGGAGATTATCTCCCGGGCCGCCAGCAGGCGTTGGAGGCGGCTTACAAGGCGGAACTGACGGCCAATTTCGGAATTGTTTTCAACCACCTCTTTACCATTACGAATGCTCCGATCGGGCGCTTCCGGGAGCATCTTGAAGCGGCAGGTTCTTACGCAGACTATCTGCGCTTGATCGCCGGCCGCTTTAACCCTGAGACAGCCGGTGCGATCATGTGTCGAACCCTGATCAGCATTGATTATCAGGGGAAAGTGTATAATTGCGATTTCAATCAGGCGCTGGATATGCCGGTTGCGGCTGACGACGGATCTGCGCTATTCATTTCCGAACTGGATGGCGGAGGGATGGCTGGCAGGAAAATTGCCCTTTCCCAACACTGTTATTGCTGTACCGCGGGCGAAGGCTCCAGTTGTACCGGGGCATTGGCTGCATAAGCCTAAGATGTATTATGGGTGGATTCGGGTAATGAGCGGTTGTTTCAACATAATAGCGATAATTGTACTTGCAATTGTGCCGCTGACTGAATTGGCATCGAGTGTGTCTGCCGGCGAGATTCAGGTCAGCCGTTTCGGTACTGAAGGTTTGACGGGGTGGGAGTCTAAGGTTTTCAAGGGTAAAACGGATTACCAGCTCCTGCAGGAAAACGGGCGGACTGTCGTCAAGGCGGTCAGTCGAGCTGCCGCATCCGGCATGGTCCGGAAAATCCATTTTGACCCGTCAACTCACCGCTATTTACGCTGGTCATGGAAAGTTGCCCACACAATACAGCATGGCAATGAAACGACCAAAGCCGG
>CAIYZD010000713.1 GCA_903930585.1 uncultured Geobacteraceae bacterium | reverse complement strand
CGGCATAGGTGAGCTTGTCAAGGTTTACAACCAGATGTCCGGTATGACGGATGAGGTGGCGAATGACGGCCGAACCGATGAAGCCGGCGCCGCCGGTGATAAGTACTGTTGATGGTGTCATGTTCTTTTCCTTCACAGCAAGCTGAATATTAAAAAATTGAAACTGTACCAGTTTCAGACAATTGATGCCAGCACTATTTTCTACCGTGCAGGGCCCTCCAGCAAAGACAGCACCTATGTGCCGCATCAGTTATGGTGCGGCACATGGGTCTTAACAAACCATTCATAGGTTTTTTTGATGCCCTGGCACAGATCCGTAGAATGCCGCCACCCCAATGTATGCATCCGGGAGACATCCTGCAATTTGCGCGGCATACCGTCCGGTTTGGTTGCATCAAATCGCAATTGCCCCTCATACCCGACCACCGTGCTGACGGTCTCAGCCAGTTCGCGAATGGTTACGTCCGCCCCTGTTCCGAGGTTAACAAAACAGGGTTTAGGGTAGCTCAAAAGCTCCAGAACAATCCGTTCATCATCCAGTTCCATCAAATGCAGACAGCCGGCGGCCATATCATCAACATACAGCAATTCACGGCGGGGTGTTCCGCTGCCCCACACCACAACTTCCGGAATGTTACGATTTGTTGCTTCGTGAAAGCGGCGGATCAACGCCGGCAGCACATGACTGTTTTCAGGGTGGAAGTTGTCGCCCGGTCCGTAGAGGTTGGTTGGCATGACCGCAATAAACTTCGTTCCATATTGCCGATTGTATGATTCGCACATCTTGATACCGGCGATCTTGGCAATCGCATACGGCTCATTGGTCGGTTCAAGCAACCCGGTCAGCAGATGCTCTTCTTTCATCGGCTGTGGCGCCCGTTGGGGATAGATACAAGATGATCCGAGAAACAGCAGTCGTTTGACTCCATGCAGGTAAGACTGGTGAATGACGTTGTTCTGGATCGCTAAATTTAAATAGATGAATTCGGCAGGATAGGTATTATTGGCATGAATGCCACCCACTTTGGCAGCTGCCAAAAATACGTATTCCGGTGTTTCCCGCTGAAAAAAATCAGCTACCGCCTGCTGGTTGGTCAGATCAAGTTTGGTGATTTCAGGCAGGAGAAGGTTTGAATAGCCACGAGACGTTAACTGCCTGACAAGCGCGGAACCAACCAGCCCTTTTGCACCGGCAACAAATATTTTCGAATTTATTTTCATGATAACAAATCACCCATCGGCACGTTTCTCACGTTCAGCAAGTATCAAGTCGGCATCGGTCATCATATGTACCAACTGTTCAAAACCGGTTTTAGGTTCCCACCCCAATTGTTTTTTCGCCTTGGTGGGATCGCCCAGCAACAGATCAACTTCCGCCGGCCGAAAATATTTAGGATCTATCCGAATAACAGGCGTGCCACTCCGGATATCGATGCCTTTTTCATCGACACCACTCCCCTGCCACTCCAGCGGCATGTCAAGGCGTTCAAAAACCTTTTCGGCAAATGTACGCACCAGGTATGTTTCACCGGTGGCGATGACATAATCTTCTGCCCGATCCTGCTGCAACATACGCCACATGGCTTCGACATAATCACCGGCAAAACCCCAGTCACGCTTGGCATCGATGTTGCCGAGGTAGAGGCACTCCTGAAGACCCAGCTTGATACGGGCGGCAGCGCGGGTGATCTTTCGAGTAACGAATGTTTCACCGCGACGGGGCGACTCGTGGTTGAAGAGAATACCGTTGGATGCGTGCATGCCGTAGCTTTCGCGGTAGTTCATCGTGATATAGAAGGCATAGGCTTTGGCACAGGCATAGGGGGAACGCGGATAGAAAGGAGTAGTTTCCTTCTGGGGAACTTCCACCACCTTTCCGTACAGTTCTGACGATGACGCCTGATAGAACCGGGTGTTCAAACCGGTCTCACGTATCCCCTCCAGAATCCGTACCACTCCGAGAGCGTCAACTTCACCGGTGTATTCCGGCACGTCAAACGAGACGCGAACATGGCTCTGAGCACCCAGATTGTAGATCTCATCCGGCTGAATGATGCGAAGCAGCATGTTGATGGAACTGGCATCATTCAGATCACCATAATGAAGGAACATACGTACATCTTTTTCGTGCGGATCGCGGTATAGATGATCAATACGGCCGGTATTGAATGAGGAGGAGCGACGCACCATGCCATGGACCTCATACCCTTTGGAAAGAAGCAGTTCCGCAAGATAGGAACCATCCTGGCCGGTGATTCCCGTTATAAGCGCTTTTTTCATTACTGACACCCTCCGTCGCACTCGAACACCTGGCCATGGCGGCCACGACTTGAATGGTTATTTCCCCAGCAGGGGACTCATTACCTGATACGTCAGATAGCTGACCAATGCGGCCGCCGGAATGGTGAGAATCCAGGCGGTCACAATACGTTTTGCCACGTTCCAGTTGACCGCATTCAGACTCTTTGAAAGCCCGACACCCAGAATTGATGAGGTAACAACATGGGTGGTGCTGGTCGGGAGTCCCAGCATGGAAGCTCCCAGAATAACGCACGTTGATGCCGAATCCACGGAGAATCCGGTCATCGGCTGCAAT
>CAIYZD010000712.1 GCA_903930585.1 uncultured Geobacteraceae bacterium | reverse complement strand
CAGCAGAATTAGGAGAATATATGCGACTCGTAACACGTTCTGACTTTGATGGTATTTGCTGTGCAGTACTATTAAAGGAACTTGGCCTGATGGAAGAGATGGTGTACGCTCATCCAAAAGATTTGCAGGACGGTAAAATTCAGGTCAGTAAGGATGACATTTTAGCAAACGTGCCTTATGTCCCTGGTTGTGGACTTTGGTTTGACCATCATTCCAGTGAGCAAGAGCGCCTCGACCTTGAAGGACAATATGATGGATGTAGCAAGTTAGCTCCCAGTGCTGCGCGAGTAATAACTGATTATTATGGGCAAGATAAATTCAGCAGCTTTAAGGAGATGCTTGAAAATGTCGATAAAGTTGATTCAGGCCAACTGACAGAATCAGAAATTTTAAACCCCACAGGATGGGTGTTACTTGGATTAATTTGTGACCCTAGAACCGGGCTTGGATATTATAAAGGTTATCGTATTAGCAACCTTGATTTTATGAATGATTTGGTTAACCATATTCAGTCAAAAACCATTGATGAAATAATGAGTTTGCCTGATATGCTTGAGCGAATTGAACGCTATAAAACTAACGAACAGCAAGCCCAAACGTTTCTTCGAAAGCATTCACGCATTTATGAAAATGTGTTAGTCACTGACACGCGTGGCACAGTAGAGATCCCACCGTCAAACAGATTCCTCATTTACTCCCTTTATCCGGAAACTAATATTTCTATAAGGTTGATTGACGGACGTGGTAAAGAATTTGTTTCAATATCGGTAGGATATAGCATTCTCAACCGGACAGCTATAGTTGATGTTGGCTCACTTATGCTAAAATATGGTGGTGGAGGCCATAGAAAAGTAGGAACTTGCCAAGTGCCTTATGATCAAGCTGACTCAGTACTAAATGAGATCATAGACGCTTGCAAGATGGAATCATGCAAATTATCTCGTGCAGACTGCGGCAAGTAACAGTACCATCCTGTCTCCATCGACAGCAGTCACGGCTGCTGCATAGCTTACCGGGCTTCTTCGCAATAATTGAGCAGTCAGAGATCAGATTTCAAACGACCTGAAGCTATCTCAGAAAGAACCTTGATAATGGCAGCGGTATCAGACTTGCCATCATTGACGGAAACAAGCTTATATACGTCTTTATTCATGGAAACACCCTTGATTTAATATAAGCTGTAAAGGTCATCAGGCCATACCCTTGCGCCATGAAAACGCCTGCCGCTGGGATTGAAGCATTTCTTCGTGCGAAATACCTATCTCATTCAGAAAGGGGCCGAGACTGTTGAAATCCATCTTTTCCAATAGTTTTGCCACATGGAGCAATTCACCAAGTTCGCCCTGTTGTGAAACGAGAGCCATCCTGACATCTTCCGATAGATTCAACTTTCCTACCACCTCATCCATGGAAATTTCATAGACCTCTCCCAAAATTGAGAGTATTCCGGTCATGAAAGCTTTTTCAGGCGACTCGTGATTTCCTTTCAGGCTTTTATGACGGGAGGCCAGATTTTCCATAAACCCGGCCCGTACTGCCGCCATTTCCACAAGCGGGTTTTCCATGCCGCGCTGGTCACTGCTCGCAAATAGCGCCAGTTGCACCCACCGTTTGATCTGTTGCCGCCCCAGAACTGATACTGCGTGACGAACGCTATTGATCTTCATACGCATTCCCGTGCCAACAGAGTTTACCAACATGAGAAGTTTGTATGTGAGTCCGGCATCACCTCGAACAGTTTTCTCGATTTCATTGATTTCCGCATCTTCGCCAAGTTGACGCATCAGTTTGAGCATTGATGCGCCGGAATCCTCCATGCGTTTTTTTTCCAAAACTGCCGGTTTTGCGAAGTAATACCCCTGAAACAGGTCAAAGCCGAGGTTCCGGCAAAGATCAAATTCCACCTGTGATTCTACCTTTTCAGCAAGCAGTTGCACGGGAAAGCGGCGAAACTGTTTCACCATCTCTTGCAATCCCGTTGCGGGACTCAGCATAAGATCTACCTTGACAATGTCCACTATTTCGTACAATTCGTGGTAAATCGGACTGTACTCGTGATCATCAAGAGCCAGAGAAAACCCGTTTTCTTTCAGGAAACGACAACGTTCCACCAGTGCCGGTGTAACCTCAAGGGTTTCCAAAAGTTCAATCACCACTTGATCACCAGGCAGAAGGTTCAATGAATCGTCCATCAATAATTCCAGTTCCAGATTGATAAAACCCTTGTGCTTTCCCAGAATTTCCTCGGTTCCAAAACTGGTCAGGGTGTTAATGATGACACTGGCAGTCGCGTGTGAGGCATCAATGACATCAGCAGTTCTTGACTCCGAAGAGCGAAACAGCAGTTCATAAGCGACAAGCTCTTCGTTGCGGTTCAGGATAGGTTGTCTTCCAAGAAAATAATTTTGACTGGCCATCGCTTCTCCTACTTGTAAGTGGGCGTTATTACTACATCAATGGCTTTACTGAGGGTTCTCGAATCAAATCCAGCAGTATCGGTGATCCTTTTATTCCCTCCCAACCCGGAAACAAGGGCGCGTTGCAGGATGTTAAGACGATTGATAAACTCCACAGCGTTGCT
>CAIYZD010000711.1 GCA_903930585.1 uncultured Geobacteraceae bacterium | reverse complement strand
TCATTGACTGACCGTTCGGCGTAGTCGAGTCGTAGTAGACGGTATAGATAGAAGGGTTTTGAGCCTGAGCGAGAAGCGGCGTGAAGTCGGTAGATGTTTTGCGGAGAGCATCGACGGTAAGCGTTGTTCCCGGACGCATTATCTCGTAGCCGACGCAATCCTTGATGTAGTTCCGCATGGAGGTGTCGATGTTGCTGTTGACCGCCGACAGGGGGAGGCTCGTGAGCTGATAGAGCCCCAAAAAACCTTTGCCACCAGCCTGACTCTGATAATTCAAAGGATCGCCGGAGGTGGTAACAATATCCACCAGCCCACGCTCCACGGAGTTCAAAACGCCGGCAACCGCCACCACCCCGGCAGGTATGCCCCCTACTGCCTGGTTCTTGTTGTAAACCGGGTCATAGACATGAAGGGTGGCTTTAGGAACCGCCAGGGAGAGGTAAATACCTATTCCTACAAAAGCCGGGACTATCCATGACATCGGAGAGCCGTTTCCTGCCCCGATGATCCTGGCGGCAACGGAGACACACCCGAAGAAAATCCCGGCAGCAATTGAAAACGCGTAAAACGACATATACCCATTGTCGCCAAATACCAGTGCCAGCTTGTTGAAGGCGTTGACAACGGCATCAAACCCGCCATAGACATAATAGTCGAAGTCAACGGCCAGGGCTGCGGATGGCAGAAGGACGATCAGAAGCAGGGCCGTGAATATGATTGATGATCTATTTATCGTGCACGTCGACATTGACATACCCTGCTGCGATGAGCTTCTTGTTCCGGAAATGAGCGTAGATCATGGTGATCACCGGGATCATGATAAAAATTGCGGTCGTCACGAGAATAAAGTACGCCGAGGTCAGGAAAACGGTTTTGAATCCCTGTACCCAGTAAAAGATACCGGCAACGGTTTTCTCCGACAGCTTCGCGTGATAGAGTTTGGACACTACCCAGATGACATGATCATCGGAAAGGATCTTGAAGTAGATGAAATGAAATGCGATGAAGGCGATCAATGCCTTGAGAATCGCCCCGAACGCCATCCCGCCCATCAGGTTCGCAATCATCGCCCTGGTATACTTACCAATGTAACAAGTGGCGGTTTTCGCCATGAAGATTGCATATCCGAGAGAAAAGCCGAGTGCCAGAAGGAACGCGCTGAATTTGTCGAAGATGGACGGGTTCGCATCGCCGAACATAGGGATGTACTGTTCGATAACCCCAATGGCCACTGGAGTGAGGAGCGCCGTGACGAGCCCGGAAGCAAAGGCGCTCCGAAAACCTACCTCCATGAACTCCAGCCGCTGTTTTGTCGTCAGGAACCGGGCGTTTATCATGCATCCGCCCAGTTCATTCGCAAAATTCTGGTCAATGTATGAAATCGCTTCCAGAAGCCCCCGTGGATGAATCTCGCTCCCCTGGGGAATAGGCATCATATCCGGGCTATTATTGTTGCTGCCGCTTCGCGACATCTGCTCCTCCTTTAGATCAAGTACCTGATCACGTTCATTACGCCGCCCCCATAGGCCACGACCACCGCCAGAAAGAGACAAATTGCGGCCAGCGTCGGGTTTCTCTGGCGGACCCCAACCCAAAAGGCCAGAAGAACCAGAGAAATGAAAAAGAATCTTCCCCAGAAACCGTACAGAACCGTTGCAAACAGCTTTTGCCAAAATCCCGTATAGTCTCCCGCCCGCATGTAATGGAGAGGGTTAAGTTTTTCGATAGGCATGGTCTTTTCTCTCAAAAGATCGGGTAAAGTTTGGCCCGGATCCGAATCTTTTCTTTGAGGCCGAAGTACCGGGAATCGTAACTGTCCTTATGTTCGCCCATGACAAACATGAACCCCGGGGGGATCTTCCCGTTAAAAACGAAGTACTGCATTTTCTCACCCTTGAGCGAATAATCCTTCGCGACTCCCAGAAACTCACCGTTGCAGGAAAACCGCTTCTCCTCATCCACGATTAGGGTATCCCCTTCGTCGCACCGGATGATCTTGAAGATATTCGGGTGTTCGGGTTTACCAACCGCTCTGGCAAGCTCGGCATCCTCGAAACAAACATAATCCCCCCGCCCAACATGCTCCGGTTCTTTACTCACCCAAAAAAACCGATGGGCAAGAGATGGGGTAATGATGATTCCGATTCTGCGCGGGATCACGGTTCCTACCACCACCACGACAAGAAGTATGAAAAAGAGCCGCCAGTTATTGTTCCTGAGCTGGCACATTCCCCTGGAGAGAACGCCTGAGTAGTTCTTCATATTGTTTCAACTCTTCCTCGTGACCCAGTTTGAATACTTCGGCATTGCGAATCGCTGTATCCGCCATTATGGCCACCCTGTTTTTGGGGATGCTGTTCATTTCCAGCTCCAGCTTGTCGAATGCCTTCCGCAAATCATCGTCGTTGATTTTGCCATCCTTGTACTTGTACCTCTGGAGCGTGATGTACCCTTTCATATCCACGGCGACGATCTTCTGCGCCAACCAGTGGTCATAACTGAACAGGGTGGCGGCTGAAGCAGCAAGTGATATAAGTAGGCATGCGGCAATGCCTGGCAGCCCAATCCTCTGCGTTCGCTTCGTTGCCGGTGGCGTCGTTTGCTCCAATGAAGAAAGCGCTGTCTCTGAAATGTTGTTTTCATGCACTGACACGAGTTCTCCTCTCTAAACTTTTTACCCAACTCTTCAAACATCAAGACGTGTTCAATGCATGGTGCCTACTCCCTGATGACAAGGAGTTCTTTAAGTGAAGTTGCTCCGCTTTCCCGTCCGATTGCCTGCAAAATGTATTCAAGTGAAGCATCACCATAAATGGTGTAACTGCCGGTGACTTCGGTATTTTTACCATCGCCTTCGCTCAAACCCGGATTCTCGGCCTTCACCCCTCTCGCAAAGACCACGGCGGGTACCCTGTTGATCGCGTAGCGCCGGTAGAGGAGCGGATCGACGACGAGGTTGATCGGCAGCATGTCACATTCGTTATCCACCAAAGAACAGGTAGAAGATCTCTTCAGGGCATCCGCTACAAAATGAATGGTCGGCTGGATTCTGGTCATGCCATCAACGAATCCCCTCAATACCATCACGATCCGAGGGTCTCCCAAACGTGCTACGGAGGCGGCGTAATTCCGTACCGTTTGCAGGGGCATGGAAGTGGAAATGAAGACATAGACCCGCTCCGAATCGGGAAGCTTACCCTTACATGACACTTTCGCGTTATCGGGATAGAACCTGGCGAAGTCCTCTCCGAAAACCTGCGACTTGATCCTTTCCGTCTCACTTTTGATTCGTTCCTGGAATTCATCCGAGTGATAGTAGGCATCGAGCGTACCGGCCTCAGCGGACATCTCATTCTCGTAACGGTTCTTCGGGATTGTCAGCCCCCCTGCCAGCCGGTTTGCCTGTTCTAAAGATGCAGCCACATCCGGTACGCTCATTTCTTCCACCCTGACCTCTTGCCAGAATTCACCCTCCACAAAAACCTTCAACGTTTATTGCTCAGACCGGACAAACGCCCGGCCCGCTTTTCCATCGCAAACACCAGCCTTTTTCAGATAGACAGACTCACCTCCCACCTTTTCCGGAACGTAACAGGCGTCGGGAGTAATGATATACCCCGGTTTCCCGGCGGCAAATGCCGTCAGGGGGATTGCCGACAGCAGATAAACGATCAGTTGAGCCCATAGCCTACGCAACACACCCTCCTTCTGGTCATCGACCAGAGAAATTTCTCCGGTGAATTCGAACCTGCCCCCCACGGTGGATTCTTGGCGGAGCCCCAAATCAGCGATGGC
>CAIYZD010000710.1 GCA_903930585.1 uncultured Geobacteraceae bacterium | reverse complement strand
CTATCCGGCAGCGCCTCTTATGGTGTCACCAATGGTCTTATGCCTGATATTAATGAAATCCGTGAGAATTTTGTGGGCAGCCTGCATCTTGAGATACCTCTCTTCAGCGGGTTCAAAACAAGTGCGGAGCGTCAGGAGGCTACCGCTCTCATGCATGCTGCTGCCCAGAGAAAGGTTGATACTGAACAGCAGGTAAAAACTGATATCCAGGAGACAACCCATGCACTGCAGACCGCATCGGAAAAGATTATAACGGCTGAAGCAGAGGTAGAACAAGCGAAACTTGCAGCTGAACATGCGAGATCGAGATATGAAAACGGTATGGCTACGGTACTTGACCTTCTTAATACCGAGGCATCTCTGTCACAGGCTGAACTTGGAAAATTACAAGCGAACTATGCCTATGTTATAAACAATTATACGCTGAAACGCGCAACCGGGGAGGTGTTCTGGTAACATGACTACATCGATAAAAAAAATAATCTGCGCGGTAGATTTTTCAGCCGCTTCGGATTCTGTAGTGCTCTATGCAGCCGATATGCACAGCGAAAGTGCAGAACTCGTCATTCTTTATGTCTCACCAGCGGAAAGCAGTGATGAGGGTTTGCTGAGGAAGCATTTGCATGAATTTTCGCGTTACAGTGACATGCTTTCCCAGCATAACGTCCATGCCATCTTCACTGTTCAATACGGTGATCCTGCTGACGGCATTCTCGTTTATGCAAAAAAGCATCATGCTGACATGATTGTACTCGGCTCCCACGGAACAACGGCCATAGCACGACTTCTTGTAGGGAGTACCGCGGAAACGGTGATGCGCCATGCGCCATGCCCCGTTGTAATACTGAAAACACCTGACAACAAAAACAAAAACCATGGAACACCCTGAATCACAAACAGTACCTGGAAACCAGACCTCCGGCAAAGATCCGGTAAAGGCAACAAATCCGCTGCGCATCATTATAGCCGGTGTTGTTGTTGCTGCCGCGCTTATCTGGGGAGGCATGAGTCTCTACCACTCTTTCCAGTACGTTGAAACCGACAACGCTCAGATAGAGGGGGATGTCTACCCGGTCATTTCAAGAATTCCCGGAAAAGTTCAGGAGGTGCTGGCAACCGATAACCAGCAGGTCCATGCGGGTGATCCTCTTATCCGGCTGGAAGCAGCTGACTATGAAGTGCGTCGTGACATTGCAGCGGCCGCTGTTGAGAGCGCCAAAGCCGGGGTTAAGGCAACGGCTGACCAGGCACATGCATCAAGTGCATCAGCAAACGCTGCAAGTGCCACAAGCAGAAAACAGCAGGCAGACCTTCGCAGAAGCGAAAATCTCCGGCATCAGGACGTTATTTCTCAGGCAGAGTTTGATGGCGTCAAGGCCGGAGCTCAGGCTACTTCAGCACAATCTACTGCTGCAGGAAGCCAGTATCAAGCGGCACTTGCCCAGATTCCGCTGCAAAAAGCAGAGGTGAAGAAACGTGAGGCTGAACTTCGCCAGGCCGAACTGCAGTTGTCGTACACGACAATTACTGCTCCGGCCAACGGCCAGGTTTCAAAGAAAAATGTGCAGCCGGGCCAGTACGTGGCACCAGGTCAGCAGCTCATCGGGATTGTCGGAAGCAGGGAACTTTGGGTTGTCGCGAATTTCAAGGAGACCCAGCTTGAAAAAATACAGCCCGGACTTCCAGTGACCATCAAGGTTGATGCATTCCCAGATAAGGAGTTCAAAGGTAAGGTGGAGTCTATATCCTCGGGAACCGGCGCGAAATTCACACTTCTTCCACCCGACAATGCAAGCGGCAACTTCATAAAGGTCACGCAGAGGGTACCGGTCAAAATAGTCTTTACGGAAAAACCTGACAAGGATCATCAGCTTGCTGCAGGAATGAACGTGGTTGTGGATATCAAGGTGAAATGAGAGAGGAGGAGAGTGGCGATCGTTAAGATAGATTCCTCACCCCGCAAGGGGGACTGGGGGGATGACAGAGAAGCAGAGGGCCGCAATTAGTGACAATAGAGTTT
This sequence comes from uncultured Geobacteraceae bacterium, assembly GCA_903930585.1. Lineage (GTDB taxonomy): Bacteria > Desulfobacterota > Desulfuromonadia > Geobacterales > Pseudopelobacteraceae > JACRCG01. Next base: position 163 of record CAIYZD010000710.1, on the reverse strand, counting down.
AAGGAACAGTAACGAATGGCAAGAATAGAGCAACAGAATGGTGTAACGGTAGCGGCAATGCTGCCGAATCCAGCCCAAACCTATGACACTGGATTCAGGAAAATAATCATCACCTTGACGGTGATCGTGTCGGCAATGCTTGAACTGATCGACACCACCATTG
>CAIYZD010000709.1 GCA_903930585.1 uncultured Geobacteraceae bacterium | reverse complement strand
TCTCCATTTTCAGCCTCATCGACCTCATGACCGTCACGTGTGAGTATGCGAGAAATTAAAGTCCTGATCAGTTCTTCGTCATCAATTACCAAAATACGTGACATTTTCTCACCTCACTCATTATTGTACCAAAGCATCATAAACAGCATGTGTCAGAGTTTCAAAGTCAATCGGCTTTGTCAAGATTTTGTCGGCAGATAATTTCTTGCATATATTCAACAGGTAGGTTTGGTCCAGTAAAGCTGATCCGCCTGACATTGCAATTACCTTGGGACGTTTAGTCTGATTGAGGAGCCACAAAAGCACACCGATACCGTCTTGCTCCGGCATGATCACATCAGTGATAACAAGATCAAATTCTTGTGTTTCTAATTGCCTGATCCCCTGTATACCATCTGCAGCGGTATGAATATCATGATTGCTTCGTTTCAAAAAAGAAGTCATAACATCGAGAATCTGTATGTCGTCATCTATGATAAGTATCTTTGCCATCATAAACTCCTATACTCTCATTATTTCCGTATGAAGAATTGCACTCAATTTTATAAAGTCATATGGTTTTTGAATAAAGATGATTACTGAATGCAATGCTTCACTGAGGAGTACATTGTCAGTTGAATAACCAGATGAAAAAATACATTTAATGTTTGGCCTGATTTCTCGTATTTTTTTCATCAAAGCCCAGCCGTTCATTTCTGGCATAACATAATCAGTCAGAACCAAATCAATCTGTATTGAAAAGTCACGAACCAGTTCCAATGCAGTGGTTGGAGTTGCTGCTTCAGAGACGGTGTAGCCAATTTTCCTCAAAAACGAAGCAACGACCAGTCGTAACGGTTCATCATCTTCAACAAGCAATATGGAACAGTTACCAGCGCATATGGCGTCATTAACGGTAATAATCTCTTTTGCAGGCTCATCATACCGTGGGATGTAAACCTTAAATTCAGTCCCTGCTCCAGGTGTACTGGTTACATCAATTGAGCCTTTATTCTGTGATATGATACCATAGACCGTAGCAAGGCCAAGTCCGGTACCTTTATTAACATCCTTTGTCGTAAAGAAAGGTTCAAATATCCGTGACAGGGTCTTTTTATCCATACCTGTACCAGTATCAGAGAAGGAAATTTCCACATAATCACCAGCTTCATAATCTATGACGAAATTGCCTTTACTCTGATTCAAAGAAACATTTCTGGTTTCAACTGATAATATCCCACCATCAGGCATTGCATCTCTTGCATTAATCGCCAGGTTCATAACAATTTGGTCCAGTTGTATCGGATCAATATGAACACTCCAAAGATCATGACAGGAAGTAATTGTGATAGATATGTGTTCGCCAATGAGACGAGAAATAGATTTAAGAGAATCCGCAATAATCAGATTTGCATTAAGTTTCTGTGGACTGATAACCTGTTGTCGTGAAAAGGCAAGAAGACGAGAGGTAATAATACGGGATTGTTCAGCAGCTTGATTTATCTGTGACAAATATTGACGTACCTTTTCACTGTCATCGATATCCATTTTTGCAAGTTCTGAATTGCCAATTATCACCATGAGTTTATTGTTGAAGTCGTGAGCTACACCTCCGGCAAGTTGCCCTATAGCCTCCATCTTCTGATATTGGTGGAGTTGCTGCTCCAACTTGGTACGTTCTTTTTCTAATTTCTTTTGTTCTGTTATATCCTGATGGGTGCCTCTCAACATAATTACGTTACCCAAATCATCACACTCAGGCTTACAAATTGTTATTATCGTAGCTTGAATGCCATCAGGGCGATTGATACGTAACTCCAGATTATATGGTGTACCAATTTCAACAGCATCTTTTAAGGCAGCTGCGAATGCAGGGTAATCATCCGGATCGATATATTTATGATAACCTTTTACAGGAAACGACCCAAGTGCAGGATCAAGACCCCAGATGTGAAACAAGCCTTTTGACCATGTGGACTTCCGGATAACAGGGTCGTACGTCCAACTTCCGGTCTTTGCCAGCAACTGAGCTTTTTCCAGATCCAGCTCTTTATTTCGGAGAACATTTTCTGCATATATATGGTCAGAAATATCTTTTACAAAGGCAATGAAACTTGAATCGGAAAGTTTTACGGAACTGACTGAACACCAGTTATTAGTTCCGTTTTTATGGAAATAATTCATCTCCGTACTTGACGAGCCGGTGTCCTTCACTGTCTGAAAGGAATGTAGTGCTGATTCTATTGATTCTGTGACAAGTAAATCCGGAAATGACATTTCCAGAAGTTCAGCTTCGGAATAACCAACCATCTTTTCCCCGGCAGGGTTAACTTCCAAAAAACGACCCATCTCATCAACGACAAATACTCCGTCAGGTGATTTGTCTATATAACTACGGAACTTAGCTTCACTATTCATTAAATCGATATTTTTCTGCCGTAGCATCTCCTCTGCCAGCTTATATTCAGTGGCATCACGAGCTACACCGAAAATACCCGCAACCTTGCCAGCTTCATCAAATATCGGTCCTTTGGTTGATATAAAACACTTATTACCTGCAGGAGTCCCAATATGTTCTTCATAGGTTTGTGGAACGAGTTGAGTCATTATCCATCGATCTTTCTCCATTATGCTCTCTGCATCCGATGGGGAAAAAATGTGGGTATCATCTTTGCCTATTACATCTTTAACCGGTTTTTTTACAAAACGTTCAACGGCTGAATTTGCCAGGAGATAACAACCATTACTATCCTTTACGTATACGGCATCAGTAGTTCCTTCAATGACGCCATTCATCAGTATCTTCTGTCGGGATATTTCGTATTGTGACCGTTTAAGATTTTCAATGGTAATAGTAATTTTGTTTATATATCGAGAGATTAGTACATACAGAAGGGTGCTCGTAAGGGCAATAAAAGCCATTCCTTTATACATGGATAACCGTGAAATAATATCTGCATCACGAATAGCTAATCCCAGTAAAGTGTCGGACAGGTAGATCCAGAGACACCCTGCTATCGCGTAAGCTGCTACTATCTTTAATACTTCAAAACCTGAAGATCTCTGGCAGTTATTATCCATGCAAATCTCCAAATCATTTTTTGGACATATCCATAGGGAATTCATAGCATAATACACTTTAATATCCAATCAAATTGATTGGCGGTTTATAGGCAGGGTTTGGTACGTTGTGATAGTAAATCAGGTGTGGGGGACTGACGTACGGGTGCCCCGTTTTATCCATTCCACCGCGAAACCGATTGCATAGAGTGCGGCCATAGGTACAAGCCATGCGACGATACAGAGCACCAGTCCAATCGTGCGTTTGAGCGGAAGTTCCGAGAGAGCTTCCCGGAAATTTTGTTCAATCGTGTTGAAACCGCTGTTTCCCTCCGGGCCAATGTGGTATGTGGTGCGGGTATGCGCTACCCAGACATCGTATCCCTGTGAACGGGCAGAATCGAAAATCTTCCGGGGAGACTCGCCCGCAAAGGCGAGGCCGTCGTAGCGGCGCACCTCTTCAGTAACGGCAAATACCATGGTCCGTTCAATACTCTCCGGAGTGGGCATCAGCAGGTAATAGGTTCCGGCCAGCATCAGCAGGTAGATACATGCAGTAACAATCCAGAGACGCTGCCATTGATTTAACTGTCGTTTGGGAGGCTCCGGTACTTTCCAGGTGCCGGAGGGGGCTTTTTCGAGGGTTACGTTATAATTTTTCTTCGGGGTCATGCAGACAATATAGTACCGAGAATTTCATCTGTTCCTTTTACGTCGGCGTAGACAGCGCCAAGGGCGGCAAGGAAGGCCGCTTGCACCTGATGTGCAGGGACCGCGACGCCGTTGTGCGCCAGATCTCTTGTTGCGCAGGCATCATGGGCAACGGTGCAGGAAAAACCGAGGTCAAAGGCGGCACGGACGGTAGCATCCACACACATGCTGGTCATCATGCCGCAGATGAGAAGGCTGTCTACGCCAGCTGCGGTGAGACGCTCAAGAAGGTCTGTCTCCCGGAAGCTGTTCGGGAACTGTTTCGTGATGATTGTTTCTCCGGCACGCGGGGCAACCGTTGGATGAATCTGAACCCCGGACGTGTCGGGAAGAAAAAAGCCTGCACCGGGCCGGGTTGAAACGTGCCGGATATGAATAAGCGGCCACCCGGCGTGCCGGAATTCCTTGAGCAGCAAGGCCGCACAGGATGCTGCACTTTCGCTCCCGACCAATTCCATTCTGCCACCGGGGAAATAATCGTTCTGTATGTCGATGATGACCAGTGCGGTACCCACGTTGTACTCTCCATGAGGCTACTCGTTATTTATTGCCAGCTTGAGAACGGTACTCGGTTTGAAGCTCAGGATGCGTCTGGCGGAAATGGTAATGGTTTCACCTGTCTGCGGGTTGCGACCGCGCCGGTCGGTTTTCTGTTTGACGATGAAGCTGCCGAATCCGGATATTTTCAGGTTCTCTCCTGACTCAAGAGTCGTTTTCATAATTGAAAACACCGCCTCCATCATCTCGGTAGCTTCCTTCTTTGTAAACCCGGTACCTGCCTGGATTTTCTCTACGATGTCAGCCTTGGTCATACTTATTACTTCCTTTCCGGCAATAAATAGTGTCAGATACAGCTCATAGCAGAATTTTTTTTTGAAAGCTATTGATTTTTATTATTCCACATCCCCGACGTTGCGCCTGACTCCCATCAAATAGGCAATAACAAATTCCTCCAGATTGCCATCGAGGACGGAATCAGGGTTGCCGGATTCAACACCGGTGCGCAGATCCTTGACCATCTTGTACGGGTGCAGCACGTAGGAGCGAATCTGGCTCCCCCAGCCGATTTCCTTCTTTTCGGCGGCTATTTCGGAAGCCTTGTCCTTGCGTTCTTCTACTTCACGCTCATACAACTTGGCCCGCAGCACTTTCATGGCTGTGCCGCGGTTCGATATCTGGCTTCGCTCGGATTGGCAGGCGACGATGATGCCGGATGGAATATGGGTAATACGAACGGCCGAATCGGTAGTGTTGACGTGTTGGCCGCCGGCGCCGCCGGAGCGGAAGGTGTCAACCTTCAGATCGGAATCACTGATTTTGATGTCGATATCTTCCTCTTCGATTTCGGGGAAGGCGTACATCGAGGCAAAAGAGGTGTGCCGGCGGGCATTGCTGTCAAACGGTGAAATGCGAACCAGGCGGTGTATGCCGGCTTCCGCCCTCAGGTAGCCGTAGGCGTATTCGCCGTTGACATTGAACGTTACCGATTTGAGCCCGGCTTCATCTCCGGACTGGTATTCGGTTATGACGGTTTTCCACCCTTTTTTCTCGCAGTAGCGCAGGTACATGCGCAGAATCATCTCGGCCCAGTCCTGGGACTCGGTGCCGCCGGCTCCCGGATTTATCGTGATAAAGCAGGAATTGCGGTCGTGGGGACCGGAGAGCATCCGTTGAAATTCAGCGGCCTCGACTTCCTGAATCAGGCGGGCGGTCATCGTGCCGACCTCTTCAAGAGTCGCGGCATCCTGGGCCTCTTCTCCCAGTTCGATCATAACGCGGACGTCTTCCGCCTGACGCACCAGCCCGTCCCAGATCTGGACTGTTTTTTCCAGTGTCGTCCGTTTTTTGATGATTTCCTGGGATTTCTTGGTGTCGTCCCAGAAGCCGGGAACGGCCATAATCGATTCGATCTCCATGATCGATTCGCGTTTGGCATCTATGTCAAAGAGACCCCCGAAGCTTGGCGATCCGCCCTTCACAATCGGTAACTTTTGCTATTTCTTCTCGGTACATAGGTTTAACTCCTTTTTGTTTATTCGTTTGATCCCCACAAACAGAGCGACTCCGCATGTCAGCAGAACGGAGAGCCATGCCGGAGCGTCTCCTATGATGAGGTAGAGCGAGCTGCCGCTCCCCGGCTGAATTTCACCGGTGCGATGCGATTCAGTAAACAGGCCGGTCATGGTGCGGATGTAGCCGTTCTGGTCGATAATTGCGGTTACCCCGGTGTTTGCAGCGCGAATCAGCGGCGTGCGGGTCTCGACCGCGCGAAAAGTCGAAATGGCGAGGTGCTGATACGGGGCCGATGAATGACCAAACCAGGCATCGTTGGTGATTGCCACCAGCACACGGGCGCCTGCCTGGACATACTGGCGGGCCAGCTCCGGAAAGATAATCTCATAGCATACCTGAATACCGAGTTTCGTGCTCCCCATGTCGAGTGGAACCGCATGCTCACCCGGTGAAAAATCACCGATGCCGACAACGATCTTGTTAATAAACGTCAGAACGTTTCCAAGAGGCACATATTCGCCGAAGGGAACAAGATGCAGCTTGTCTGCCCGTCCGATTGTTTCGCCGCGCGGGGAGACCAGGAATGCGCTATTCAGATAGGTGCTCCTGCCATTACGAAGCTCATGAGCCGGACTTCCGAACAGCAGGCAGGTATTCAACTCGCGTGCGAGATTTCTGATCCGCTCCGCCTGGAGCGGTTCATCCTGAAAGAAAAATGGTACGGCGCTTTCAGGCCAGACGATCAGGTCTATGCCTCCCTCTCCCTTGACCGCATCCCGGGTGAGGCGCTCATACGTGGCCAGCGTCTGCTCGCGAAATGCCGGGCTCCACTTGACATCCTGAGGAATATTGCCCTGGATCAATGCTATCCTCAACGGTTTTGATGGTACGGTTTCCGATACATTCAACCGGTTAAAGCCGTAGAAGAGGGTTGCAATGAGAAGGATCAGAAGAATAACCACACTTTTTACCGGGTAGGGAACGCCGGCTCCCGAAACTGCCCGCAGGGCGCGGTACAGGACAATGTTGGCCAGAACGATCAGCAGGGTAATGCCGTAGACCCCAGCCAGGTCGGCAATCTGGATCAGCGGCAGGGTACGGTACTGGGAGTGGCCGAGCATAGCCCAGGCAAAACCGGAAAACAGAAAAGAACGGATAAAATCAAAGGCGATCCAGGCAACCGGAAGGGTAAAGGCCGCCTTTATTCCGGCCAGTTCACCCAGTCGGGCAATACAACTGCTTGCGGCGTAGAACAGCGCCAGCCAGATAACCAGCAGCAGGTAGACCGGAATGCTGACTGACCACGGAAGATGTCCATATTGGGTAAAGACGATATTCAGCCAGTAGAGGATGAGAGCGTACGCCGTAATACCGCTGGTCAGGCCGATGCGGAAGGCCACCCGCGGGGAACTCTCTTCAAGGGCAATCAACATCGGGATCAAGGCGATCCATGCCAGAAAGGAGAGTCCGGGATTAGGAAAGGAGAGGGCAATGAGAACGCCGCTGGCAATTGCCAGCCACCCCCGGCGGTCAAAGAGCTGTTTGAGCAGTGAAAAAGAGATCGGAATGTTCACTCACGCCCCGTATCTTCTGCCGAAGCGCTGCGTAAACGACTGATGGAAACTTTTTTTACCCGGCGAAGATCAGCGTCAATGATGTTCAGGCAGAGTCCTGCCCCCTCAATGGAGTCTCCGATCGTTGGAATTTTTCCGGTCAGGTAGAAAACAAGCCCACCGACGGAATCAAACTTGTCACGCTCAATCTGAATGTCGAAATGTTCTTCAAGCTCTTCGACCGGAAGGCGTCCGTCGGCGGTGACACTGCCATCCGGATTGACGGTAAAAAGGGACTCCTCCCGATCATGTTCGTCCTGGATGTCGCCTACAATCTCTTCAAGGAGGTCTTCAATTGTAATCAGGCCGGACGTGCCGCCATACTCATCAATGACAATCGCCAAATGAACCCGTTTACGCTTGAACTCCTGCAGCAGCTGCTCCAGATTTTTGGATTCCGGGATAAAGTACGGGGAACGCATGATGTCGCGAACGGAGAGGCTGTCTTCGGCAGTGCCCCACTGTTTCAGGAGGTCTTTGGCATACAGCAGGCCGATAATATTATCGATTGAATCTTCGTACACCGGAATTCGGGAATGTCCGCAAGAAATGATGGTATTCAGCAGTTCGCGCACGGTGACATCCACGGAGATGCACGCCATTTCGGTCCGGGGGATCATGACTTCCCGCACGATTGTCGTTCCGAGGGAAAAAATAGAGCGGATCATCTCGCTCTCTTCCTCGTTAACCAGGCCTTCTTCTTCCGATGCGTCTATAAAATCGTTGATATCCTGTTCGGTTGTCTTTTTGCGTCCGGTTACAAAACGGCTGACACGTTCGATAAAACCGGACTTTCTACTACTGCCTTCTTCCACTTACTTTTCCTCCTGAATGTTTTGGACGATCTGACCCGCCGGACTTGTCAGATCTTGCCGGTTTGTGTCCGGTCTCGTGCCGGGGGCGTCCGGCGGAGGCTGCGCCATTTTGCGGTTCGCCTGCCAGTTCACGCACTTCGGCATCCGTAAGATACCGAAATTGCCCCGATCTGAGCGTGCCGAGGACGAGGGATCCGTAACGGATCCGTTTGAGACGCACTACCGAAAGACTGACCGCTTCGCACATTCTGCGTACCTGACGATTGCGACCTTCGTGGATTGCAACCGATATCCAGTCATTCTGTTCACCGCTCTTCACCAGGTTCACGACTGCCGGTGCGGTCATGCCGTCTTCAAGTTCGACCCCGTCCGCCATCCGTTTCAGTTGCTGATCGATTACCTTGCCGCGTACCCGGACATGGTACTCCTTCTCGATTTCATGACGGGGATGCATAAGACGATTGGCCCATTCACCGTCATTCGTCAAAAGGAGCAGCCCTTCGGTGTTGTAATCCAGTCGCCCCACCGGATAGACCCGATCCGGCACATCCTTGAGCAGATCGGTTACCAGTGGACGGCTTTGGCTGTCCTTCAAGGCGGTGATGTATCCGGGCGGTTTGTTGAGCAGGATGTGGATGCGTTGCGCACTGATTTTCAGCGGCTTTCCATCCACGGTGATGGTATCCTTGTCCGGATCGGCCTTGGTTCCGAGCTCCGTTACCACAACGCCGTTGACGGCAACCTGGCCGTTCTGAATCAGCGTTTCAGATGCGCGGCGGGAAGTGATTCCGGCGGCGGAGATAATTTTTTGCAGACGTTCGAGCATGGTTCCTCTTGTTCAGGTGCTATGGCAGGAAAAGTCAGGCAGCAGCGCCATAGGCAAACGACCTGACTATACAATTGGTGAATTCGACAAGATCATCCAGATGATGTTCGATCACTTTTATCATTAATTCAATATCCATACGTTGATATTCGTGTATGAGAATGTTTCTGAAGCCCACCATTCCCTCAAGCCTTCCCGAAAGTTCATATGGTATAACCCTGGCAGCGGCCAACAGGCGAAAGCTATCCCGGCTGTCCTTCGGCAAACCGAGCTTACGGGATTTTATAGTGTGATTTGCCAGATCGATACATTGTTCACAGGCGCGTTGCAGGTTAATGGCGATAGCATCCTGTCTCAGATAATCTTCTTCAAAAGCAATATCAGAAGGCAACGCGTAATAGCTTCTTATCTGGCTGACGCAGCGCTCGATACTTTCCTTCTTATTTAAAACGATATCATTCACGAGGCAATGAATCTCCCGTCATCGAGAGCAGCTGCAATAATACCGGCTCGTTCTTCGTTCAGTTTTTGATAGTAGGAGAGCGTCAGCATTTCGAATTCATCAACTGCATAGCGATCTGCGCAGTACAGGAGTCTCCCTTTTGATATGATTTCATTTTGAAATACGGTTGAAACCGTTCGAGCATTCAGCAGATCGACTTCCTTGTTCAGCTCTCTTGCCAAGGCACTACTGCATGCGCTCATGGCGATACGGCGTTCTTTTTTTGCCTCTTCAGGCGGCAGAAGCAGGGCAATGTCAACATCGCTGTCCGGCCATTCGTCCGTGGTCATATACGAACCAAACAGGTAGATTCCCTGCGTGTGCGGGTAATGAGTTATCACGATTTTCGTGATGACATCCGCTTTCATCCTGAAGTTTTCTCCTCAAACACGGTTCGCGTAATACTGAGGTTACAGATGCAGCATCAAATTGCGGACTATACAATGGCGTATGATGGACGTTATGTCAATACCGCACCGCCGATAGCCGCTGCTGACCTTGATTTAATTCTGCTTTGCCACAAAAATGTATTGGAATTGTGACCGAGTTTACAGCAGGTTGTGCTCCTTGACCAGTCGGGCACGGATCTTTTCCGATGGCATGGCATCATATGGTTTGTTGGAAGATATCATGACAACAACCACCGAAAAAGCGGTACGATGCTGATCTTTATTCCGTTGAGATCAAGCTCCTCCGAGGAATCGCGAGTTATAATCAAGCCTTTTTGTAATCCAAATTCGTTGCAACAATCCGTCAGCCCTCTGATTTCGCGCTTTCTGGTCTTTTCATCACTCATGGCTACAGAAACCTGAATAGCTTTAGTAATCTCAATGCCGTGCCTGATGATAAAATCACATTCCGATTTGTCTTTGTAAAAGTAGATCTCCTGCTCACGCCGTCTCAGCTCCAGAAAAACTACCTGTTCCAAAGCCTTGCCGGTGTCATCGGAAAATTTGTAGTCAAGGGAATTAAGAAGTCCGTTATCGATGGCATATATCTTTTTATCGCCCAGTTCTCTGTCTACCGGTGATTTTGTATGTTTCCTCAGAATCTGCGCCAGATAGATGTTCACGCAGGCATCCAGATTTTCGTACAGCTGGCTTTTGCCGATCTTGAATCCGGACGATTTCAATTCGTTGTATATGTTGTTTACCGAGATCAGTTTTGTCGCCGATGACAGTATCCGTTTCAGAAAAAATTTTAACGCCGGGAGATTTTTTATCTCATATCGCTCAAGTAAGTCGCGATAGATCATTACATTGAAGTATTCCTGCAGAACCCGGTTGCGAAGAGGGGCGTCATAGTCGATTACTTCCGGGAAACCGCCATTTTTGAGGTAATCAACCAGATGATGATTGATATGGGCTATTGACTTCGTGCTGTTTACATCCGGTACGATTCCCTTGAAGTTCAGATATTCATGGAAGGAAAGGGGGAATACTTCATAACAGATGGTTCTGCCTCGAAGTGCAGTGGCAATTTCTCTACTCAGAAAACGGGCGTTCGATCCGGTAATAAAAATGTTTTTCATCCCCTTGTCGTATATCCGCCGCACAAACGTGTCCCAGCCATCAATATTCTGGATTTCATCGAAAAAAAAGTAGCATTCCTCCAGTTGGATATCGGGATAAAGCTCTTGATAGCTCCGCATCAAAAGATCAAGCTCTTCGGTTTTCAGGTTCAGTCGCTCATCCTCAAAGTTCACATAGAGAACGGTGTTTACCGGAACGCTCTTATTCAGGAGATCCTCAATGAGGTTGAACAGATACGAGGTCTTGCCGCTACGTCGCACTCCAACAAGTGTAATAATCTTTCCCGTGTCGACAGGTACCTGTAATGTCCGTCGCTTAAGTTTAAGTGCCGGCAGCGGAGTGACATGAAAGTCTCTGATGATTTGTTTTAGCAGTTCTTTCTTCATGGTAAAGAAATAATACAGGATATTTTCCTTTATTCAAGGAAAATATCCTGTATTATGAACGGGGGAAGTCAAAAAAACGCCCTGAACCGTAATAAAAATGATTCAAGGCGTTTCTATATAAAGCGTGGAATATCTGTGGTTATTCTGCCAGCCGGGTCATCGCCCTGAATTTAAGATAGCGGTTTTCAACCAGTTCGTCACCGGACAACTTGTTCAGCTCGGTCAGGTTGCGTGCGATAGCCTCTTTCATGTTGGCAGCGGTGGCTGCGTGATCGCGATGAGCGCCACCGACCGGTTCCTTGACGATCTCGTCGATAACGCCCAGCTTGATGATGTCCTGTGCCGTCGGTTTAAGCGCTTCTGCCGCCTGGGAGCCTTTGGTGCCGTCCGACCAGAGGATGGCGGCGCACCCTTCCGGTGAGATAACGGCATAGACGGAATGTTCCAGCATCAGAATCCGGTCGCCGACGGCGATCGCCAGCGCTCCTCCCGAGCCACCTTCGCCGGTGATACAGACGATGATCGGCGTTTTCAGGTTTGCCATCTCGCGCAGGTTGCGGGCAATTGCTTCGGCCTGGCCCCGCTCTTCGGCGCCGATCCCGGGATATGCGCCAGGAGTATCGACAAACGTGATGACCGGCAGCTTGAACTGTTCCGCCATCTGCATCAGGCGGAGCGCCTTGCGGTATCCTTCCGGATTGGGCATGCCAAAATTGCGGTAGACCTTTTCTTTGGTGTCGCGCCCTTTCTGGTGGCCGATAACCATCACCGGCTGGCCGTCAAAGCGGGCCAGTCCGCCGACAATGGCGTGATCGTCGCCGAAGTTCCGGTCACCGTGCAGTTCGACAAACTCGGTGAACATGAGATTGATATAGTCCTGGGTAAAGGGGCGGTTGATGTGGCGGGCCACCTGCGCCGTCTGCCAACGGGAGAGGTGGGAAAAAATATCTGCCCGCATCTCCTCGACACGGCTTTCAAGGGCCGTTACGTCGGCGCCGATGTCCAGCCCCCCGCCTGCCAGCATATTCAGCTCTTCTATTTTTTTTTCCAGCTCGACAATCGGCTTTTCAAATTCAAGATAAAACGGGGTTGCCATGTCATAACTCCAATAAAAATAAGTTTCTGTGGTGGATTGAATTCCGGATCACTCACTCAAAAGTGGCGGCATTATACCCTAACAGCCGCTCCACTTCCAGCCTTAAATCATCGCTGGCCGTAACGTTCAAAGTGGGTGCCAGCGGCATTGTGGCACGACCCCGCCCCGGCATCAGAAAGTGGAGGGAGGAGGGGATACTCCCCGGATGTCTCTCGATGATCTCTTTGAGAAGGGAAATCCGCTCCGGCTTGATCTCCTCGGTACGCAGTACGAACGAGACTTTTTTGGTCGTCTGGGACCTGGCTTCGGAGAGCAGTTTGATATCGCCAGCCGGGCCCCGATCACGCTGGAACCGTTTGCCGTTGTTCTCCTCTCCCCCTTTCATGACCAGCACCTTGCACCCTTTTTCTCCTTTTTCCAGTTTGCCGACCACCAGCAGCGGATCATCGGATTTGAGCAGTTGGGAAGTGGATGCGTAGATATCTGAAAATACGGTGATTTCAACCGATCCGGTCAGATCTTCAATGGTAACGAAGGCCATCCGGTCACCTTTTTTGGTGGTAATCTCCTTGAAGGCGGAGACGATGCCGCAGATCCGTACTTCGCTGCTGTCCGCCATTTCCACCATGCCGGTGATATCGGTGTTTGTGAGGCGCTTGATGTCATCTATGTAGCGATCAAGCGGATGGCCGGTAATCAGAAAGCCGAGTGCTTCTTTCTCGAATGCCAGTTTTTCCTTGTCATGCCATTCGGGGGTACCCGGCAGTTTCATGCCGCCGTTGCCGTTGCCGCGCGAGACCTCTTCCGTACCAAACAGCGATACCTGGGCACTGGCTTTTTCTTCCTGGATCTTCTGTCCATAGTTTGAAGCCGCTTCCAATCCCTCCATCTGGGCGGAACGGGTCGCTCCGGTCGAATCGAAGGCGCCGCACTTGATCAGCGATTCGATTACCCGCTTGTTGACCCTGCGCAGGTCAACCCGCTCGCAGAAGTCGTACAAGTTTTTGAAAAGGCCTGCCTTGCGAGCGTCCAGAATGGCTTCGATGGCACCGGTACCGACATTCTTGACTGCACCAAGGCCAAAACGCATTGAGGTACCGACCACGGTGAAGGAAAGTCCGGACGTATTGATGTCCGGCGGTAGTACTTCGATCCCCTGATCGCGGCAATCGCTGATATTTTTGATTACCTTGTCGGTGCTGTCCATGTCGCAGGTCAGCAGCGCCGCCATAAACTCAACCGGGTAGTGCGCTTTCAGATACGCGGTCTGGTAGGCGATCAGGGCATAGGCGGCCGAGTGGGATTTGTTGAAGCCGTACTCGGCAAATTTTGCCATCTGGTCGAAGATTGCTTCGGCCTTTTTTGTATCTATCCCCAGTTCTTTGGCGCCGCTCAGGAACGTGTCCTTCTGGCGCTCCATCTCTTTGGCGTCTTTCTTACCCATGGCGCGGCGCAGCAGATCGGCCTGTCCGAGCGAATAGCCGGCCAGGGTACGGGATATCTGCATGACCTGTTCCTGGTAGACGATGACGCCGTACGTATCTTTCAGGATCGGTTCCAGCTCCGGAAGATCAAAAACTACCTTCTGGCGGCCATGTTTGCGTTCGATAAAGTCATCCACCATGCCGCATCCGAGAGGGCCGGGACGATAGAGAGCACACGCGGCGATAACATCCTCGAAGCAGGATGGCTTGAGCTTGATCAGCATCTCCTTTATACCCGTCGACTCCAACTGGAAGACCCCGGTGGTATTGCCGTCGCTGATCAGATCGTAACTGGCCTGATCATCATCGCGCAGTGTGGTGATATCGAACTCCGGAACGTTCACCCGCACCAGTTTGACGGCATTCTCTATGACGGTAAGGTTTTTGAGCCCCAGAAAGTCGAACTTGACCAGACCGACCAGCTCGACGTATTTCATTGAGTACTGGGTGTTGATCGAGCCGGTTTTCTGATCTTTATAGAGTGGCAGGAACTCTTCCAACCGGTCCGGCGCGACTACGACCGCGGCAGCGTGGGTTGATGCGTGACGGGTGAGCCCCTCCAGGCAGAGCGCCGTGTCCAGCAGATCCTTGACCTGCGGGTCGGCAGCCGATAACTCGTTAAGCTGCGGTTCCTGTTGAAGCGCCTTTTTGAGGGTCATTTTCAGATCGTCGGGAACCAGTTTGGCAATCCGGTCCACATCGCCATAGGTCATGTTCAGCGCACGGCCAACGTCGCGTACAACCGCCTTGGCTCCCATGGTTCCAAAGGTGATGATCTGGCAGACCCGGTCGCGGCCGTACTTGTCAACCATGTACTGGATGACCTCGGAGCGGCGATCCTGGCAGAAGTCCACGTCGATATCAGGCATGGAGATACGTTCGGGGTTGAGGAAACGTTCGAACAGGAGGTTGTAGGGGAGCGGGTCGAGGTCGGTAATCCTGATCGAATAGGCAACCAGTGAACCGGCCGCTGAGCCCCTGCCCGGGCCGACCGGAATCCCCTGGTCCTTGGCCCAGCGGATAAAGTCGGATACGATCAGAAAGTAGGCCGGAAACTTCATGTCGCGGATACAGTCCAGTTCGATGGTCAGGCGATCAAAGTATTCCTGTTGCCGCTCCAGCGTCATGTCGGGATACTTGGCAAGGATGGTGGTCATCCGCTCCTTGAGTCCCTCGGTCGCCAGGTCGCGCAACATATCGTCATGATTCTGTCCCGCAGGGGGATCGAAGTGCGGAAAATAATAGGTCTTGCCATCAACCGGCAGGTCGAGATTGCAGCGCTCGGCAATGGCCACGGTGTTGCCGACCGCTTCAGGGGCATAGGAAAAGGCTTTCGCCATTTCGTCCGGCGACTTGACGTAGAACTCATCGACCGAAAAGCGCATATGGGTCGGGTCTTCCATGGTCTTGCCGGTCTGGATGCAGAGCAGTACCTCGTGGGCGCGGGCATCCTCACGGTTGAGGTAATGGCAGTCGTTGGTCGCCACCAGCGGCAGCTTCAGTTCCGATGCCACCTCCATCAGCCGTTTGTTGACGATGTCCTGCTCAGGGATGGTGTTTTCCTGAAGCTCGATGTAGTAGCGGTCGGGGAACAGTTCGCTGTACCACCTGGCAGTGGCGATGGCGTCTTCCATCCGGCCACGTCCGCACTGCATGGCCACTTCACCCTTCAGGCAGGCGGACATGGCGATCAGTCCCTCCGAGTGCCCGGTCAGCAGTTCACGGTCGATGCGGGGGCGGTAGTAGAACCCTTCCTTATACCCGGCAGAGGTCAGGTAGGAAAGATTCTTATATCCTGCCATATCCTGGCAGAGCAGGATCAGGTGGTAGGCCGCGTCGGAAATCCCCTTTGCGTCCTTGGAAAAACGTGATTCGGGCGCCAGATACAGCTCGCAGCCGATGATCGGTTTGACGCCCGCTTTCTTGCATTTAAGATAAAATTCCGCCGCCCCGAACATATTGCCATGGTCGGTAATGGCAATGGCCGGCGCGTTGTGCTCCCTGGCTTTGTCGATAAGGTCGTCAAAGCGGATGGCGCCGTCCAGCAGGGAATATTGGGTATGGAGGTGGAGGTGAACAAAGGGGGGTGATGAGATAATTTCGGTACCAAGGGGGGTTTCCATGCGCTGCTGCCTCCGGGCGAATCAATGAGTCCGGATTATGCCCTATGGCAAGATATGGTGTCAAGGAAAGGGAAGGGTAATGGTCTACGGCTAAAAAATAATACTTAACCCACCCAATTTGCAACCAGTAGTTGCGGCACATTTTCGAAGTGCTTCATATTGTTAGTGACCAGAGTGGCTTTGAGGCTCCTGGCGTGAGCGGCAATCAGCATATCCATACTGCCGGTCGGCGTGCCATTCTTTTCCAGAGCTGTTCTGATCGAGCCATAATGATTTGCCGCTGACTCATCCCATGGAATAATTTTGAGACGTGAGGTGAAATCATCAATCTCGCTGCGTATCGTAACTCCTTTGGGGTGGCGTGCTGCTCCATAATAGAGTTCAGCAAGTACAATTGCTGAAAGTGCCAGTTTTTCAGCGCCAACCTCATCGAAACGGGCTTTGGCAGATAAAGGATGGTTCTTGAGAATATAGCTGCATATATTGGTATCCAGCATGTACAACATCAGAAAAGCTCCCTCTCCTCAGGAACCACATCCTGACGTTCAGATAAAAAGTCGCCGGGCACCTTTGATGCGCGGGCAAAAAAAACATCCCAGCCGCATGGTTTAGGGCGGAGTGTGACCGTGTCCCCATGTTTCTCTATCAGTACTTCCCGGCCTGAGAAACGAAATTCGGCAGGAAGGCGTATTGCCTGACTTCTGCCGTTCATAAATAGTTTGGCTGTGTGTGTCATGATGGATTACCTCCTGATATATACCGATGGTATATTACATTTGGTATATTGGCAAGGATTTACTCCGATCTGATCTGTCCATATTTTGCTGTGGCACCGGCGAGCAGACCAACGACTTTCATCGCCATTATGTTGTCCTGTTCGTGCGGCGCCTGACTTTGGATGTTATTTTTTACTTTTTCCTGTGCTTGGACTGTATTCCGTCTTCGGTACTGTTGTTCCGGAATTTTTCAGCGCTTCCAGCATCGCCTCCCCCATTCGGGTCGGACTGGTGGCGACAACAACACCGCACTCCTGCAGGATGCGGATCTTGTCTCCTGCCTTTCCTTTGCCGCCGGTGATGATTGCTCCCGCATGCCCCATACGCTTGCCGGGGGGAGCGGTGACTCCGGCGATGAAGGCCGCCACTGGCTTGGTCATGTTCTTCTTGATCCACTCGGCGGCAGCTTCTTCAGCGCCACCTCCGATCTCTCCGATCATGAATACCCCTTCGGTATCCGGATCCTGATTAAAGAGCGTCAGAACATCGATAAAATTCATGCCGATGATCGGATCGCCGCCGATACCGACACCGGTGGACTGGCCGAGACCGAGATCCGTAAGCTGTTTGACCGCTTCGTACGTCAAGGTACCGCTGCGCGAGACGACTCCTATTTTTCCCCGCGTGTGGATATGCCCCGGCATGATGCCGATCTTGCATTCACCGGGTGTAATGATGCCGGGACAATTGGGGCCGATCAGGCGGGTTGAGCTTCCCAGGAGCACCGCTTTAACCGGCACCATGTCCCGAATCGGGATCCCCTCGGTGATGCAGACAGCCAGCGGAATACCGGCGTCGATCACTTCCATAATGGCATCAGCCGCGCCCGGCGGCGGTACGAAGATCATCGACACGTTGGCCTCGGTGTATTTGACCGCTTCGGCAACGGTGTTGAATACCGGAATTCCTTCGATATGTATTCCCCCTTTGCCGGGGGTGACGCCCGCTACGATGCTGGTTCCGTACTCGCGGCACTGCTTCGAGTGAAAAAGACCGCTCCGGCCGGTAATACCCTGAACGACAATCCTGGATTTTTTATCGACAAGTATGGACATATCCTAGTTCCCCCCCTGCGTCAGCATCTGTACGATTTTGGCGGCGCCATCGCCCAGATTCTTGCCGATTTGCACGTTCAAACCGGATTCCTGAAGCAGTTTTTTGCCATCTTCCACATGGCTGCCATCCATGCGCACGACAATCGGGAGGGTACAGCCGACAGCCGCCGCAGCTTCGATAATACCCTGTGCAATAACGTCACAGCGCATGATGCCACCGAAAATGTTAACGAATATTCCTTTTACATCGCAATCCTGAAGGATGATTCTAAACGCTTCGGCTACTTTCTCACGCGTCGCTCCGCCACCGACATCCAGAAAGTTGGCGGGTTCGCCGCCGAACTCTTTTAATACATCCAATGTTGCCATTGCCAGGCCTGCGCCGTTGACCAGGCAGCCAATCGAGCCGGAGAGCTTGATATAGGCCAGGTCGTACTTGGCAGCATTGATCTCCAGTGGGTCGAGCTGTGAGTAGTCCATCATGTCGGGGTATTCGCGGTGGCGGTAGACGGCGTTTTCGTCGAAGGTGATTTTTGCGTCCATGGCCATTAACCAGCCGGCCTTGGTCACCACCAACGGATTTATTTCAATCAGGGCACAGTCTTTTTCCAGACAGGCACGGTACAGATTAAGGATCAGCTCAACGCAATCTTCACAGATTGTGCCGGTAAGCCCCAGCGCCAGAGCAATTTTTCGCGCCTGGTAGGGGCGCAGGCCGGTGAACGGATCGATGGTGCGGGTCAGAATCTTGTCCGGATTTTTGTTCGCAACCTCCTCGATATCCATTCCACCCTCGGCCGATGCGATCAGGATGTAGCGTGAACTTTCGCGGTCGAGGGTGATGGAAAGATAGAACTCACGGGCGATTTCGACCGCTTCTTCTACGAGGATACGTCGCACTTTCAGTCCTTCGGGGCCGGTCTGCCGTGTAACCAGAGAGCGTCCAAACAGTTCCTTGGCATACTCCTGGGCCTCTTCCGGATGGTGTATCAACTTGACTCCACCTGCTTTTCCGCGACCGCCGGCATAGATCTGGGCCTTGACGACGCAGCGCCCCCCCATCATTTTGGCGGCACGTTCAACCTGGTCTGATGTCAGCGCCACGCGACCGCGCGGGATCGGAATGCCGTAGCTGTTGAGAATTTCCTTGGCCTGATACTCATGGATATTCATGGGGTACACTCCAGCGGATAGATTTATGACGAGTATAGCAGGGAAGTTTAATTGTGCAAACGTGAGGGGTAACGGAGTGGTCTGAAATCAGTGTTTCACCCCTTGTGACGTAATTTATCTGAGTACATCCTCTCATCGGCATATTTAAGTGCGGCCGGGATCTCATCTCCTCTGAATGCTGTGGCTGCACCGGTAGAAAACTTGATTTGAAATGAGGGATTTGCATCATTGAAACGCGTCTTGCATTTGTGGAGATGCTCAATTGCAGCCTGGAGCCCATCTGCTCCGGTTTCCGGCAAAAGAATTGAGAATTCGTCACCTCCAACCCTGGCTACCGTATCATCGCCTCTGAACGCTTCCCTGAGGATGGAGGCGACTCCTCTGATCAGGCGGTCTCCCGCTTCATGCCCTTGCGAGTCATTCAAGCGCTTGAGACCATCAACATCAACCACAATAATGCTGACCGGAAGCCGAACACTGTGCTGAAGGCTGATAAACTCTCTGTCAAAGTAAGCCCGATTATATAATCCGGTCATGGCATCGTGGGTGCTTGCCTGCTCAAGTTGCATTTCGGCTGATTTACGAGCCGAGATGTCTTCCAGCATGTGGATTATGCATAATGAAGCCGATTCGTCACGCACCGCAAAGACGGTTACCAGGCTCCAAAAAAGGATGCCATCATAGCGCGTAAATCTTTTCTCTATTTGATAATAGTTCAGCCTCCCCTCAATGACGTCCTGAAGCTGGCTTGCATCAATGTCATGATCTTCCGGCAGGGTGAAATCGGAGGTGCTCATATCTTTTAGTTCATCAAACTGGCATCCGAGCATGTATTCGATCGCCTGGTTGGCATTAATGATCTTACCGTCGCGCGACACGACCATGATTCCTACCACGGCATGATCGAATACCGAGCGGTAGAGGCGCTCCTGCTTCGAAATACGTAAACAGGTAGTATTCAACGTTGCCAATTCGGTCTGTAACTGTGAAATTTGATCAGATAATAACGACATTTTCTCCGAGACTGCCTGAATTTCCTGATAGCATAACATATCGGGGGGGAGTTTATGAGGGATGTGACCCGATGCAATCTTCAAAAGATAGCGGCTTAAATCATGGTGAAATGCTTTCATACTTTCCTCCGTCTTCTCTAAATGCTCAGGTACGTCATGGTTGGCGTGTCAGAGAAGTTTTCTTTTTGCCGTAAGATGTATTTCAGCATCCGATGCACGCAGATAGAGCGGCAGTAGTTGCGATGGCTCCAGCAATGTATCGCACTGCGAGGCATGCAGCGCCAGCAAAATTCCGTTAGCGCAATGGGGAATATGAAGTGTGAAGGGGGCAAGAAGTGCCCGGTTGCCCAGTCGCTCGTTGATCTGATCGTGATAGCGGCATGCGCCGTCACCGACAAAAACAACCCGTTCACTCGTGGTTGCGGCTATCTGATCGAGAAACAGCGCGGGGGGGAGAACGCAATCATTGATGCGTGAAACGGGAAGAGCGGATGAACAATCATAGAGCGCAGCGTACACCTCGCTTTTGCGGGCATCGAGCATCGGGCTGATCAATGTGGTTGAAAGAGAAAAATTCATGGCCAGCATGGCGAGAGAAGAGAATCCCGCACACGGTTTGCCGACCGCCAGCGCCAGACCTTGTATTGTTGCCACGCCGCCACGTACACCGGTAAAAGAACCGGGACCGATGGAGGAGGCAAAGAGGTCGATATCGGCAATGGTCAGACCGGCAGTTGCCAGGAGACGTTCGATTTCAGGCACGAGCCGGGCAGAAAGTGTCCGGTCAGTACTGACAAGCGTTTCGGCAACGATCCGTTCGTCAACGGCGACGGCAATGCTGGCGAATGATGTGGCTGTATCTATGGCCAGAATGTTCATGAATCGTATGCCTCTCCTCCGTTTACCCCGGACGATTGACGAAATACCTGATTATATCGTTGTAGAAGGCAAGAACCATCAAACCCATCAGAAGTACCATACCGATCTGCTGGGCATATTCACGGACTTTCAGCGGCACCGGACGGCGGAAAATTAATTCCATGACATAGAACAACAGATGTCCGCCATCAAGTACCGGCACCGGAAGCAGGTTGAGTACCCCGAGGTTTATGGAAATATATGCGATAAAGGCAAGGAAACTGGCGCCTCCGGCGTCGGCCATTTTACCTGCCATGTCGGCAATCATTATGGGCCCGCCGACCGAATCCATAGGCACAATGCGTTGCGCCATTTTGACCAGCGACAGGAAGGTCAGTTTTATTACTTTCCAGGTCTGCTCGGTTCCTTTGACAAACGCCTGAACCGGCCCGAAATATTCGGTAACCACTTCTCCCGCCGATGCCACACCGATAGCGTATGAGTTGACTTTTTCACCGAACAGGTTTTTCGATACCCTGGGCTCCGGGGTGATGGTAAACGAGACCACTCCGGTTGCGCGCTTAACGGTCAAAGAGAGCGGATTGCCGTTACTGCTGCCGATGGTATCGGCAATCTGATCCCATTGGGAAATCGGTTTGTTGTTGATGGCGGTGATTATATCCTCTTTTTGTACGCCGGCTTTAAAGGCAGGTTTATCCTTGAGGACCTCGCCAATTTTAGCGGTTACCGTCGGCACACCCAACATGCAGAGTAGAATGAAAATCAGCCACGCAAAGAACATGTTAAAAACCGGACCAGCCATGACAATGCCAATGCGGGCAATAACCGGTTTGTGGGCAAAGGAGCGGAGCTTTTCTTCTTCCGTCATCTCCCTGAGAGTTTCCAGTTCCAGTTCCTCGGCCGGAACGTTATCGACTCCCCCGGAGGTATGAATGTCCTTCCCCTCAATGTAGCCGCCTTCGCCGAACATTTTGACATAGCCACCAAGAGGAAAAGCGGACAACAGATATTCAGTTTCGCCGATCTTTTTTCCGATCAGCTTCGGACCGAAACCGAGTGAAAATTTTTCAACCCGCACGCCAAACAGCTTGGCCATGAGAAAGTGCCCCAGTTCGTGGACAAAAATCAATGGGCCGAGGGCGACAATAAAATAAAATAGTTTTCCGAGAACAATCATATCAGCCTATCATCTCCCGACAAATTTCGTGGGCGGTTTCTCTCCCCCAGAGATCGGCCTTCAATACTTCTTCAATGGATTTCAAATTGTGGGCCGGGTGAACGGCCATAGTGCGTTCGATAATTTCGGCAATCTGCATAAAACCGATGTTACCCTCAAGAAATTCGGCAACGGCAATTTCGTTGGCGGCATTCATAACCGCCGGCATACTTTCTCCCGATGTGATGGCTCGATATGCAAGTCCAAGACAGCGGAACTTGTCGTGGTCGGGGTTTGAAAAAGTGAGCCCCGAAAAGGTCGTCAGGTCGAGTGGTTTGACGCCGGTTGCAATCCGTTCGGGGTAGGCGAGCGCATAGGCGATGGGAGCCTTCATGTCCGGAGTGCCGAGTTGGGCGATCACACAACCGTCAACATATTCGACCATGGAGTGTATAATGCTCTGCGGGTGAATATTAACTTCAATTTTATCCACGGGAGTCTTGAAGAGCCAGCGTGCTTCGATTACTTCCAGTCCCTTGTTCATCATGGTGGCCGAATCGATGGTGATCTTCTTTCCCATACTCCAGTTGGGGTGGTTGAGGGCATCCCTTACCGTTACATGTGGCAGGTGAGAGACCGGAGTGTTCAGAAACGGCCCCCCTGACGCGGTCAAAATTATTTTCTGAATATCTTCGCTTCGATGTCCTTCAATTGATTGAAAGATGGCGCTGTGTTCACTGTCAACCGGAAAAAGTCTGACGCCGAACTCCGTAACAAGGTCCATGAAGATGTGCCCGGCCGTAACCAGAGTTTCTTTGTTGGCGAGCGCAATGTCCTTGCGGGCACGAATCGCTGCCGAAGTTGGAACCAGTCCGGCGGCGCCGACAATGGCAGCCACGACCATTTCGGTTTCATCCGCAGTTGCAGCGGCTATCAGTCCTTCCACACCGCCCATAATCGTAACGTCCAGACCGCTGCACAGCTCCTTCAGTCGGGGAACATCCTCCTGTGAGGCTACAACTGCGATTCGGGGGGCAAACTGTCTGATCTGACGGACAAACAGGTCAAGATTTTTTCCGGCGGTCATGGCAACAATCCGGAAACGATCAGGATGGGCCGCGACAATATCCAGCGTACTGACGCCGATGGATCCGGTTGAACCCAGGATGGTGATGTTTTTCATGATCAGCCTCTGAAAAAGAAAAGAACGTAATAGTAGGTTATCGGAGCGGCGAACAGGATGCTGTCCATTCGGTCCAGTACTCCGCCATGTCCCGGAATGATTGTGCCGGAGTCCTTTACGCCGAAGCTGCGCTTCAGCAGTGACTCGAACAGATCGCCAGCCTGGCCGATAACGCCGATAACGAGAGCGGTTGCAACGACATCACAAAGTGTCAATTGCGGAAAAAAGGTGAATTTTGCCAGCACGACGCCGCAGAGACTGCCGATAAGGCCTCCGATAGACCCTTCGATACTTTTTTTGGGGCTGACCAGCGGGTAGAGACGGTGCCTGCCAAAAGCGCTTCCGGTGTAATACGCGGCCGAGTCATTGGTCATCACGATCAGCATGATGACGAACAGCCATTGAATACCGAAGGGGGTCTGGCGCAACTGGACGAGATGCATCAGCAGAAACGGGATGTACAGGAATGCCAGCAGCGCAAATGCTACATCGCGGGCCGCGGTTTCGATGGTGCGGATACGGAACAGGAATAAGAGCGAGAAGCCGACAAAGAGCACACCGATTCCGGCGAATATAATTTTGTCATTCTCCGCAAATGGGATAAAAATGAGTGATGATCCGGCCAAAGCCGCCAGCCGG
Source organism: uncultured Geobacteraceae bacterium (assembly GCA_903930585.1). Taxonomy (GTDB): domain Bacteria; phylum Desulfobacterota; class Desulfuromonadia; order Geobacterales; family Pseudopelobacteraceae; genus JACRCG01. The sequence continues at coordinate 10,888 of CAIYZD010000709.1, read as the reverse complement.
AGTTCCATATGCCGCTCCGGAAGCGCCATGCGATAGAATTCGGCGATGCCGATAGCGGAAAGGAGGGCCAACAGGCAGGCAAGAAGAAGAGTACCCCCCTTAAGGATTACCAGGATGACAACAGGCAACAAGATGATCGCCGAGATCAGTCGTTTAATAAGTCGCCCCTTTGTGTCAGCTGATCGCTGGTCCTGCCGAAACGCCGTTCACGCGACTGGAAGTCTGCCAGCGCCTTGTGAAGTTCGTTAATTGTGAAATCGGGCCAGTTTATCTCGGTAAAATAAAGCTCGGTATAGGCCAGTTGCCAAAGGAGAAAGTTGCTGATACGCATCTCTCCGCTGGTGCGGATGAGAAAATCCGGGTCGGGCAGACCGCCGGTGTCCAGATAACTGTCAAACAGTTCGGTGGTGATATCGTCAGGCGACAACGTCCCGGCTACGGCGTCACGGGCGATGTGCGCGGCTGCCCGGCACAATTCCTGCCGTCCTCCGTAGGAAAGTGCCAGAGTCAATACCATTCCGGTGTTTGCCGCGGTCTTGTGAATGGCTTCATTCAGGGTTTCATTGACATCGTCCGGCAGATCGCTGCGATTGCCGATAACATTGTAGCGAATATTTTTGCGCATCATGCGCGCAGTTTCCTGGCGGATATATTTTTTCAGCAGCGTCATCAGCGCCCGTACTTCCAATACCGGCCTCGACCAGTTTTCCGAAGAGAACGCAAACAGCGTCAGGTATTTGATTCCAAGCAAGGATGCCTGCTCAACCACCATTTTAACCGTTTCGGCGCCGCGCTGATGCCCAACGATGCGTTTAAGCATGCGCTGTTGAGCCCAACGACCATTGCCGTCCATTATAACCGCCAGATGAACCGGAAGTTTGTGCGGGTCAAGCGGCGTCATCAGACTTCCAATACCTCTTTTTCTTTATGGCCAACGGCCTCGTCCATTTTCAGTTCAAAGCTTTTGGTAACTTCCTGAACATCTTTTTCGTATTTTTTTAATTCGTCTTCGGTAATAGCTTTATCTTTTTCCAGTTTCTTCAACTTGTCAATCGCATCGCGGCGGATGTTTCGAATTGCTATTTTGTCATCTTCAGCCCTCTTTTTAAGTCCCTTGACGATCTCCTTACGACGCTCTTCGGTTAGCGGCGGAAGATTCAGGCGAATTGACTTGCCGTCGTTCGATGGGGTCAGGCCGATATTGGCATTCATGATGGCCTTCTCAATGACCGGAATAATCTTGGCCTCCCAGGGGGAGATGGTAATGGTGCGAGCTTCCGGAACAGCCAGGGTTGCTACCTGGCTCAGGGGGCACGTATTACCGTAATATTCAATGGTGATGGAATCAAGGATGCCGGTCGTGGCGCGTCCGGTACGGATCTTCTGAAATTCGTTTTTCAGGACCCCCAGTGTTTTCTCCATATGGATCTTCATGTCATCAAGAACGTTCTTTGGCATGGTTATTCTCCTTGTACGATGGTGCCGATCTCTTCACCGCAGATAACTTTTTTAATATTACCTTCCGTTGTCAGATCAAAAACGATAATGGGCAGATTATTATCCATGCAGAGCGATATAGCAGTGGCATCCATAACCTGCAACCCTTTTTTCAGGACATCAATGTAGGACAGTTTTGAAATTTTAACCGCATCGGGATCTTTCTTGGGGTCGGCAGTATAAATACCATCCACCTTCGTTCCTTTAAGGATAACCTGGGCATTCATTTCCATGGCCCGCAGGCTTGCGGCCGTGTCGGTCGTGAAGTAGGGGTTTCCGGTTCCGGCGCCAAAAATTACAACTCTCCCCTTTTCAAGATGGCGCATGGCCCGGCGACGGATATACGGCTCGGCTACTTCCTGCATTGCAATGGCAGACTGGACGCGGGTCGAAACACCCTGTTTCTCCAGAGCATCCTGCATGGCCAGCGAGTTGATGACGGTGGCCAGCATTCCCATATAATCGGCACTTGAGCGATCCATTCCTTTGGACGAAGCAGCCAGACCGCGGAAAATGTTGCCGCCTCCTATAACAAGCGCCAATTGCACACCACTTTCAACGACTTCCTTGATTTCTCTGGCGATGGTACTCAGTGTTTGCGGGTCGATGCCATATCCCTGATCGCCTGCCAGTGACTCGCCGGAAAGCTTTAAAAGTACCCGGTTGTAGGATCTTCTGCCCATGTCATGCCTCCGAACGATGGTGATTATCTTCAATCAGAACAACGTATGATATTTAAATGTCAGGAATAAAACCAAAAAAAAGCCGGCCATTGCAGGCCGGCTTCGATAAAAGGCTTAGAGGCCGGCAGCTGCCGCAACCTCTGCGGCGAAGTCGGATTCTTTCTTTTCAAGTCCTTCGCCAAGGGCATATTTTGTAAAGCGGGTAATGGTAACCGTTGTGCCGAGCGCTTTGCCGGTTTCTGCGGCCAGTTGCTGGATGGTCTTGTCGGTATCTTTGACAAACTGCTGTTCGACAAGGCATATATCGGCATAGAACTTGTTGACCTGACCGTCGATAATTTTTTCTATGATATTTTCCGGTTTGCCGGTTTCACGTGCCTTGGCGCGGTAAATATCTTTTTCACGTTCAAGCACATCGGGATCGACCTGGCTGCGCTGGACATACAGCGGTGAAGCGGCAGCGGCATGCATAGCCACGTCTTTGACAAAAGCGGCAAACGCAGGATCTTTTGCAGCAGCGGCATTGTCGCAGGTTGCCTCTACCAGAACACCGATTTTACCGCCGGCGTGAATGTAAGAGCCGATTGCTCCGGCGCCCGGAACAACAAAGCTGCTGAAGCGGCGAATCTGCATGTTTTCACCGATGACGGCAATAGCTTCATTCAGCATGGTCTGGATGGTTTTGCTGTTGTCGCCGCAATACGGCTGGGTGAAAAGCTCTTCAACCGATGCAGGGTTGGCCTGCAGGATATGGTTTGCAATGTCTTTTACAAAACCCTGGAACTTGTCATTTTTTGCGACAAAGTCGGTTTCGCTGTTGATCTCAAGCAGAATGCCCTTATCTGACTCTGCGGAAACTGCGGCGGCAACCATCCCTTCGGTGGCAGCGCGACCGGCTTTCTTTGATGCTGCGGCAAGACCCTTTGTACGCAGGAAGTCCACCGCTTGATCGAAATTGCCGTCAGTCTGTTCAAGCGCTTTTTTGCAGTCAAGCATTCCGGCGCCGGTCGATTTTCTCAATTCAGATATCTGTGCAGCTGTTACAGCCATTGCTATCCTCCTATCCCGTCACAACAGGATTTTCTCTTATATTATGTAATGTGTGGCTATTCGCCGGCGACTTCTTCAACTACTTCTTCAGGAGCGTATTCATCCGTCCCTTCGGTGTCTGCCTGCAGGGCTGCCCTGCGTGCCTGAATTCCTTCAAGAATCGCATCTGCCATCTTTGCGGAGAGTAGACGAATAGCGCGAATAGCGTCATCGTTACCCGGAATGACATAATCGATCGGATCGGGATCGCAATTGGTGTCGACGACGGCAACAACCGGAATACCAAGCTTGTTGGCTTCCTGGACAGCAATTTCTTCGTTTTTCGGGTCAATGACGAACATAACACCCGGAAGCTTGCTCATTGTCTTGATTCCGCCCAGAGTCTTTTGCAGTTTTTCGCGGTCGCGGGTAAACTGGAGCGCTTCTTTCTTGGTGTAGGCATCGATGGTACCATCTTCAAACATGGCATCGATTCTTTTGAGACGATCGATACTCTGTTTTACCGTGGCAAAGTTTGTCAGCATGCCCCCCAGCCAACGCTGGTTAACATAATGCATACCGCAACGCGCCGCTTCTTCGGCAACCGAATCCTGAGCCTGCTTTTTGGTGCCGACAAACAGAACCGTGCTGCCATCCTGGGCCGCATCTTTGACGAAGCTGTAAGCTGTTTTGAAGTAGCGGACGGTTTTTTGCAGATCGATAATGTAGATGCCGTTACGTGCCCCGAAAATGTAGGGTTTCATTTTGGGGTTCCAGCGTTTTGTCTGGTGACCGAAGTGGACGCCAGCTTCCAACAGTTCCTTCATGCTGATACTTGACATATGTTTCTCCTTTGGTTTTTCCTCCGTCCCGCCGAATCCCCGTCATCATAATTATAGGGACACCGTCGGATTTACCGGGACGTGTGAATTGAATAGCAGGACTTTATAGCACAATTAAGAGAAAGATGACAATGGTAAATTTAATGTCCGGTTCTTTGATACAAATGAAAAGGCGACCCCGTGGGTGCCGCCTGACTGTTTGGTTCGCAATTTATTCATTTTTTGTAATTATGGGCACAGGACAACGCTACTGCCAAACGCGATGATTTAACCCTGCATGATGTATTGCTGAAGATTATTGATCACGATGTTCTGCTCGGATATAATCGTATTTACCACGTTACCCATTGATATAACGCCGATTACGCGTCCTTCCTCAATGACTGGAAGATAGCGCACAGCGTTCTCAATCATGAGGGCCATGCACTCTTCAATGGTAGTGCTGGGGTTGATGACCACTAATTTCTGGTTCATGATTTCTTTAACCAGAGTATTCGTGGATGATTTCCCCTCCAGGATTACCTTTCTGGAGTAATCGCGCTCGGTGATGATCCCCACCAGATTGTCATTCTCCAACACCAGTAGTGAACCGACATTTTTCTCTGCCATGAGTTCGATTGCAGCCAACACGGTTGCGTCAGGAGTGAACGTGTAGACGTCACCCTTAGCCTTGCTCCGAAGTATATCTTTGACATTTATCATGGTTTATTTCCTCCTCTTGGAAAACGAGCGATATATGAGGGATAGTAAATCACCTTTTCGTGCTGATTTATATACCACCTAGATCGTGTCGCCGTCAATGCAATTAGCGCAGGAGCGCTCATGAATGTGATCTACGCTAAAATAATTCAGTCTATTATAAATGCTTTCAAAAGGCAGCTCTCCACACACTTTCCACAACGAGAGCATAGTTCAGCAGTAATCAGCACAGCACTTTTACGAAAACCGGATACTTCGAGGGTGATCAGGCGAAGAGGGCAGGCGGCGACGCAGCGTCCGCACCCGCTGCAGCGCGCGGGATCGATCTTCGGGATGTTCTGAAGATCAGTTTTCAGAGTCCCAGATCCATCTGTTTCCACGGTTTCGTCTGTTTGCGGCTAAAGGGATAATAGCGCGGGCACTTGGCTACGACGGCATTTGCCGCCTGCTTGCAGATGCGACGACAGGAGGTGCAGAGTTTATTTGAGGTCGGACGATTTGATGTGACTTTTCTTTTTTGTTTCATATCGATACCAAGCAGACCCCCATAGGTTTAGTAAACCTCGGAGGTCCCTCTATTAATGGAAAAATCCGCGCTATTCGACAAAGCTGACCCAGCCGAATTCATCGTTCAGTTTACCGGTCTGAATGCCGGTCAACGTGTCATACAGCCGTTGAGTGATGTCACCGACGTTGCCACCGGTCAGTTGCAGGCACTCATCCTTGTAGCAGAGCTTTCCAACCGGTGTGATTACCGCTGCCGTCCCGCTGCCGAAGGCTTCGGTAACCTTGCCGGAGCGGATGTCGGCCATCAGTTCATTAACATTGATCGGGCATTCCTCAACGGTGTAGCCGAGAGTAGGGGCCAACTTCAATACCGAATCACGGGTAACGCCCGAAAGGATAGATCCGGACAGAGGAGCTGTAACGATATGGCTGCCGTAGGCAAAGAACATGTTCATTGCGCCGACCTCTTCAATATAACTCCGCTCCCGGCCATCCAGCCAGAGTACCTGGTCATATCCTTTCTTCTTGGCTTCTAGCCCGGCTTTAAGAGAACTGGCATAGTTGCCGCCTGTTTTAGCTTCTCCCGTTCCTCCGGGTACGGCACGGACATAGTGATCTTCCACCATGATGTTGATAGGTTTGAATCCGGCTGCGTAATAGGCGCCGACCGGGGAGAGGATCACGAAAAAATAAAAGTGATTGGAAGGATGAACTCCCAGAACCGGTTCAACGGCAATCATGGCGGGACGAATATAAAGGGATGTGCCGGGGGCGGTGGGAATCCAGTCCCGTTCCAGTGAAACCAATGTATGTATGCCGTCAAGAAACAGTTCTTCCGGCACTTCAGGCATGCAGATACGGTCACCTGACTGGTTGAAACGGCGCGCGTTCATCTCCGGACGAAACAGGGCAACGCGGCCGTCAGCCCATTTGTAGGCCTTGAGTCCTTCAAATATTTCCTGGGCATAATGAAAAACCGCACAGGACGGGTCCAATACGAAGGGTGCATACGGCTCAATCCGGGCGTCATACCACCCCTGGTCAGCTTTCCAATCAACAACCAGCATCCGGTCGGTAAAATATTTACCAAAGCCAAGTTGGGACTGCTCGGTAATTTTCGTCTTCATCTTGTCAACCGGTAACGGAACAACTCTGATATCCATGTACGATGCCTCCAGTGATCATAATACTCCGGATTATCTATCACATATCAGTACGTTGCGGCAAGGTGAAAATCCTGATTGACAAAATCGAATCAATCTGGTTTAGTGCGGCAAAACATAACGTAACTGTTCAAAATTACTGAATTTTTTTAGTTTTGCTAAATAAATTAATCAAGGAGTATCAAGCTTATGGAAAAATATCGATTTCGTAAAGTCATGGCCGCCAACCGGGGTGAGATTGCCATCCGCATCTTTCGTGCCTGCACAGAACTGGGTATCGGCACGGTCGCACTCTATTCCGAAGAGGATAAACTCTCCTTGCATCGCTACAAGGCGGATGAAGCGTATCTGATCGGCAAGGGAAAATCTCCGATTGATGCCTACCTGGGGATTGACGAGATCATTGCCCTGGCGCTTAAGGCAGATGTCGATGCCATCCATCCCGGCTATGGTTTTCTGGCCGAGAACGCCGAGTTTGCCGAGGAGTGCCGTGTCAACGGAATTGCGTTCATCGGACCTACCGCCGAGATGATGCGTTCGTTGGGCGATAAGGTTTCCGGCAGAAGAGCGGCCATTGCCGCAGGTGTCAATGTGGTTCCCGGTACCGAATCTCCGATTGAGAAGGAAGAAGATGCGCTGATTTTTGCCAAGGAACATGGCTATCCGATCATCATCAAGGCGTCTGCCGGTGGCGGTGGCCGCGGAATGCGGGTTGCAAACAATAAAAAAGAGCTCCTTGAAGGGCTTGTTGCGGCAAGCAGCGAAGCCAAGGCTTCATTCGGAAATGCCGAGGTGTTTCTGGAGCGCTATCTGGCCCATCCGAAGCATATAGAGGTTCAGGTGCTGGGGGATAACTACGGTAACCTGGTCCATTTCTTTGACCGGGACTGCTCTGTGCAGCGCCGTCACCAGAAAGTGGTCGAATTTGCCCCATCTCTTTCCCTGACCCAGAGCCAGCGTGAGGAACTCTGCACGGCGGCGCTCAAGATCGCCGGTCACGTTAAATATCGTAACGCCGGGACCATCGAATTTCTGGTGGATGGCGAAGGGAAGCATTATTTCATCGAGATGAATCCACGGATCCAGGTGGAGCACACGGTGACCGAAATGATCACCGGGCGCAATCTGGTGCAGAACCAGATTCTGGTTGCCTGCGGTCACAAACTCTCCGATCCCGAAATCAATATCCCGTCCCAGAGTGCCATCGACATGCGCGGCTATGCTATTCAGTGTCGTATCACCACCGAAGATCCGGCCAACAACTTTGCCCCGGATTTCGGCACCCTGACTACCTATCGTTCGGCTGCCGGTTGCGGTATCCGCCTGGACGCCGGAAATGCGTATACCGGCGCCAAGATCACTCCACATTACGATTCACTGCTGGTCAAGGTCAGCTCCTGGGGACTCTCCTTTGTGGATGCATCCAACATCATGTTCCGGGCGTTGCAGGAATTCCGTGTCCGCGGGGTCAAGACCAATATCGGCTTTCTCGAAAACGTCATTGCCCATCCGGTTTTCCTCAAGGGGCAGTGTGATACCTCTTTTATCGAAAAGCATCCGGAACTGCTCCGGTTCCGGGAAAAACAGGACCGTGCCAGCAAAGTGCTCAACTTTCTGGGAGAGGTAATTGTCAACGGCGCTCCCGGTGTGACGAAGCCGCTCAGGTCATCAGAGCTGATCGAAGCCCGCGCTCCCCATGTGGACACCACCAGACCGCGTCCGTCCGGCAGTAAGGATCTGTTTATGCAGCTTGGGGCCGAGGGGCTTTCCAAGTGGATTCTGGAACAGAAAAAACTGTTGATTACCGATACGACCATGCGCGATGCCCACCAGTCCAATCTGGCAACCCGCATGCGCAGCTTCGACCTGCTTAAAGTTGCCGAACCGACTTCCTACCTCGGATCCGACCTGTTTTCTCTCGAATGTTGGGGAGGCGCCACCTTTGATGTCTCGATGCGCTTCTTGAGAGAAGATCCGTGGCAGCGTTTGCATAAGCTTTCGGAACTGATTCCCAATATCCTGTTCCAGATGCTGCTGCGTGGTTCCAATGCGGTCGGTTATACCAATTATCCCGACAACGTTGTCCAGAAATTCGTTGAAGAGGCTGCCGATTCCGGAGTCGATATTTTCCGTGTCTTCGACTCGCTCAACTGGACAACCGGCATGAAGGTTGCGATGGATGCGGTGCGGAAATCGGGTAAAATCTGTGAAGCGGCCATCTGTTATACCGGTGACATCACCGACCCGAAGCGGGACAAATATCCTCTTGAGTATTATGTTTCCATGGCGAAAGAGCTGGAGAAAATGGGCGCTCATATCCTGGCGATCAAGGATATGGCCGGCCTGCTCAAGCCGTTTGCGGCCTACAAACTGGTCAAGGCGCTCAAGGAAAATGTCGGCATCCCGATTCATCTGCATACCCACGACACCTCCTCGAACGGCAGTGCCATGCTGTTGAAAGCCAGCGAGGCGGGTGTGGATATCGTCGATGCGGCGCTTTCTTCGCTCTCCGGTTTGACCGCACAGCCCAACCTGAACGCATTGGTGTCATCGCTGGAAGGGAGCGAACGGGATCCGCTCGTTAATGCGCCGGGTCTTCAAAAACTGGCCAACTACTGGGAAACGGTGCGCGATTACTACGCTCCCTTCGAGTCCGGGCTCAAAAGCGGCACAGCTGAGGTGTATCATCACGAAATTCCGGGGGGACAATACTCGAACTACAAGCCGCAGGTTGCCGGGCTTGGTCTTATTGAACGCTGGGATGACTGCAAGGAGATGTACCACAAGGTCAATATGATGTTCGGCGACATCGTCAAAGTCACCCCTTCTTCAAAAGTTGTCGGCGATATGGCCATGTTCCTGGTCAAAAACAATCTTGAACCGGATGACGTCTTTACATCAAAGGAGGATCTGGCCTTCCCGGAATCTGTGGTCGGCATGTTCAAGGGGATGCTCGGTCAGCCGTACCAGGGATGGCCGGAAGAACTTCAAAAAATCGTCCTGAAAGGCGAACAGCCGATTACCTGCCGTCCCGGCGAACTGCTGGAGCCGGTCGATTTTGAAGAGGAAAAACTTAAGCTGGAGGAGAAGCTGGGGCATCGTGTTGACGACCGGTCTCTGGTTTCAGCCATCCTCTACCCGAATGTCTATCCGGAATTTGACCGTCATCGCCAGCAGTTTTCCGATACCTCGGTGTTCCCGACCCCGGTCTTCTTCTATGGTCTCGAACCGGGTCAGGAAACTTCGATTGATATCGAACCGGGCAAAACCTTGATCATCAAGCTTAATGCCGTCGGAAAAGTCCAACGTGACGGCACCCGTGCCGTTTATTTCGAGTTGAATGGCAATAACCGTTCGGTTGTCATTCGCGACCAGTCGGTACTAAGTGACGAGGCGGTCCGGGTAAAGGCCGATAAGGGGAATCCCTGTCACATTGCGGCGCCGATGCCGGGCAAGGTTCTGAAGGTGAACGTCAAGCCGGGTGATACGATCAAGGTCGGCGATGTTTTGATGGTTACTGAAGCGATGAAGATGGAGACCAACATCAAAGCCAAAGCGGATGGCGCGGTGGCGGATGTGAAGTTTAAAGAAGGGGACAAGGTTGAGAAAGAAGATCTGGTCATAGTAATAGCGGAATAGAATCTTCAAACTCTAACAGTAACCATCTTCCACTGAAGGTACATCGCCTCGACCTTGTCCCTGGCCCATGGGGTCCGGCGCAGAAATTTCAGGCTGGATTGAATGCTCGGCTCATGGGTAAAACAGCGAATTGCAACGCACCGCCCCATTTCTTCCCAACCATACTGCTCAACCAGTTCGGTTAGGACCATTTTCAGGGTAATCCCCTGAAGGGGATCGGTATTGTTCGGGTCTGTCATTTGATGTCTCCTGTTTCAGGCGCCAAGGGAGTCGCATGGCGCTACGCAACAGTATCATAACCGGGGACAACGGTTAAAGTTGTTTCGACTCCGTTAAGATGTTTGAAAATATGTTATAAGATCCGTTGGTGGTACCTACCCAAACAGAGGAGTTTTAATTGAGTACAACCGCATCTCTCCCGCTTGTTGACCATCTTCGCTCTGTCACATGGCACCGTCACGAGAAATTTGAAAAGGTACCATTCGTCATCGCCATGACCAACGGAAATCTGCCGCTGGAGAGCCTGCGCCCAGGCGCATCCGATCCGGTTGAGGGGGGAACCCATGGCTGATGAACCGCTGGTCTGCTCTCAGCAGGAGATACCACTGCCAAACGTAGCCAGAGAGTATCTGACGGAGCTTCTTGCTCGTAACCGGAGCAAAGCCCATCAGGTGATACGGAATGCGCTTCAGGACGGTCTGTCAATCCGGGACCTGTACCTCACCATCTTGCAGCCGGTGCAACAGGAAGTGGGACGCCTCTGGCTCATCAACAGGGTCAGTGTCGCCGAAGAACACTTCTGCACCGCGGCAACCCAGTCGCTCATGCT